>CAZKCR010000240.1:0-2829 GCA_964551055.1 uncultured Anaeromusa sp. | reverse complement strand
TTCAGGCCTTGGGAGCAGGGGTTATTTTTGCTGGTTTGTATTTGACGCGCTGGGCACAGCGTCGTCCATAAGTCGTGGGGAAATAAGGCTTGCCTAAGTAGGGTGGCCTTATTTTTTTATGGAAATTTATAAATGGTAACGCCGGTTTTTGGCAGGGAGCGCTGCGTGCTTTGGAGAAAAGTAAACTATAAAAAGTTCGATAATTCGAACAATGTACTAAGAAAGGAATGAAGCAAGACCATGAAGGAGAGGCGTGTTTTAGCAGCGGCGGTTGCAGTTATTGCGGCTGTAATGGCGGCTGCGGCGCAGCCGGCAGGCTGGGGGGCGGTTGTGCTGCTGGCTGTAGCAGGGGGCTTTGGTGTTTTTTATTTGAGCGGAACTCGAAGCGGTGCGGAGGCCGTTTCTGAACAGTCCGCCGGGTTGTCTGTTGGCGAGAAAAAACAAGGGTATGGAAATGAGCTGTATACTTTGGCGGAGACGATGGGGTTTATTTCACAGCAATTGGTTTGGCTGGTGGGGAAAAGCACGACTGCTTTGCAGCAGTTAAGCGTACATACGCAAAAAGTGGCGGATGCCAGCCACCACAATGCCAGCGGCCTAGAGGAAGCCTCGGCCAGTACTGAAGAAATGGCCGCTTCGGCGGAACTTGTCAGCGTGTCCAGCTGCGAGGCGTTAGAAGAATGCCGTCGTTCGACGCAGCTTGCCGTAGGTAATCGCCAGGAAGTGCGCACGCTGGCGTCGGATATGCTGCAGGTAGCGCGTATTGTGGAAGAGGCTTCAAAGTCTATTGGACAATTAGAGGAAGCATCCCGGCGCATTGTCGATAGTGTTGGCAGTATACACGCTATTGCGGATCAAACGAATCTGTTGGCGTTAAATGCGGCCATTGAGGCGGCCCGGGCCGGCGAGCAAGGACGCGGGTTTGCGGTAGTAGCGGAGGAGGTACGCAAGCTGGCTGGCGAAAGCGCCGTCATCAGCAAGGAAATCGCCGCGACTGTCGGAGAAATGGCTTCGCGCACGCAGACTGTGACCCAGGCTATGCAAGGAGCGCAAACGGCATTGCAAGGCGTGGATGAAGCTGCCGGCCGCTCGGAAAAGGCGTTGGATGAAATCGTGGCTTCCATGGGCGGCATTGAAAGATCTGTAGAGCGCTTGGCGCAAGCGTCGGAAGAGCAGCGCCACGGGGCTGCGGAGATGGCGACGGTGTTGGAAGAACTCAGCCGAGCCACGGTGGACATTGCCGCTAGCACGCAAGAAGCCTTGGACAGCGTTACTTCTCAGGGGAAAACAGCGGAAGAAATTTTGCAGCAGGCGAAGAAAATGGCGGAGTCCGTGGATGGCATGCAGGAATTTGCCAGCCATTTTAAGCAGCCTGAGGATTTAATTTTTGCAGTCAATCCTTTTGCGGCGCCTCAGGTGATTCGCGAGCGTTATGTGCCGGTTCTAGAGGAAGTGGCCCGACAGGTAGGCAAAAAAGCCAGGGTCATTATTGTTTCAGACTATGACGCTTTAGGACAGTCCTTGGCCAAAGGGGCCGCCGATATTGGCTGGTTCTCGCCGTTCGCCTATATTGCAGCTAGGGAGCGGCATGGCGTGCGGCCTTTGGTAACGCCTGTCGTCAACGGCAGTCCTTCCTATCATGGTTTGATCATCGCCCGTAAGGATCGCGGGCTGCAGACGTTGGATTCCTTGGGCGGTAAGCGGTTCGCTTTTGTGGACCCGCAGTCGGCATCCGGCTATGTATATCCTAAAGCTATGTTGTTGGAGCAGGGCAAAGACCTGGAACGCTTCTTTGGTGAAACACGCTTTTTGGGTAGTCACAACCGGGTAATTGACGCTGTTTTATCCGGACAAATGGATGCCGGCGCTACGTATACGGAAGCGGTGGATGCGGCGCGTGCGGCCGGTTCGGCGGTACATGAATTGCTGGAAGTGGCGCGGACAGAGGCTATTCCTAAAGACGCCATTGCGGCTCGGGCTGGTGTGGACAAAGAATTGGCTCAGGCAATCGGCGAGGCCTTTGTTCGATTGAGTGTTGCAGACGGTCAGGAGTTGCTGCGCAAAAGCCAAATCGACGGCTTTGTGCAAAGTGAAGATACAGCGTATGATGTCATTCGCCGCGCGGCCAAAGTAGTGCGGTAATCAAAAAAATAAGAACGGGGCTTGCCTGCGCACAGCCCCGTTTTTTCTCGATTTAGAAAGTATACGTTTTTGCATAGGAATTTGAGCAATAAGCATGGAATAATACCAACACTATATTAAGGGAGGCGATAGCTGTGAAAATGAAGAGAATCATCGGTACTCTGCTTGTAGTGTTTTTGTTTGGCACAGGGGTTTGTTTTGCCGAAACGGAAATTCCTAATTTGCTTGGAACCTGGGAAGTACAATCAGAGGCAGGAGTTATCTTCAAAGAGAGTACAGCTGGGACCTGGACGCACCATCGGCAAGAATACAGCCGTCTTACTGCAGAACTGGTTGTGACGAAACAAGAGGGGCGGGTAGTATATGCCACCTTTACTTCCAAACTGGCTGTTGAGAAAATGACAGGGGTGATCGGCTGGGACAACAAGACGATCTATCTCGTTGATTCGGATGGATTTACCGATGCGACTATTGTTAGTAACGATAAAATTACTTGTATTTATCGGCATGTAGGGGACAAAGATGCTGTGGCGGCGGCAGGTGTTTGGACACGTAAAAAATAGTAAACAAGTAAGTAGAATGAGAATATAGGGCGTGCTGCAGAAGCAACGAAAAGATAAAAATAGCAAAGCCCGCTGACAGACAGCTGTCAGTGGGCTTTGCTATTCTGGAATAAATCAGAAGTGC
>CAZKCR010000239.1:0-2829 GCA_964551055.1 uncultured Anaeromusa sp. | reverse complement strand
ACTATGTGGCTTCTAAGGGCGCCAGCGCCAATGCGTTTGCTAATTTTTGCGGCGCTGACATGGTGGTGGTTGATGCAGGCGTAGCGGTGGACTTGCCGTCTTTCCCCGGGCTTTGGGAGCGAAAAATTGCCTATGGTACGGAAGATTTTACCCAGGGACCAGCCATGACGCAAGAGCAGGCCATAAAAGCGTTGGAAATTGGCATTTCCATTGTGAAGGAAAAAGTGCAGGAAGGATATCGCTGCTTTACCTTGGGAGAAATGGGTATTGGCAATACAACTAGCAGTGCTGCTATTGTGGCGGCCATATCCGGTGAGGACCCGTTGCAGACTACCGGGCGAGGCACCGGCATTTCGGATCAGCGCTTGAACGATAAGCGCAGGTATGTTAGGCAAGCGCTGCAGGTCAATCAACCCCAAGGAACCGACGGACTGGATGTTTTGAGTAAGGTGGGTGGGCTGGAATTAGGTGTTTTGGCTGGTGTAGTGCTGGGGGCGGCGGCGCATAAATGCCTGGTGATTGTTGACGGGCTGAATACGACGGCGGCGGCATTGGTGGCGAAAGGCATTCATGCTGACAGCGCTGGTTATTTGCTGGCTTCGCATTTATCCGGTGAACCGGCGCACCGGATTGCTTTGCGCCAGTTGGAGTTGGAGGCGTGCGTGGATTTAGGGATTCGCCTCGGCGAGGCTATTGGCGCATCGTTAGTGGTGGATATGCTGCAGATGGTTTTGGCTATGCTGCCGGGAGTGCATGCAAGTGTAGAGGAGGGGGTGGCGTAATGATGAAGGAAAAAACGTTAGCACAGATTATTGCGTCAGTAGGCCCCTTGGATGCAGCGGCGTTAGAGCGCTGCCAAACGCGCCTGGATAACTTGACTAAGCCTTTAGGGAGCTTGCATCATTTGGAGTTTTTAGCACTAAAATTGGCTGGCGTAACAGGGCAGCATCGTCCGGCATTGCAACAGAAGCAGTCGCTCTTGGTTGTGGCGGCGGATCATGGCATTGCAGAGGCGGTGTGCGAAGAGGGTAAAACGACGGTGCAACGAGTAGAGGATGCCTGTCGTTTGAACAGTCCTCTGCGCATTTTTGCAGCGCAAAATGCTGCCGAAGTGATTGTGGTGAATGCGGGTCTGCGTGAAAAAAATG
This sequence comes from uncultured Anaeromusa sp., assembly GCA_964551055.1. Taxonomy (GTDB): domain Bacteria; phylum Bacillota; class Negativicutes; order Anaeromusales; family Anaeromusaceae; genus Anaeromusa. Next base: position 1,681 of record CAZKCR010000239.1, on the reverse strand, counting down.
TTCATGAGCAGGTGCTGCAGGCATCCTTGGCTTTGGGGACCTGTGATTGGCGGCAAGGGCCGGCGCTGGAGCAAGACATGGTTTTGGAAGCTCTTTGTTTAGGTATCTCGCTGGCTCAGGCTGAGGCGGACAAAGGCGTGCGAATTTTAGGTCTGGGCAGCATTGCCAAAGGCGGTATGCTTTCTGCGTTGATTTTGCTGGCTATTTGGGGCGGTGTTCCTGCGTCGCTGCGACAGCAAGCGGCGGTAAGCGAGAAGATGGCCAAACGCTTGTCGTTGGTGGAAGAAGCGCTTGCTTTATGGAACGGCGAAACAGATGCAAAGGCCGTATTAAGTCGTTTTGGAGGTTTAGAAACAGCGGTTTTATGTGGTGCGATTTTAGGCGGAGCGGCCAGAGGGATGCTGCTAGTTCTTGACGGAGTGGAGACGGCGGCGGCGGCGCTGGCAGCCGCTAGAATGCAGCCGCTAGTTAAGAATTATCTTGTGGCGCCGCATGTTGCCGCGGAGCCCGGTTTTCAGGAATTAATGTTTTTGCTGGGCTTGCCGAGCTACTTGCAACTGAACCTGCAGCAAAGCGAAGGAATTGGCGCTGTATTGGGGATGTCTCTTTTGAGGGCGTCCTTGCATATGTTGAACGACATGAAAACCTTTGGGGAGGCGGCAGTAGCAGTGGCGCAGGACGGGCCAGGAGCTGAGAGACAGAGTCATGCCGTGCGAGACTAAAAACACTGGAAAACATAGGAATGTAGTACTACCATAATGAAGAAATTCGGGCAGGATTGTCTAAGGTTGACGGCGAATTTTTACTATACGTATTATTATAGTAGGCCTTTACAAGGAGGCGAAACCATGGAAACGCAATGTGAAAAAATGTCGATGGCGTGGGCTATGACTTGTTTCTCTGCTGAGGAAGCGGCGAAATGGATGGGGCGGCTTACGTTAGAAGCGCAAACTAAATGGCTGTTAGCCTTAGACGAACTGTCTCCGGAAATGCTGCCGGAGGATATTCGGGAAAATTGGCAGGATTTTTCTTCGCTGCGCATATTTGGCCAACCGGTTCGGCAGTTGGGAGCGGTACTGATGGCGATGGCTCTGCGCCGGGGAGATTCAGAAACATTGCGGCTAATGGATCGCTTAGAAGAACTTCGGCCGGGAATTCGCAGTCGTATGCGTTCGCATGTTTTGTTTTTTGAGGAGCTTCAGGGGATGCGGGACCGCGATCTTCAAGAGGTGTTGCGACGTGAAGGCCTTCATCCATCGCTTCTTTTTGGTACCAGCGAAGAATTATGCGCAAAATTGCTGCGCAATGTTTCACGCCGAGCTGCCTCGGATGTGGCTAATACGTTGCCGCCGCCGGAGAAGCGGGAAGAATCAGTTGCTGTGCGTCAGCGCAAGGTGGCGTTTACGCAGGTAGTGCTTTCCTTAATGGAAGAGGGAGATATTTTAGGGCCGGCTCATGTTTTAACCAAAGACGAAGGCTGGCAACTGCTGGAGCTGCGTAATGAAGCCTCCGGCTGGCTTAAAACCAGAACCGATGAAGAATTGGCTTCGTTTTTGCGGGACCGGTTGCAATGGGTAGACGTGGCGATTTTGCTGCGTTTGAGCAGCGGCGCGGAAGCTAAACTGCTGCAAGAGGTGCTGGATGAGGCGTCTTGGAATATGCTGCAGGAGCTGGTGGAAGC
>CAZKCR010000238.1:0-2831 GCA_964551055.1 uncultured Anaeromusa sp. | reverse complement strand
ATGAAGCCGTCTGGAGCCCTCGTTCGGCGGATGAAGTTCTTTGGACGATGCAGTCATATTTTCCGCAAGGCGATGTGACGGCGGCGCCATATACGGGAGAAGAAAAAATAAAGCTTGAATTCCAGTCTATCTATGCAAAGAAAAAAGGCGGTCAAGCGGAAGCTGTCGCTACCTATGACGCGGACTTTCGCGCCGGATTTGACCGGAGAATTACCGAATGGGCGATGGAGTTTATGGAACGTGCACAACAGGCAGGAAAGCCGTTTTATATGTATCTTCCATATACGCAGGTACATATTCCGCCGATTCCGGATCCGGCATATGCAGGTAAGACCAAGCGCGGCGGTATGGCGGATCTCTTGACCCAGATGGATGATTTTACCGGCATGCTTTTAGACAAGCTGGATGAGTTGGGGATAGCGGAAAATACGATTGTGGTGTGGGCGTCTGACAATGGCGGCGATCCCACGTATCGTTATACCGCCATGGATCCGGATCCACAGGGAAGTCAGTGGAGCGGCTTTTCCGGTCCTTGGCGAGGGGGCTATTTTACATCGCTGGAAGGCTCGAATCGGGCGCCGTGCATTATACGCTGGCCCGGGAAAATCTCTCCTGGAAAAGTCAGTAATGAATTGGTGCATGAGGTCGATACCTTTACTACACTGCTGCGGGCAGCTGGTGCAAAAGTTCCATCGGATCGGCAGATTGACGGTATGGACATGCAAGACTTTTTGCTGGGAGATAAGGAACAATCGGGACGCGACGCTATTTTGTGTTTTCAGGGAAATCGGTTGCAGGCTGTTAAATGGAGGCAATGGAAGGCGCATATTTTTCAGCAAGATGAGTTTATGGGCACCTGGATACCTTATAATATCCCACATCTGCATAACCTGGAATGGGATCCGCGGGAGGAACAGCCGGTCAGCTTTGCGCATGCTTGGGTAGCTCATCCGGTAGCGGTGGCGGTTGCCGCTTTTCTAAAAACCCTTGCGGTGGAAGCGCCGATTAAGCCGGGAACGCCAGATCCCTATCAGCCCCCTGATCCGAGCGAGCTGGAAGCGCGAGAAGAGCTTCAAATCGGCTATTTGACGCAATATGTGAGCGAACTTTCCTGGCATCGCTAAGAGGGTAGCGGAAAAACTAAAGGCATAAAGGAGATGGAGTATGAGCTTTTGGTCAATGATTTTGGCATTTGCACCGTGGATATCTTTTAAAATCATTATTAGTTTACCCATCATGACACAGGTAGTCATGATTAAAGCGGGAATTGTTATAGCCGCTGCTATCTGTGCGTACCAAGCCTGGATTGGCTTGCACAGAGGCGCTTTGCTATGGGGAGGCTTACTGTTCTTTGGTTTTGCGTTGATTACGGTTCCTCTTATGAATAATGTATGGGTGATGCAGCATTTGGGCGTGCTGTCGCATGGCACGCTGGCCTCTTTTACGTGGGCGTCCATTTTGTTGAAGAAGCCTTTTACTTTGGAGTACGCAAAGCAGAGAGTGGAGCCTTCCGTCTGGACTCAGCCGGGGTTTGTTCGCAAAAACAATATTATAACTGCTGTTTGGGGTTGTGCGTTTACGGTCAGTTTTATTGATGCGGCCTTGAAATTGACGCTTTTTCCAACGGAAGGCGCTCTTTTTGAAATTATTGATAATGCCGTGTTGCTCAGTGCAGCGCTGTTTACTTCTAAATACACAAAAACGAAATCTGAAGCGGCTGTACAATAAACGCGTGATGATGAGGTGACCAAGCTGGAGTCAATTTGTTTAACTACTGCAGGGAATCGTTTGCGAACATTTCATGTTATGGCCAAACCTACTGGAGCAGCTTGCAATCTTAATTGCGCCTACTGTTATTTTCTTAAAAAGGAAAAGCTTTATCCGGACGGTAAATTTTGCATGTCGGAAGAAGTTCATGATGCGTACATTGCGCAGCTTTTTGAAGCTCATCGCGGGGCTTCGCAGGTGACGGTTGCCTGGCAAGGCGGCGAACCGACGCTCAGGGGACTTGATTTTTTTAAGCGCTCTGTGGCTATGCAAAAACAGCTTGCTCCGAAGGGCTTGAAGGTCTTAAATACGTTTCAAACGAATGGAATTTTATTGGATGAGGAATGGTGCCGCTTTTTTCGAGACAACCATTTTCTCGTCGGTTTGAGTCTGGATGGTCCTAAACGTTTTCATGATCGATATCGCAAGCATAAGGATGGACGAGGCTCCTTTGCTGGTGTAATGCAAGCGCTGCGGCTTTTGCAAAAGAACAAAGTGGAATTTAATATTCTTTGCACGGTCAATACGCAGAATGCAGATTACCCTTTGGAAGTCTATCGTTTTTTTAGGGACAAGGCACATGCGCCGTATGTTCAGTTTATTCCTATTGTAGAACGGGAGAATGATAGCGGCGCCCAAGAAGGTAGTATTGTTACTGCGCGTTCGCTTCGTTCTGAGCAATATGGAGAGTTTTTGAAGAGCATATTTGACGAGTGGATTCAGCGCGATGTAGGGAAGATGTTTGTGCTCAATTTTGACGGAGCCTTGGCTGGGTGGTTGGGAATGGCCGGAACTCTTTGCATTTTTGCGCCTGTTTGTGGCGTGGGCTTGGCGATGGAGGATAACGGAGACCTTTATTCGTGCGATCATTTTGTGGAACCGGCGTATTTTCTTGGCAATATATTAAAGACGTCCTTGGCGGACATGGCTACCTCGGAAAAACAGCAGCATTTTGGAAACAGTAAGCGAGAAGCGGTGCCGCAATCTTGCCGTAGCTGTGAATACCATTTTGCGTGTAATGGAGAATGCCCCAAAAACCGTTTTCTCCAAAGCCCGGATGGAGA
>CAZKCR010000237.1:0-2835 GCA_964551055.1 uncultured Anaeromusa sp. | reverse complement strand
CAGGCGTATTTGCCGCAGCTGCCATTAGCGCAGGTGTTGGAGGACGGCAAGGCGGTGTATGATTTAGAGCAGCGTTTGCAGGGCATTATTATTTTGGCCAATATTGTGCCAGTAGTCTCCGAAGGAGAAAGCCGCGGCCTGGTCATTACGTTCCGTGACCGTACGGAGATGACGCGACTGGCTGAGGAAATGACAGGCATTCATCAACTGATTGAACTGCTGCGCGCGCAGGCTCATGAATTTAAGAACAAAATGCATGCTGTAGCTGGCTTGATTCAGTTGGGAGAGACAGAAGAAGCAGTCAATCTTCTTGTGGAACAAGACCAACGAGGTCAGGAAACTATGCTGCAACTGCAGAAGAATATTAAGAATCCCATTGTTTTTGGTTTGCTCTTGGGAAAATACAGCCGCGCTCGAGAATTGGGCGTAACTCTGGAAGTAAAAACAGCTACCTTAATTCAGCGGCTGCCGGATCAGCTGACAAACGGTGATTTGGTCATTATTCTGGGGAATTTACTGGAAAACGCTCTGGAGGCAGCGGTGAATTCTGAAGAAAAAAGAGTGGAGGTATTCCTGGAGAATACGGCGGAAGCGCTGGGGCTGGACGTCTACAATACAGGTGCAGGCATCGAAGACGATATTGCGAAGGTTATGTATCAAAAAGGGTTTTCCAGCAAGGGGGGGCAGCGCGGTTACGGGCTGGCTCTGACCGCGGAAAAAGTGGCAGTGAATCGGGGGACGATTTCCCATGAAAATGCGCCTGGAGGCGTGTTGTTCCGCGTAACCTTGCCTCATAAAAGTTAGGAGGATAACGATGGAGCCCATTAGAGTGCTGATCGTAGAAGATGATCCCATGGTAGCAGACATCAATACTCGCTTTACCGAAGCGGTTAAAGGGTTTAACGTAGTCGGTACGGCGCGGGACGGCCAAGAGGCCTTGCGGCTGCTCGCGGAATGCAAGCCGGACTTGGTCATTCTTGACGTATATATGCCGCACTTGGACGGATTGAGCGTGCTGGCTAAGCTGCGGCAGGAGTCGGAGGCTGTAGATGTAATCCTGATTACGGCTGCCAATGACAGCGAAAGCGTGCGCCAGGCTCGACAGGGAGGGGCTATTGATTACATTATTAAGCCCTTTAAGTTTGACCGCTACCAACGCACGCTGGAAAGCTATCGGGAGTATCGGGGCAAGTTGGTGCAGCAAGAATCGTTTACCCAAGAAGAATTGGATCAGGTGCGGGAAATCAAAAAAGAGGCCCCGCCAAAGGGACTGCCCAAAAACTTGCATCCCCAGACGCTGGGGCTGGTGGTCAATCTTCTCAGCCGGACCCCGGGGGCGTTGTCGGCCGAAGAGGTGGCTGGCGAGCTAGGATTGTCGCGGGCCACGGCCCGGCGCTATTTAGAGTATCTGACAGAAACGGAAAAAGTCAGCTTGGTTTTGGAATATGCGGCGGTAGGTCGCCCGGTTCATCGTTTTCGTCTGCATGGCGTGCAAGGCGGATAGTCGGAATTTGGACTTTGTTTTTTGGCAAAGCTTTCTGTTACAATAAACAGGTATTGATGTATTGTACGCAGGAGGATTGTCTATGTCATGGCAGGGACCGTTGCATTTATCGCTGGCCGCTTCTCTTTGGGGAGGCGCGTATGTAGCAAGCAAATTTATTTTGGATGTTGTACCTCCTTTTACGCTGCTTTTTTTGCGGTATCTTTTTGCGGGCGTTTTGTTGTATTTGTGGTGCCGTATAGAAGGCATGTCGCTGGAATGCCGCCGAGACTGGAAAGATATGGCGCGTATTGGTTTTTACGGCTATTTTCTTTCTATTGCAGCGCAGTTTGCCGGAACCATGTTGTCTTCGGCTCATCTGGGGGCGGTGATAACGTCGCTGTCGCCGGTATTCCAGTCGGCTTTTGCGGTCTGGCTGCTCCGCGAACCTATGAGCGGCAAGCAAAAAGCGGCTACCGGCATTGCTTTATTGGGGGTTCTTCTGATTGTGGGTATGCCTCAAGAAGGGGAAGCCGATAATTTGTGGGCTAACTTGTTTTTGCTGGCGGCGGCGCTTCTTTGGGGTTACTATTCGGTCATTTCTCGCGGCTTATCTACGCGGCATCCGGCGCTACGCATCACCTTCTGGGGCGTAGTGATTGCCATGGTGTGCGCGGTGCCTCCGGTGGCCATAGAATGGTCATCCTGGAATCAGGCGGAGCTGCTGCGGCTGCCGATTTTACTTAGTGTGCTGTATTTGGCGGTGTTTGCTACGACGGTGGCGTATTTTTGCTGGAACCGGGGACTGGCCTTGGTGGACTCTCATAAGGCAGGGCTGTTTTTCCTGATGCAGCCGGTAGTGGGAAGTCTTTTGGGCGCGGTGCTGCTAGGCGAGGTCTTGACGCCGGCATTCTTTGGCGGCGGCGCTTTGATTCTGGCGGCGGTATATTTGGCGCTGGAACAGAAGGAAGCAATTAAAGGAGACGAAGTATGAGTCATTTTTTTGCCTATTTGTCGCGGATGCGCCTGATTTGGCGCTGGGGTTTAATGCGCAATACCCAGAAGGAAAATATTCAGGAACACAGCTTGCAAGTAGCCACGGTAGCCCATGCGCTGGCGCTCATTCGCAATGCGTATCATGGAGGAAATGTAGATGCGGAGCGAGTCATGGCGTTGGCTATGTTTCACGAGGTAGCAGAGGTGTTTACTGGTGATTTGCCGACGCCGATTAAATACTTCAACAACGAAATAAAGAGCTTGTATGATGATATTGAGACGCAGGCTAAAAATAAGCTCTGCTCTATGCTGCCGGAACCCCTGCGGGGGGAATACGAAAAGCTCCTCTTCGTGCA
>CAZKCR010000236.1:0-2836 GCA_964551055.1 uncultured Anaeromusa sp. | reverse complement strand
TGATCATTAAAGGCGCTCAGGTGCTGCCTCATGCGTTGATCAATCATGTGGAAACTAAGCTGGGTAACGACGGCGGCTTGCTGTTGGAGTATATTACTTGGCTGAAAAACCGGGTGCTCCAGCTGCGCACCAGCGAAGAGTACCAGCCTGTGCTGCACATTGACGTGTACGGCACCATTGGTATTGCCTTCAACAATGATCTTGAAAAAATGGTGGACTTCTTCCGCAAAGCGGAAGCCGCGGCGGCTCCATTGCAACTTCGCATTGAAGGCCCCATGGATATGGAAGAACGCGAAAAACAGATGTTGGCGCTAAAAGAGCTGACCGCCCGTCTGCATGCGGAAAAAATCGGCGTGCAAGTGGTGGCTGATGAATGGTGCAACACCTTTGATGATATTAAATATTTTGCCGACAACGGTGCTGGCGATATGCTGCAGATTAAAACGCCGGACTTGGGCGGTATCAACAACATTATCGAATCCGTTATCTATTGCAAGAAAAAAGGCGTCGGCGCTTACCAGGGCGGCACCTGCAATGAAACAGACCGCTCCGCGCAGGTTTGCGTGCATGTAGCTATGGCTACGCAGCCGGTGCAAATGCTGGCAAAACCAGGCATGGGTGTAGACGAAGGCCTGATGATTGTTTACAATGAAATGGAGCGCATTCTGGCGGTGCGCAAGGCACGCCAGGCGTAACGAGACCGGCGTTAGTAGCAGCGGCGGGGCGCGCTTCGGCGCGCCCGCGCTGCCTTTTTTTAAGGAAAAGCTGCTTTTTAAAGTCGGCGTAATTTGAGGTGGAGCGATGAAATCCATGATGCTCGAGCAATTAATGTATGCCAGCTACTTTGCCCCGCGGGGGCGCAAGCGCATGTATATTCTGGGACAGCAGATTAGTGAACGCTATTTATCTCCTTTGGATCGGCTCATTGGCGTCATCGGCGGTCCTGGCGCGGGTAAATCATCTCTAATTAAGGGTATGTTTCCAGGTTTGGAGCTTACCAATGATGATGAAGGCGTCAATGTACGTCCGCTGCCGCTGTTAAAGAATATTGATAAGGGTTTCTTTTCCAGTCACACCTATCATATGGATGTGCGCTTTGAAATGGCTTTTACTCAGCTTCATACCTTGGCGGAAGCTGTTTCCAAGGCCTTGGAGCACGGCAAGCGAGTAATTGTTGAGCATTTTGATTTGTTGTATCCAGCTTTAAACATTAACGCCGACGTACTCTTGGGCGTGGGCGGTGAAGTAATTGTTGTGCGCCCGAATGTGTTCGGTCCTTTTCCTCAGGAAATTAAGGATGTTGTAACGAAAACGCTGAAATATCGTAAAATGGCCCATACGGCGGAGGATTTGACAGCGCGTATTCTATTGCGCGATTATGGCGCTATCCTTCCCTTTGAACATCGTGATGTGCATCATGGCTTTGTACTGGAATATCCTGTTGACATGGATGTGGATTTGGCGGAAGTGGAGAAAAAGGTAAAACGTCTGATTGATGAGGCATTGCCTGTTTTCTACAGCGACGAGGATCATATCTGTATTGGCGACGATACCTGGTTATGTACAGGGCCGCGAACCCATGTGAAAAATACGGAGGAAATCGAAAATTTCCGTCTGTTACATGAATATAAGCTTGATGAAAAGAGCAAGAGTTATTTGATTATCGGCCTGGTTGGCACGCCGTCGGACAACAACCTGGATGGTTTTGCCGGCGTTAGCTATGCCGCCAGCCTATAGGAGAATGAAGGAGGAATTGGCATGGCAAGAGTGCAGAAAGCGGCGCAGGCTGGCACGTTGGAATCAGGAGACATCATGATTCAGGTCAGCCCTGGTGAAGCCGGCAAGGGGCTGGGAATAGAACTGGAAAGCATCGTCATGATTCAATATGGAGAAGCCATTCGGCAAACGTTGCAAGCGGTGGCGCAAGAGCAAGGCGTAGCCGATGTGCAGGTTAAAGCTGTAGACCGCGGCGCGCTGGACTGCACCATTCGGGCCCGCTTTTTAACGGCGTTGAGCCGTGCGGGAGTTTCGCTGAAAGGAGAAATGGCGTCATGCAATTAAGACGGACTATGCTGTTTATTCCGGGAAACAATCCGGCAATGCTGCAAAACGGCGGCGTTTTCGGCGCCGATTCGGTGATTTTGGACTTAGAGGACGCGGTGGCGCCGAACGAAAAAGACGCAGCCCGTTATCTGGTAAGCCATGCTTTGCGTACCGTTGATTACGGCGAAAGCGAGAAGACTGTGCGCATTAACCCCTTGGATACCTTTGCAGCGCTAGATATTCCCTTAATTGTGGCCAGCGGCCCCGACGCCTTGGTAGTACCCAAAGTGGAAAGCGCTGAAGACATTTGCCAAGTAGCGGCGATGGTGGAAAAAGCCGAAAAGCCGGGTCAAAAACCGGTTAAGCTAATCGCCTTGTTAGAAACTCCCAAGGGGATTGCCGAAGCCGGGCGTATTGCCGTGGCTCATCCTCGCGTAGACGCTCTGGCTTTAGGAGCGGAAGACTATACCGCGGCCTTAGGTGCGGCTCGTACCAAAGAAGGTCAAGAAATCTATACAGCCCGGACGCTTTTAATTAATGCTGCCGCCGCTGCAGGCATTCAATCCATTGATACGCCGTTCACCGACGCCAATGACGAAGCAGGCCTGCTGGCGGATACCCGTTTGGCCAAAGCGCTGGGCTTTAAGGGGAAACTGTCCATTAACCCCCGGCAAATTGACGCCATCCACAGCATCTTCAATCCCACAGCCCTAGACGTCGACTGGGCGGAGCAAGTGGTCGAAGCCATTCAAAGAGCCGAAGCCGAAGGCTCCGGCGTCGCCTCGCTGGGCGG
>CAZKCR010000235.1:2624-2838 GCA_964551055.1 uncultured Anaeromusa sp. | reverse complement strand
GAAGATCTGGTGGTAGAGACCATTGAAGCGATTTCTTGCGTGATGCGGCAGGCTGTGAGAGAGCATCGGCAAAAGGCGGAAGCAGGAACGGATCTTTGCGCGCTGACCCTGACGCAGCTGCATTATCTTCATGCAGTACGGGAGTTGGGGCGGCCCACTTTTCGTGATCTTGTAGAAAAATTTCAAGTGAAAAAATCGACAGTAACGGCGATTG
>CAZKCR010000235.1:0-2610 GCA_964551055.1 uncultured Anaeromusa sp. | reverse complement strand
AAGGGATATGTGTACAAATGTCAGTCTCAAGAAGATCTGCGAGTATATCATATTCATCTGGCGCCAAAAGGAGAGCAGCTGATTCAACTGGAGGATGAAGGGTATCGCTATTTTGCTAAACAGCTTACAGCATGCTTGGACGAAACGGAGCGAAAGCAATTTGCGATGATGCTGCAGAAAATAAATACTAAGGCGCATGAAAACCGGAAATGATGGGAGGCTGGGTGAATGCGCATGCATGTTCCCTTAGATTCGTTGGAACATTGGAAGGAGTATCTGGGCAATTCGGCGCAATGGGAGTGCTCCAAGGAACTGCGGCATATGGCGCAGCTTTGGTGGCAGGATGAGGAACTGCCTGCTTACGTGCTGGCTATGGCGGCCAGGCAGCCAAGGTTGCAAGGCTTGAAAAAACTTTTCGCTTTTCCTGAGTATCGCTTACCCTTGCCAAAGGGCGGCGTACCGTCGCGCAGTGATTTGTATGTACTGGCGTGTAACCAGCAAAGAGAACTGGTTGTAATGATGTTGGAAGCGACGGCTTGCAATGCTATGGGGCCGTCAGTGCAGGAATGGCTGCGTCTAAAGGGAAAAACGGCGACCGTAGAGCGTGAAGACGTTCCCAAAGCGGAAGACGACTCGCGGACGGAATTTTTATCGGCTCAGCTGGGTTTGTTGGGGCAGAGTCTTGTGCATGTAAAATATCAATTTTTATATCGCACAGCCTTGGCGCTCTTAGAAGCGGAACGGGTCGGCGCAAGGCGGGCGACAGTATGGTTTCACTGTTCTGAAGAGGGCAGCTTGCAAGAGTATAGAAAGTTCGTAGCCCTTTATGGCGTAGAAGGAGAAGCCGATACTCTTTGCGGGCCGGTTGAGGTTCGAGGCGTGGAACTTTTTTTTGCTTGGGTTTTTTTTCGTGATTGCCAGGAGTAAACGGAAGCCAAGAGTTTAAGAATATAAATAAACAGATGTCTCTTTAAGAGGCGTGCAGCGTTGGCTTTTTCCCCAAGGAGTTTGGAAAATGCGGACGGTTGTGGAACGAGGTGGGCTTATGAGGATTTTGATTGTAGATGATGATTTGCTGATACGTACGATGCTGACGGATTATCTGCAGGGAAAAGGGCATGCTGTATGGAAATGTGCGTCCGGCGAGGAAGCGCTGGCATTGTTTCATCAAAATCGTTTTGACTTGGTCTTTACAGATCTGTGCATGCCTGGCATGTCGGGTTTGGAATTATTGGAGTGCTTAAAGGAAGAGCCTGGTCGTGATGAGTTTGAAGTGGTAATGTGTACTGCTTTTGGCGATGTGCAGTCGGCGGTAGCGGCTTTGCGCGCCGGAGCGTATGATTACTTGCAGAAGCCGTTGCAATTGGATGAGGTTGCGCTGCAGATAAGCCGTATGGAGGAGCACTTAGCCTTGCGGCGCGAGAATAAGCTGTTGACAGAGCGCTTTAGTGAATGTGTCGAAGCGGAAATTAAAGAAGCGCGTGATGAATTGTCTCGTTTGCGTACGGAGTTGGGCTATGGCGGGGTGACTGAAATTGTTGTGGCTTCGCCAGCGATGAAACAAGCAGTGGAATGGGCGCAGCGGTTCCATTTGGATCGCAGCGTACCGGTGCTGATTGAAGGCGAGACAGGAACAGGCAAGGAAATTTTGGCGCGTATTGTGCATCATGGGGCGGATTGTCATGGACAGCCGTTTATTGATGTAAATTGTGCGGCTTTAAACGCCAATATGTTTGAAAGCGAGCTGTTTGGCTACGAAGCTGGCGCTTTTACCGGCGGGCTGCGAACCGGCAAAAAAGGCAAGCTGGATTTGGCGCAGGGCGGAACCTTGTTTTTAGATGAAATCGGTGAGCTGCCTTTGGAGTTGCAGGCTAAGTTGCTGCGGGTGTTGCAGGAGCATGAATTCTATCGGGTAGGGGGCTTGAAAAAGATAAAATGCGATGTGCGTCTTATTTGCGCTACCAATCGCAACTTGCAGGATATGGCAGATGGTGGTGAATTTCGCCGAGATCTGTTTTATCGTCTCCATGTGGGACGTATTTTGATTCCGCCGCTGCGGGAACGCGCAGAGGATATCGTGCCTCTTTTTGAGTCCTTTTTACAGCAGAAAGCAGGCGGTAAATATCAGTTGACTGACTCTGCTAAACAATATTTGCGTTGCTATCCATGGCCGGGAAATGTACGAGAACTGCGTAATGTAGTAGAGCGGGTTACTTTGTTTTTGCCGCCAGGTCGTATCGCATTGAAGGATTTGCCGCTAAGCGTTTCTGAAAAGGTGCCGACCATGCAATGTCTGTTGAATCCATATGATTTTGTGCTGCCAGAGGAGAGCTTTGATTTAGATGATTTTATGCGGCGCATCATAGAAAGTGTAGTGAAACGGTTTGATGGCAATAAGACGGCTGCAGCCCAGTACATGGGGTTGACGCGTAGGGCTATTTATAGTCGTTTATATTCCAAACGACAACCAGAAGGTGGAGAGTAGCCAATGACTCATAGTGTACTAATACGTACAACGGGATAAGGTTTTGTACCGGGATGTACGAAATTGTGCGCTAACTAGACCGAAAGGCCTGGAATCAGGCCTTTTTCTTTTGGCATGGCTTTTGC
>CAZKCR010000234.1:0-2864 GCA_964551055.1 uncultured Anaeromusa sp. | reverse complement strand
CTATTCCAGCACCACCACACACCGGCAAATCGGCGTACCTTTGCCAGAAAATTTTTCTTCGTATTCTGTCATAATATTATCCGGCCGCGCCTCTGCAGCCAAATCAAAGGTAACTTCCTTCACCGGCAAGCCGGCTTCGGCAAACTGCTCCAGCGAAAAATCAAAGAGACCCCGATTATCTGTCTTAAAATGAATTTCCCCGCCTTTTTTAACCACCCGGCGGTACAGCGCCAAAAAATCGACATGTGTCAAACGCCGTTTTGCATGGCGTTTCTTGGGCCAAGGGTCACAAAAATTGATAAACAAGCGATCAATTTCCCCCGGCGCAAAGAGCTCCTCTAAGCGAGCTACATCGGCTTCCATCAGGCGCAAGTTGGCAATCTCCGCCTCTTTAGCTTTTTCGAGAGCATAGTAAATTACTTCCAGCTCCCGTTCAATCCCCAGATAGTTTATATGGCTGTCGCGCAAAGCCATTTGACTGACAAAACGCCCTTTGCCGGTTCCAACTTCCACATGCAATGGCGCGGTCCTGCCAAAAGCCTCGGCCCATCGCCCCTTATAGGTCGCTCCGGCTTCAAAGCGTACCAGCCAGTCGCTAAAATTATCCAGCGCCGCCGGTATCCATGATTTTCTGCGCAGTCTCAAAGTCGTTCCTCCATTGTTTATAAATAAAAGAGAATTGACAGGAGAATACCATGACGCATTCTTCCTGTCAACCCTGCGTTTCGGATCTAAAATCGCAATTAGTTACCGCTCTTGGTCAAGCCGTACTTTTTAAGATACCGGTATAGTGTCACTCGGCTGACGTCCAGCATGTTCGCCAAACGGCTGATATTACCGCCGGCTGTCTGCCAAGCCTTAACAAAAACCGCCCGATCTTCCTTCCACTCGTTGCCGAAGGCCGGCTCGGTTACCATCTTGATGTCCCCAGGCTGAATTTCATTGCTTTCGGTGTGGAAGAAGGCATGCTCCACCGCCACCTGCAGCTGTTTGATATTGCCGGGCCACTCGTAATTGAGAAGCGCATCAATGGCATCTTCGCGGAATGTTTTTTCCGGCAAATGATGCTGTTCCGCTAACTCTTGAATAATATGACTGGCGATAAGAGGAATATCTTCCCGCCGCAAACGCAGAGGAGGAACGCGGATAGTATGTTTCGCCAATACTTCATATAGCTCGTATAAGAAGGCGCCTCGTTCGCTTAAGCGTTTGAGATCGCTGTCGCAGGAAGCAATCAAGCGCACATCGAAGGTGCGGGAAATGCTTTCCCCGTTACGATGGAATACGCCGGTTTGCATCGCCGCAAACAAACGCTGCGCCACCTGCAAAGGCATTTTTTCAATCTCATCTAAGAACAACGTGCCGCCATTCGCCAGTTCCAGTTTGCCAGGACGTCCGTCTCCTTCAGGCGAACCAAAGCCAAAGAGTTCGTTTTCCAATACCTCCGACGGCAAATCGCCACATTTCACGGAGATGAGCGGTCCTGCCGCCCGCGGGCTGGCCTGGTGCATGCCGTGCGCCAAGCGCTCCTTGCCGGAGCCAGGTTCGCCCTGCAGCATGACGTGGTAGGTGTTGCGCGCCAAACGCGCCGCACGATCTTTCATGGCCGTAAAGTTCACCGTCTGCCCCACCATGCTAGACAAATTGTATCTGGCGCTAAAACCGACAGCATGCGCCACAAGCGTCCGCAAGTCTTCAATGGGCAGAGACAAGGCTACTACACTGCCGACATCCTGCTCTTCGCCGCGTTCCATCGGCACAATGGTGGTAATATCTTCATAGGTCTTGCTGGTAGTAATCCAGGTAACCGCCTTGTTGTAAGACGGTATTCCCTGAAACCCTTTATAAATCGGCGTATGCTTATAGTTCAGCAAGACATTTTCCAAATTAGGCGGCTCTTCTTCTTGGGCCTGAATGCCCAACTCACCCAGCCGGCTTTGCCCCAACCGGTTGGCATAAGTCACTTCCCCGCCAGCCTGAATCTGGTACACCGCAAAGGAAGCGGCGTCCAAAATTGCATTTTTCGCCGCTAAACGATGTTGAACCTGCAAATAGCTTTCCAGCGCATATTTCAAGCTCAACACGGTAGATACCAAGGCGTCATACGGCAACGGCTCGCGATCTGCCGCCACCAGCGCCAAAATGTATTGCATCCGTCCGCCCGCCATGACCGGCGCCGAACAAGCATCACTGTTTTGGCATTCCCGAATCCACATTTCCGGGCCGAAGAGCAAAAACGGCACTTGGTGCTCATAAGCAATGCTAATGCTGGACGTGCCGATATCCTTGGGAGACAGTCTTGTTCCAGGAGTATCAACTGTAGAAATCTGATAAAAAGGCATAGCGTAGCTACGCAGCACATAGCATTCTTCATCTAAAAGAAGCAAGCTTAGGTTGTGGTTCGTGAAAAACTCCCGCACCGTTTGATAATACTCGTCTACATAATGAATGGCCGCCTGATGACGCCCCTGACGCAAGCGAAACTCCTCTTTACCAAGACGCGGCAACCCCTCCAAGCGAGCTGAACCGACTTTCCAGTCACGGCTTTTCTGCCAGGATTCCGCCACATAAGGATGCACATTGGCGTCCAGAACGCCTTCTTCCATAAATTTACGATAATATGTTTCTAATTTCTCTTTACTCCGTTTTTCACGGATCATGGCTTTTCCTCCGTTTCACGCCTTTCTTGGACCGCACTGCTTACTTTACAAACAGCCGCTCTTTTCTGGCGGAAAAATCTAACAATTTACATTGTACAGCACTTTTTACAAAAATACAAGCGCATTCAAGGCCAATTCGTAACTTCCAGAAAAATCCCTACAGTCTTTTTCCCACAAACTATACACTTCAGAAGAAAAACAACA
>CAZKCR010000233.1:0-2868 GCA_964551055.1 uncultured Anaeromusa sp. | reverse complement strand
GTTCAAGTAACGCAGGCAGACTGGAAAGGTGGCGCATGGATGGTTGCGGACATAGCGGGACGGGATTTTTTGATTATTGATTTTGAATTTACAACGCATAAGAAATTGGTAGGCAAGCCAAGGGCTTTTTTTCCGGAAATCATTGAAGTGGGCGCTGTGCGCATGGGAGCGCCGGAATTGGCTTTGGGCGAGGAATACCAGTCTTTTGTTAAACCACGGTTTTTTCCGCGCTTGACGAAGGAATGCATGGAGATTGCCATTATCAACCAAGAGGACGTGGATGGCGGAGTTGATTTGGGAGAAATGCTTGGCGGGCTGAGCTCTCTGTATCAGGAAGGGCGAACGTATTTTGTCGCCTGGGGCGATTCAGACCGGGAAGTGCTGGCGACGGACTGCAAGCGTTATGGTTTGGAGTATCCCTTTGTGTATGAGGATTATATCGATTTGGCGGCAGCGTATAAGCAGCATTATGGCAAGGAGCGGACGCCTTCGCTCAAGCACGCGGTGGAGGAAAGCGGCATTGACCGTCTGGGGTGGTGCCATATGGCGTTGGACGACGCTAAAAATACGGGGTTGTTGCTGGCGCATCTTTTGCGCGATGGTTGGCGGCCAGCTTGAATTTAAGCAAAAAATGCACGACAGTGAAGGGGGAGAAGAAAATGGGAATGCAGAGGACCTGGGGACGGCAGTTGGCTTCCATGGTTATTGGCGCTGGTTTTTTGCTGGTGGTATCGGTAGCGCAGGCCGGGGCGGCGATTGACGAAGTGCACGAAAAAGGGAAAGTGTATCTAGCGGCGGCGGCATCCTTGGCGGCTTATAATGATCGCTTGGGAATGCTGGTGAACGAGGCGTTGCAAGAAGAAGGCTGGGAGATTACCAAATATCGCTACAGTACGGCGGCGGCTGACGCCCGCTTTATTGTTCTGAAAAACAAGCAAGTAGACCCCTGGGAGCCTACACTTACGCTGGCAGTGGCTGGGACGGAAAACTTCAAGGACGTAAAAACCGACATGAAGCTCGGAAAAGTATGGTTTACTGGTGCGACCCAAGCGGAGTTTAACGCCGCCGGCGCTACGCCGAATGTTCCCGATGATAAGCCCAAGGTACATAAGGGTTTTTATCAGTATGTGCAAACTGCCATTGACGCAGGCGAGGACGGACACCCGATCTATAAGACGCTAATGAGCGATCCATCGCAGAGGCTGCTGTTGACTGGGCATAGCTTGGGCGGGGCTGTTGCCACTTTGGGAGGAGCGCGCCTGCTTTTGGCCGGAGTCAGTCCGGCTCAGGTTGAGGTGCTGACCTTCGGCGCGCCTGCAGTGGGAAATGCTGCTTTTAAGCAAGAAACCGAAGGCAAGCTGGCTTTAGAACGGGTGGTGCTGGACGGCGACCCAATTCCCACGCTGGTGCAAAAAGTGGGCGGCGGCTATGAGCAGTTTGGTAAAGAACGTCGCTGGCAGGAAGAAAACTATATGCATCAAAAGCCGCATTCTATGGCCGTATACATGGATGTGGCCATGAAGGATTATTACCGGGCGCTGCAGGATGCGGAAAAAGCCGGCGAAATTGTGAACCCCAAGCAGAGTGTAGGTGAAGGGCCGAAAGCGTATGTCGTGCCAGCCAATTTTAAACTTCCTCAAGAAATGGAAGCGGAACAGCCTTTTATGCAGCAAGTGATGGAACGGCAGTACCGGCGGGCGTTGAAGGGCTATGTGCTGGCGGATACGGTGGCTGCTGCGCCGAGCGGAGATTTTGAAGCGGCCAAGCAGGCTGGCTGCCAGTGGCTGGTGCGCACAGAGGTGCAGGTAACCCGTTTGCGCCAGGAAAGAAACGGGCACGTGATTTCCTTGAATCAAATGGTGTATCGCGTGGCGGACGGCCGTCTGGCGGCGACTAGCGATTACCAATCTTCGACGCGGGAGCTGACGCCGCTGGAAGTCATGATGCATCTGACGCGCAATTTCGCTAAAGACGGTGTGCGTTGGCTGGATATGCCGCAAAAGGGGTAACGAATATGGCGTTGAACATCCAAATTTTCGGTACGAAAAAGTGCCAGGATACGCGCAAGGCGGAGCGGTATTTTAAAGAGCGCCGCCTGACGTATCATTTTATTGATTTGAATATTCGCGGTCTGTCTAAAGGCGAATTGCGGGCCGTGGCGCAGGCTGTTGGCGGTGTGGAAAAGATGGCCGATGCCAACGGCAAGGAAGCGGCGCGTCTTAATCTGCGTTATATTTTACACAATATAGAAGAAAAGCTGCTGGAGCATCCGCTGCTTCTAAAAACCCCTGTAGTGCGCAATGGCGCTAAAGCGACGGTGGGGTATTGTCCAGAGGTATGGCAGACATGGCAGTAACTGCCTGGACCTATATCTTGAAATGCGCTGACGACAGCTTTTACATTGGCTGGACCAATGATCTGCCGCGGCGTCTGGCGGCGCACAATGCCGGCAAGGGCGCTCGCTATACTCGCGGGCGGGGACCGGTGCAACCGGTTTATTGGGAAGAATTTGCCGAGTATCGCGACGCCCAGCGGCGGGAATGGCAGCTTAAGCAGCTGTCGCGCAAGGAAAAGGAAAGATTGGTTTGCGGTTTTGCGGCAGCGCGGCGCGGACAGGAAGGAGTTTGGCCATGGGAGGAACACAACGTAAAGACATTCGCCCCGGACTTAGGGTAAAGGTGGTGCAAAAACCGCACCAACGCACTGGCGAGTTGACCGAAGGGGTAGTGAAGGATATTTTGACTAACAGCGCCGTGCATCATCGGGGGATTAAAGTGCGCCTGGAAGGCGGCATCGTTGGCCGGGTCCAGGAAATTCTCGGCTGAGAAGAATTGAACAAGAGTCGCGGAGCAGGGACGGGGATTGAAC
>CAZKCR010000232.1:0-2890 GCA_964551055.1 uncultured Anaeromusa sp. | reverse complement strand
TCTCCATTGTGCTTTGGCAGCGCCTTTTGTACAATAGAATTTAGATTTAAAAGAAGACAGAGGAAAAACTCATGCATATCCTTTCCATAGAAAATATGAGCAAACAATACGGCGAGCGTACTCTTTTTGAAGACGTTACGTTTGGGATTAGCGATACGGACCGCTTAGGTCTTATCGGTGTTAACGGGACCGGCAAGACTACATTTTTAAAGGTAATAGCTGGTCTAGAGCCGCCGGATGAGGGGAAAATCAGCCGTGCCGGCAGCGTCCAGGTGGAATATCTGTCGCAGGACCCGGATTACGATCCGGAAGGCACGGTGCTGCAAGAAGTTTTTCGCGGCGCTTCGCCCATTCTGCAGGTGTTGCGGGAATACGAGGCGGCCTTGGGAGCGGCAGCCGCTCATCCTGGCGACGAAGCGCTGCAAACGCAAGTAGTCCGCCTGGGTCAGAAGATGGACGAGCAAAATGCCTGGCCCCTGGAAAGCGAAGCCAAGACCATTTTAACTAAGCTAGGCATTGATGATTTCAGCGCCCAGATGAAAAATTTATCAGGCGGCCAGCGCAAGCGCGTGGCTTTGGCCGGAGCGCTCATCAATCCGGCGCAGCTCTTGATTTTGGACGAGCCTACCAACCATATCGATCATGAAACCGTGGCTTGGCTGGAGCAAACGCTAGCCCGCCGCAACGGGGCGCTGCTGGTTATCAGCCATGATCGGTACTTTTTAGACCGTGTTACTACCGGTATTTTGGAACTGGATCGGGGGCGGCTTTTCCGTTACGAGGGCAATTACAGCCTCTTTTTAGAGCAGAAGGCAGCGCGGGAAGAACGCGAAGAAGCCAGCGAACGCAAGCGTCAAAACCTGCTGCGCCAGGAATTAGCCTGGATGATGCGAGGTGCGAGAGCGCGCAGCACCAAGCAAAAAGCGCGTATCGAGCGTTTCGAGACGCTGTCGGAGCAGCAGTCTCTGGGTAAAGCGGCGGCCCTGGATATGTCTGTAGGCTCCAGCCGTTTGGGCAAGACCGTTATTGAAGTAGAAAATCTGAGCCATGATTTTGGCGAGGGCTGCGTTCTGAAAAATTTCAGCTATATCGTCAAGCGGAATGACCGCATCGGTATTGTCGGCGCTAACGGCAGCGGCAAATCGACGCTGCTGAACCTGATCGCCGGGCACCTAGAGCCGCAGGCGGGGAGCGTCAAGGTGGGGCAGACCGTAAAAATCGGCTATTTCGCCCAGGAAAACATTGATATGGACCCGCGGTTGCGGGTCATCGAATACATTCGCGAAGAAGCCAACTTTATTGCGACCTTGGACGGCGGCGTCATCAGCGCCGCGCAAATGCTGGAACGCTTCCTATTTCCGCCGCATCTCCAGGGAGTGTCCGTAGCCAAGCTGTCCGGCGGAGAGCGCCGTCGCCTTTATTTGCTGCGAGTGCTGATGAGTGCGCCGAATGTGCTGCTTTTGGACGAACCGACTAATGATTTGGATACGCTAACCTTGGCGGTGCTGGAAGATTACTTAGATACCTTCCCAGGAGCGGTGCTGACGGTTTCTCATGACCGTTACTTTCTTGACCGCGTAGCTGACCATATTTTTGCCTTTGAAGCAGGCGGATCTATCGGCCGCTACCCCGGCGGCTACAGCGACTACCTGGAAGCCCGGGAGCCGCAAGGCGAAACCGAGAAAGCAGCCAGCCAGAAAGAAAGTGATAAGGCCGACGAGCGCAATCAAAACCGAGCCCCTCGTATGGGCTTTAAAGAAAAGCGCGAGTTTGATGAAATTGAAGGTGTTATTGCCGCTGCCGAAGGTGAGCTTCGCGCCGTTCGCGCCCAAATGGCTTTGGGAGGCAGCGATTTTTCGCTGCTGCAGGAATTGACGGAGCGTGAAAAACAGCTGCTGGCGCGGCTTGAAGAACTCATGGAGCGTTGGGCATACCTGAGCGAATTGGCGGAAGCCAGTGAAAGTCGCTAACGCGACTGGCGAGTTTTAGACGAGCTTGCTCGAAGTGTGATAAAATAGAAAAAGACATAAGTAAGCTGTTAACAGCCGGAGCGTGATTGACTATGCATAAGATTACCTATAAATGTCCGAAATGCGAGAACGTTTTTACCGTCGCCTCAAAGAAAGAGCAGCTCAAAGTCGTTTGTGTCCACTGCGGCGAGCCGGGATATCTTTTGGATGAGATCGACGAAGAAGAAACCGATCTCGAAGAAGAGCCGGACCAAGACGAGTGAAGAAATCTCATTGCGGCGACTTTATTCACTCTATCTGGACAAGAAAACATTGTTATGGTAAAATTAAAACCTGTTAGGGGCATTAGCTCAGTGGGAGAGCGCTTGATTCACATTCAAGAGGCCACTGGTTCGAAACCAGTATGCCCCACCATTTCTAACAAGCAAGACTCTCGAGGATTCGAGAGTCTTTTTTTGTATATAGACATCTTGAATGTGAATCAAGAGGCTATTAGAAGTAAGGTGTTTGATGGAAGAATAGAAGAAATAAAATTCGAGAAGATGCTTTTCTCTATGGTCTGATTTGTGTGGCAAGGGCAGAATGGACGTTTTGAGAAATATATCAACAAGCGTAAATCTAAAAAACCTGGGCAAAAAACAATGGTAAGGAGCAACAAATGGCTGGACAAGTAATTCGCATGTTTTTGACAGATGGAAATCCAAATGGATTACGCACGGTTGAAATTATGAATATGACGATTCTGGGCACATTCTTTCCGCGCACGCAAATGGACCGATTTATTGCGCGGCGAGAGGCGTCGGAAAAACCAGGGGTGTATATGTTGTTTGGCGCACGCGATGCGGATCCAGACCAAAAGATGCTCTATATTGGCGAGGGAGATCCGGTTTTGCCGAGAATCGTGTCACATGGGAGGAAAA
>CAZKCR010000231.1:1277-2898 GCA_964551055.1 uncultured Anaeromusa sp. | reverse complement strand
ACTTAGCCCCCGATAAGAGGCCGGACTTCGTCGAGACGGAAAATAACCAGATGCAGATCTTCGCCGGTTTCTTTCTCGCCATAGTCTCTGCGGCGCAGAGCGAAGAGCTGCTCGCTGTTGGTTTCAGCACTAGTCTTGGTCAAATAGAGACGCTTTCCTTGATGCCCATGCTGTAAGAATAGATAGCATGCGTTGGGATTTTCCTGGATGTTGGCCCAGGTGCGCCGGTCTCGCATAATAAATGCAAGCTGCCCGTCCGCTAAAAAATGGGGTGTAGCGTATACTGCGCTGGAGACCTGGCCCTTCGCATTGGCTGTGGATAGAATGCCTGCGCCTTTATTGGCGGCAAAAAAGTCTTTCAGTTCTTCTATTTGGTTCATAGCAACTCCGCAGACAAAATAGTTTTGCCTGGCGGAATTCACCTCCTCTTTTTTATTATTGATAAATATTCTCCGTTGATATAAAAAATCCTTCTTAAAGATTGCTTTTTTTTTAGTCTTCTTCTAAGATGGGAGTAGAGTTTTTGAAAACGGAGCGTGTAGGTTGCAATGAATGTGCCGGTGTCGTTATTTTTAGTCTTTTTTACGCTTCTTTACGGCTTGATGTGCTTTTACGTATATCGCCGGGTGGCGTTTGGTTTGCGGCGGCGAACGCAGATCGTTTTGCGAATTGTGGCGTTTGGTTTGTTTTTGGTTCCTTTTCTGCGGTTGTTGCGCCCCGGCTGGGGTGAAAACTTGGAAATCATTGGTGGTTGGTGGCTGGGGTGGTTGACTTATTTTGTACTATCTCTGCTGTTTTTAGAAGCGGGCTGTTTGCTCTTAAAACGGCCCTGGCAGAGGCGTTTGACTGTCGTTGCAGCCCTGCTGGCGTTGGCTATTTTCGCTTATGGCTGGAACCAGGCCCGTCATCCGGTGATTCAGCCGTATGATGTGACCATTGCCAAGGAATTTCCCGGGCGAGAAAACCTGACTATTGCCATGGTGTCTGATGTGCATATTGGTGCGCTGATTGACCGGGGACGTGTAGAGGAATTGGTGCGGCAGCTTAATGCACAGCAGGCAGATATTATTGTTTTTGTAGGCGATACCATTGATCAGGATGCAGACTATCTGCCGCGGCACGGCATACCTCAGATTTTGCGGGGCCTTAAAGCGCCTTTAGGGGTGTATGCGGTAATGGGCAATCATGAATATATCAGCCGTAAACCGGAGAAAGCGATTAAATATTTGGAGGCTGGCGGCCTGACAGTACTCAGGGATCGCTGGCAGTTGGTAGGAAACGGTCTGGTTTTGGTAGGGCGCGATGATGTTGGGCGCAGTCGTTACCAGGCAGGCGAAAGCGATCCGTTAGAAGAAGTTTTAGCAGGTGTAGACTTGACCCGACCGGTTGTAGTAATGGATCATCAGCCGAAGCGTATAGATGAGGCGGCTGTGGCGGGGGCGGACGTGCTTTTGTCCGGTCATACCCACCAGGGGCAGATGTGGCCGATTTCACTGATTACCCATGCGATGTATGAAATTGACTGGGGGATGTTGCGGCGCGGCAATATGACGCTGGTTGTTTCTAGTGGTTATGGCGGCTGGGGGCCGCCGTTGCGCGTGGGCACTCAAAGCGAGATTGT
>CAZKCR010000231.1:0-1177 GCA_964551055.1 uncultured Anaeromusa sp. | reverse complement strand
TATGGCTAAAATTGTAGTAACAGGTAAGTTATTCCCTGAGGTGTTGGCGCGTTTGGAGGCGGAAGGCACGGTTGTTTCATGGCAGCAGGAAGGACGCATGCCGCAAGAGAGACTGCTGGAAGAAGTGGCGGACGCCGATGGCTTGCTTTGTACTGGTGCACCGGTAAACGAGAGCGTTTTGGCAGGAGCGCCGAAGCTGAAAGTGGTAGCCAATACCATGGTGGGCTATGACAATATTGATGTACCGGCCTGTACTGCTAAAGGCGTTGCTGTCAGCAACACTCCGGGGGTTCTGGTAGAGGCGACAGCCGATATGGCCTTTGGTCTTTTGCTTTCTTCAGCGCGGCGCATTCACGAGGGCTGGGCTTATGCGAAAACTGGCCGCTGGACCAAGCCTTTAGGGCAGTGCGGCGGGGATCTGGGGTTGGGCTGTGATTTGCACGGCAAGACGTTGGGCATTGTCGGCATGGGAGACATCGGCAGCGCCGCAGCGCGCCGGGCGCTGGCGAGCGGTATGCGCATTATCTATCACAACCGTCGGCCCCGGGCGGATGAAGCCAAGTTTGAAGCGTCTTATCGTTCCTTTGACGCATTGTTGGCGGAAGCGGATTTTGTGCTGGTTCTTTCGCCCTTGACGGCGCAAACGCGTGGTATGTTTAACGCGGAGGCTTTCGGCAAAATGAAAAAAGGCGCATATTTTATCAATGCCGCGCGCGGTCCTATTGTGGTAACTGCGGACTTGGTGGCGGCTCTCAAGAGCGGGCAGCTAGCCTATGCGGCTATGGACGTGACCGACCCAGAACCGCTGCCGGTGGATCACGAGCTTTATAAAATGGACAATGTCCTGATTACGCCCCATATCGCCAGCGCCGGTCGGCAGACACGGGCTGCCATGATGAATTTGGCGGTGGACAATTTGCTGGCGGCGCTGCATGGACAGCCTATGCTGACCTGCCTTAACCCCGAAGTGTTTAAATAATCAAAACCCCTTTCGCGTCTTTCGTGTATTTCGCGGTTCGGCAACAACGTCTCCCCGATTTATTATCCAACCGCGAAAATCGCGAAAAGCACGAAAATCGATTTCTCGTTCTCACAAACTTGCTCTATTCCCTGTGATGTGGAACTGAAAAGCAGAAGGCGCTTGGCTAAAGCCAAGTTCCTTCTGCTTTTTTAGGTT
>CAZKCR010000230.1:0-2899 GCA_964551055.1 uncultured Anaeromusa sp. | reverse complement strand
CCGCGGCATTCCTGTAGATATGCATGAATCCGGTATGCCTGCAGTAGAAGTCGTGCTGACGGTTCTTCATGCCGGCGGCAAGTTCGGCGGCGAAGGCTATAAAGTATCCGGCGGTCTTCATGGCGTGGGTGTTTCTGTTGTTAACGCCTTATCCAAGCGTTTAGAAGTAGAAGTGAAACGCGGCGGTAAAAAATACAGTATTGCTTTTGAACGTGGTATTACCGTAGAAAAATTAACCATGATCGGTGAAACCGAAGAAACCGGGACAAAAGTTACTTTTTGGCCGGATGAAGAAATTTTTGAAGAACTGGTATATAGCTACGATACATTGAAGCATCGTCTGCGGGAACTGGCGTTTTTGAACCGTGGCATTCGCGTAACTCTTAAAGATGAGCGCGAAGAAGGCAAGGAAGAAGAATTTCATTACGAAGGCGGCATTTGCTCTTTTGTAAAGCATCTTAATAAAAATAAGGATGTGCTCCATGCAGAGCCAATTTCCATATATGGCGGTAAAGACACTACGCTAGTAGAAATTGCCATGCAGTATAATGACAGCTATGTGGAAAATGTCTCCACCTTCGTGAATAACATTAATACCCAGGAAGGCGGCACCCATTTAAGCGGCTTTAAGCAGGCTTTAACGCGTTCTATCAACGACTATGCCCGTAAGCTGAATCAGCTGAAGGATGCCGACGAAAACCTCAGCGGTGAGGATATCCGTGAAGGGTTGACTGCGGTAATTAGCATTAAAATTCAGGAGCCCCAGTTTGAAGGCCAAACCAAGACGAAACTGGGTAATAGTGAAGTCCGCGGTATTGTAGACAGCGTGGTTTCCGAAAAGTTGGGTGAATTCTTGCAGGAAAACCCGGCGATTACAAAAAAAATCATTGAGAAAGCGGTCATGGCTTCCCGGGCGCGCATGGCAGCCAGAAAAGCTAGGGAATTGACGCGCCGCAAAAGCGCTTTGGAAATCAGCAGCCTTCCGGGCAAGCTGGCGGATTGCTCCAGCCGAGATTCGGAGCAAACGGAAATTTACCTGGTTGAAGGTGACAGCGCCGGTGGCAGTGCTAAACAAGGGCGCGACCGTCGTTTCCAAGCAATTTTGCCGCTGCGCGGCAAGATTATTAACGTGGAAAAAGCGCGTCTGGATAAAATCCTGAACAACGAAGAAATTCGTTCCATGATTACTGCTTTTGGCAGCGGTATTGGCGAAGAATTTGATCTTTCCAAACGCCGCTACGGCAAAATTATCATTATGACCGATGCCGACGTAGACGGCGCGCATATTCGCACGCTGCTTCTAACCTTCTTCTATCGCTATATGCAGCCGTTGGTTTCGGAAGGCCATGTGTTTATTGCGCAGCCTCCGTTGTATTTGGTGAAAAAAGGCAAGGATCATACGTATTTGTACAGCGACGACGAGCTGGATCAGCATTTAACTCGTATTGGCCGCGACAGCAATGTGGCGGTACAGCGTTACAAAGGTCTTGGCGAGATGAATCCCGAGCAGCTCTGGGAAACGACGATGAATCCGGAGCGCCGTACGTTGCTGCAGGTATCTATGGAAGAAGCCATGGAAGCCGATGAAATTTTCACTATTCTTATGGGAGACAAAGTAGAACCGCGGCGTAAGTTCATTGAAGATTACGCTCATCGCGTACGCAATCTGGATATCTAAAAACTAGTTTTAATAAACAAACAAAACCGTTCAGTCATTTATTTGACTGTTCGGTTTTTATTTTTGACCTTTCAGACGATTGTAGTCGAAATGTTGTCAAAACTGTCTTACTATACTTAAGGAACTATTGATTTGTTTTTATAAATGCTATAAAGCGGCAAGTAGTTGGAGGAGGTGACAAAAATGGCGATTAAATTGGTTTTGAATCGCTGCAAAGGCTGCGGAATTTGCGTGGAGTTCTGCCCTAAAAAAGTGCTGAAGGTAAATGAACTTAGCAAGGTGGAAGTGGCGGATGAGGCATCCTGTATTCAGTGTAAGCAATGTGAGGAACGCTGTCCGGATTACGCTATTTTTATTCAAAAATAAAGGAAGTGACGTACGTGCCAAAAGTTATGCTTATGCAAGGCAACCAGGCTTGCGCCGAAGGCGCTATTGCCGCTGGTGTTACCTTTTTTGGAGGCTATCCGATTACACCTTCTACGGAAGTAGCGGAAATTCTCGCTAAACGTCTGCCTCAGGTGGGTGGCAAGTTTATTCAGATGGAAGATGAAATTGCCGGAATTGGCGCTGTTATCGGCGCTTCTTTGACTGGGAAAAAAGTAATGACTGCTACCAGCGGCCCCGGTTTTTCCCTAAAACAGGAATTGATCGGCTATGCGACGATTTCCGAAGTGCCTTTAGTCATTGTCAATGTACAGCGAGTGGGTCCCAGCACAGGGCAGCCTACCTCTCCTTCCCAAGGGGACGTTATGCAGGCTCGTTGGGGCACTCACGGTGATCATCCAGTCATTGCCCTGACGCCGGCCAGCGTGCCGGAATGCTTTTCTTTGACGATTAAAGCCTACGAGCTGTCCGAAAAATATCGTACTCCTGTCATTTTGCTAATGGACGAAGTAGTCGGTCATATGCGCGAACGTATCGAGCTGCCGGACAGTTATGATGAAATCCAAAAGCCCCAGCGCAAAGTCCCGGCGCAGAAAACCGAAGGCTTTTTACCCTATAAAGCAGATGCAGACGGCGTGCCGCCGATGGCGCCTTTCGGCAAGGGATATCACAGCCATGTGACGGGTTTGGTACATGATGAAAGCGGTTTTCCCAATGGCTCTTCCCAGGCGACCCAGACGCTGATGGATCGTTTGAACGGCAAAGTAGAAAACAATTTAGATGACATTATGATGTACGAAGAGTATTGCCTGGAGGATGCGGACATTGCCGTAGTCG
>CAZKCR010000229.1:0-2900 GCA_964551055.1 uncultured Anaeromusa sp. | reverse complement strand
ATTCCTGCGGTATTGCCGGACAATAAAAAGCGAATCGAGTTCTTTATGTTGGCGTAAATGGCTCTGCCGTTGGCAATGGCTTTCACAATCGTAGAAAAGTTATCATCCGCCAGCACCATGGCCGCCGAATCCTTGGCCACTTCGGTTCCTGTAATCCCCATCGCAATGCCAATATCCGCCTGTTTTAGAGCCGGAGCGTCATTTACGCCGTCCCCCGTCATGGCAACCACATCCCCACGACTTTGCCAGGCGCGTACAATTCTTATTTTATGTTCCGGCGATACCCTCGCATAAACCGCTGCGTGCTCTACTCGCTCTTTCAGTTCCGCTTCGCTCATACCGTCCAGCTCAAATCCCTCTAACGCTTCCTCGTTCTCCCGCAAAATACCGACCTGCCTCGCTATGGCCATGGCGGTTACCTTATGGTCCCCTGTGATCATTACCGGCTTGACTCCGGCCCTTACACATTCCGCAACAGCGCCTAATGTCTCTTCTCTTGGAGGATCCATCATCGCCAGGAGGCCTAAAAAGATCAAGCCGTTTTCATCTGCCGCGGTAATGACTTGTCCTTCATCAAGCTCTTTATACCCCAGCGCCAGCACGCGCAAACCATTCGAGGAAAAACCATAGATCGCATCGCGTATTTTTTCTAAGTCCGCCTCGCTTAGGGGCCTTTCGCCAGCAGAAACGGCAATACTCGTAATTTTCGAGAGCAGCACGTCGGGAGCGCCTTTCGTAATCATAATATGTTTGCCCGCAAAATCATGGGCCGTACTCATCAGCTTGCGCTCGGAATCAAAGGGCGCCTCGCCTGTACGCGGAAAGTCTTTGCGCGCCTCTAATTCATCCAGCCCATAGATTTCTCCCAGGCTGACTAATGCCACTTCCGTCGGATCGCCGATTTCCTTGTCCTTTATCGTTACCGCGTCGTTGCAAAGCATTGCCATAAGAACCAGCTTCTTTTCTAAGGGCCGGCCTAGCTCTAGTTTATCAAAGGAGCGAATCGTTTCATCGACAAATACCTTTTGCACCGACATCTTGTTTTGCGTAAGGGTGCCTGTTTTATCCGAGCAAATTACAGTAATGCTGCCCAAGCTTTCCACTGCATGGAGATTACGAATAATTGCCTTTTCCTTGGCCATTTTTTGCGTACCAATAGCCAGCACGATGGTAACAATCGCGCTTAGCGCTTCCGGAATAGCTGCAACCGCAAGAGATACCGCAAACATAAGAGACTCAAGGAAATCGTTGCCGCGCACAAAAGTATTCAAGACAAAAATAACAGCAGAAATAAGCAGAATCACAACAGCAAGCTTCTTGCCGAACTCATCCAGGCTAACCTGGAGGGGCGTCTTTTTTCGTTCCGCTGCGCCCAGCAAATTAGCGATTAAGCCAATCTCCGTAGCCATGCCGATCGCCGTAACAACAACCACCGCTCTGCCATAGGTAACAAAACTGCCGGAGAAAACCATGTTTTTCCGATCTCCCAAGGCGACATGATCTCCGCCGATCACCTCTTGCGTTTTTAAAACACTCTCCGACTCTCCCGTCAAAGAACTTTCATTGACTTGCAGGCTGAAACATTCAAGGATTCGGCCATCGGCGCTTACATAATCTCCTGCGTCTAAGAACAAAATATCCCCCGCCAACAGTTCGCGCGAGGCAATTTCCACTTTCTCGCCGTTCCGCATTACTTTCGCTTTAGGAGATGACAAGGCTTTTAAACTCTGTAAGGATTGTTCGGTTTTAACATATTGGACCGCGCCCAGCAGCGCGTTCAGCAAGACCACAATCATAATGACAATCGAACTCTCCCATTTCCCCAGCAAAAGAGAAAGTCCCGCTGCCACTATAAGAATCAGAACCAAGACGTCTTTGAACTGCTCCATGAACACTTCTACAAAACTCTTTTTGTTCGTTTCCAACAGCTCATTAAAACCTTGCTCCTGCCGTCGCCTGGTCGCTTCCACATCTGTCAGCCCCTGATCGCTTACGCTCAAGCTAACTAGCGTGTCTTCAACAGATTTTTGATAATAGCGATCCATTTTGAGCGCCTCCTCACAGCGTCAATTCAACCGCCAGAATTGATAATTCAAATACGCCGCAAAACAAACCCACCCCAGATAAGGAACTAACAGCAACGCCGCCACTTTAGAAACACGACGGCCCCAAAACATAGTTACCCCTATGGCCACGACTAAAAAGGCAATTACCACAAGCCCGCCCCCTGGCGAACGAAGTCCAAAAAACACCGCAGACCAAGTTATGTTGAGCAATAATTGCACCCCAAAAAAGGCAAGCGCCAACCGCCGTCCTTGGCGCTGTTCGCTTATTAAAAGGCGATACAAAGCTATGGCCATTAAGAAATATAGAACATTCCACACCGGCGCAAATACCCAGTTCGGCGGCGAAAGCTCCGGCTTAACTAGCTGCGCATACCACGTAGTTAGCGAGATTTGCGTAAACACGCCGCCAATCGCTCCAGCGCCAAAACAGCTGATTAAGCAGACCATAAACGTAGGAATGCGCTTCACCGCAACCCCTCCTTCCTCAAAGAAAGCAGCTTCTGCTTGGGTTTACTTACGAAAGTGAAGTTCCGCGCGAGCAACATTTTCCAGGCTGCGAAAGATTACATTCGTAACCTCCAATTTGTAAATCGCCATATCAGGATCTTCCGGTCCCGTAAAAAATCCCGCCGCGCCTGGCAGCTCTTCAATGATATTCCGGCGCACTGCTTCTTTTTCTTCCCAAAAGAGCTTCTCTTCTCCTACTAACTTCCCCTGTAGCCGAAGAACATTGCTGTTTTCATCAACCGCACATAACTCAACTGCATTATTAGCTTCTATCTCTCTTGTTTTTTCAGTATCTTTATAGCTCACAAGCCAAACGGTTCCCTCTTC
>CAZKCR010000228.1:0-2922 GCA_964551055.1 uncultured Anaeromusa sp. | reverse complement strand
TAAAAAAAGCATTCACAGAACCTCATCTTCTGCGAATGCTTTTTTCGCGACCCCGTACAGCCATGCTAACGTCTTTGTTGCAGCCCTGCCTGGCTCAGGTGCTGCACAACACGTCACTAAGAACAGGCTTATCCTGTTAAAACAGCTGCCTTGCGCCGCATCTTCCTCGTTTGTTCGTCTTAAAAACGCCCAAACAGGGAAGATAAGTCTTCCAAGTCAAACCGTCATTAAACAGCCTTACTTGTCCAACTCTTTCATGTAAACATTAGCAAAAGACTTGAATTGCGTCAATATTCCATTATTAAATTAATCAGCAACTCCCTAAAAGCAATGTCAGACGAGTCAATGCTTCCGGCCAAGTAGCAGCAACGGTCTTTACTTCCCCGCACACAGCAGCTACACCCTCCGCTACGTTTTTTCTTTCCACAAGCCGCCCCTGCTGTTGCAGGAGAGTGTGCAGCTTCTCCGCTGCCGCCTCATCGGTGGAAAAGCAGGGCACTTCTTCCGCATAGTCTTGGCGGTGCTTCAGCTCTTCCCATTCTTCTTCGCGCATAGGCCGGTACATGCCCCTGAAGGCATTCAGCGTTTCTTCCGCCATCAACCATTTTACCGCCATTTCCGCGCTGAACTGCAAAGTATGCGTAACCCAGCAATAGGCGCCGCTAGCCACCGCTGCTGCCGCGTCCAACTCACGCCCTTGCAGCGTTTTTTCACCTGCTCCATTCATAGCTGCTCCTGCCTCCTAGCTTCTACTGATACTGCCACACGAGCCTGCATTTTATGCCGGCGAAACAGATACACTCCAAGAACCATCAAAACACTTACAAGCACAAAGCCGACAATAGCTTCGATCTTATACTTCTCAAACATAGCCAGCGCCTGAGGACCATAATAGTAAATCAACAGCCCTTCCACCAAAAACCGTTTAGCGCGTCCCAAAAAAGAAAACACGAAGAACAGTCCCAGATTCACGCGAAAAGCGCCAGCGCTAATAGAAACAAACTTATAAGGAATCGGCGACATCGCTGCTAAAAACACGGCCAGGGCGCCATATTTCTCCATCCAGCAACGGATTGTCTCCAAATGCCGTTCAGGAACAATGCGCCGTAGAGCAGGCTCACCAAAACGATGCCCGCCGTAATAGCCGATAAAACCGCCTAAAACTGAAGTAAGGGTCGTCCAGACGGCATACCAGATAGCTTGATCCGGATTGGACAGCGCCATAGGAATTAGCAGCAAATCCGGCAAAATCGGAGAAATAAAAGACTCCAGGAATGCCACGGCCAGCAGCCCCCATAACCCATATGTTTGAAAAAAGGCGACTCCGTCCTGCAACCAGGCTGTCTCCATGCTTCGCACCTGTCCTTCCTACATCTAAACATCACTGTATTCTGTGATAAATCTCATTCTTATATTATAGCAATCTCTGAAGGTCACTGCAATTGCTTTTGCCGTTCCTTACGCAACACCAAGGCCTGACGTAAAGCGCCTGCTTCATTTTTCAGCGTTCCGCTTTGAATGCGTTGCAGCAAATTTTTCTGAAACACCCCCACCTGCGGCCCGCTCCCCAATTCCGCCGCAATGTCGCCGCCGGAAATAGCCAATTGCGAGACGAAGAAAGGGGTTTGCTGCAAAATGGGTTCCACCTGCTGCAGCAGTTGTTCCAACGAATCGTTCGGCTTAGTACGTGTCGCCGTTGCATCCGCCCAATATAACGCAAACAGCTGCGCTACCGCTTGCTGCAGCTCCTCTACATCGCGGAACGACACCGCGCGCTTGCGTAGCCAGCGCACCACGGATTTACGAGACAAGTCCGGCGCATGCATATGATTGCGAACCAACCAAATTACACGTCTGGCCACCTGAGGATCTACCCGCAGGCGACGTAATATATCTTCGGTAAGCTCCGTGCCTACCACGTCATGGCGATGGTCTGTCCATTCGCCCTGCGCGTTCACCCCCCGCACTCCCGGCAAGCCCTTCGCCACGTCATGCAGCAACGCCGCCCAGCGCAACGCCAGCTGCGGCTCAATTCGTTCCACCGTATCCAACACATGACGCCACGCATTCAGCCGGTGATGCTTCGGGTTTTGCGGCAGTTGATATAGATGCATAATCTCCGGTAGAATAGGCACGTTCTGCTCCACACCTTCGTCTTTCGCACGGCAAGTTTCCGCAAGCAACCCTGTCATCCGCAATACATGGATTCCCTTCGCCGCATGCCGAGCCAGCAGGGTCTTCTCCAGTTCATTGCGCACCCGTTCCACCGATAGCCCTCGCACCCGCTCTCGATTAGCTACAATGGCGGGAAAAATATCCGTATCTAAGGAAAAGCCCAACTGTGCCATAAAGCGAGCGGCTCGAAACATGCGCAAGCCGTCTTCAGCAAAGCGAACATTGGCTTCCCCCACCGCTCGAATACGACCTAAACGCAAATCGCGCAAACCGTCAAAGGGATCATACAAATCGCCGTTCACATCCAGGCACAAGGTATTAATTGTAAAGTCTCGCCGACTTAAGTCTTCCAACAAGGAGTCGCCCCACTCCACTTTTTTCGGCCTGTGGCTGTCTTCGCCATACTCTTCCCTGCGGAAGGTGGTAACATCATAAGGTATGCCTGCTATTACAACCAGCACGCTGCCAAATCTCGCTCCCACATCGCTGGTCTTCCACCCCCGCCTTATAGCCATGGCGCGAATCTCATCCGGTTTGGCATTCGTGCAGATATCAACGTCAATATGATTCACGCCCAGGAACAAATCCCGCACTGCACCGCCTACCATATACGCCTGCCAGCCTTCCTGGGTTAGAGCTTCAAGAATTTTCCGGGCTTGCTTCATAACCGCCTCCACGTTTCCTTGCACGTTCAACCACATGGCAGCTATCGCCTCATTTCCGCATGCACGCCTGCAAAATCAAGCA
>CAZKCR010000227.1:0-2957 GCA_964551055.1 uncultured Anaeromusa sp. | reverse complement strand
GTAATTCGCCACCGCAGGTTTTGCAACCTTTTTTTCAGCTTCTGCAATGTTTGGGCAAGCAGAGTTGTTTATAATGAGCTTGCAAAACACATACAGGAGGAATGTACTGATGAAATTCCATTTTTTCAAATATCACGGCTTGGGAAATGATTATTTGGTTTTAGATCCAAACTGTTTTTCCTGGGAACTTTCGCCGGAGAAGATTCATTTGCTCTGCCACCGCCATTTTGGCGTGGGTTCGGATGGCATTTTACTGGGGCCCTTTCTGGAAGAAGGGCGGCTGCACTTGCGCATTTTCAATCCTGACGGTAGTGAAGCCGAAAAAAGCGGCAACGGGGTACGTATTTTTTCACGCTATTTGGTAGATGCCGGTTATGTTACTGGCAGGAATTTTTCTCTAAATACCTTGGGCGGTCAAGTGGAGGTAGCGCTGCTAGCGAAAAACGGCAGTCGCAGCCGAGTGGATATGGGAGCGGTGAGCTTTCTTAGCAGCCGCATTCCTGTGAGGGGACCTGAACAAGAACTGATCGGAGCGCCTTGGGCTGTAGCGGGCGAAACCTTGTTGATGACTTGCCTTTCTGTGGGCAACCCGCATTGCGTCATTTTACGCGATGAAGTATCAGAAGAAGAAGCTTGCCGCTTAGGGCCTGTCATTGAAACGCATGAACGTTTTCCGCAGCGGATTAATGTGCAGTTTTTAAAAGTCTTGGATCGGCAGAATATCCAGATCGAAATTTGGGAGCGAGGCGCCGGTTATACGCTGGCTTCAGGCAGCAGCAGTTGTGCCGCCGCTGCGGCTGCTTATCGCTTAGGGTTGGTGGATGCGGCTGTAAAAGTGCATATGCCGGGTGGCGTTTTGGCAGTGGAGCAGCGCGAAGATGGCCATGTATTGCAAAGCGGTGAAGTGGCTTTTGTAGGGAAAGGCTTCTTTTCTGAAGAGCTTCTGGCGTTGCAGTAGTTGTAGAGAACTTACGGAACTCGAAAGAAGGATGCGCATTGCCAGCGTCCTTCTTTTTCTTTATGATGGTAGATAAAGAAAAAGAACGGAGGCCTGGCGAAACACATGAAAACGTGGTTATCGAAACGAACGTTGCTGTTGTCGGCGTCTGTGGCGGTGGTCTTGTGGGCGGGAACGTATTTTGCACCGCTGCTGGCGCTTTCTCCGACCCATGTCATGCTGACGCAAGGCGGCGAGCCTGCTGCGGTGCAGAGTGTTACCTGGCATACAGGGCCTTTGAGCAAGGCCAGTAGGGTGGAATTTTCCGAGGCGTCCGGTGCTGGTGAGGTGCACAGCATTGCCGGTACGGAAAAAGAGGTACAGACGGAGCGGGGGCCGATTGTTGTTCATACTGCGCAAATGAGTGGCCTTAAAGCGTCCACTTCCTATCGGTACCAGGTTGGCGACGGAGTATTCTGGAGTGAAAGTCATACGTTTACAACGGCGCCAATGCAGGCGAAGCCCTTTCGTTTTTTGCTTTTTGGGGACTCGCAAAGCTATACGTATGAGCTGTGGCAGGAAGTGCTGCATGCTGCGTATGCCAGGAATCCGCAAGCTTCTTTCATGGTGAACATCGGCGATCTGGTAGATGTAGGCCTTGATTATGGTCAATGGGACGGCTGGTTTGGGGCGGGCAAAGGGGTTATTGACACCATTCCTGTGGCGGCGGTTA
Organism: uncultured Anaeromusa sp.; assembly: GCA_964551055.1. Taxonomy (GTDB): domain Bacteria; phylum Bacillota; class Negativicutes; order Anaeromusales; family Anaeromusaceae; genus Anaeromusa. The sequence continues at coordinate 1,287 of CAZKCR010000227.1, read as the reverse complement.
TGGGCAACCATGAGACCTATACACCTCAGGGGAAAATTGCTTTACCGGATTATTTTGATGCGTTTTTCTCTTCGCCGGGAAATGGACCGGAAGGTTTGCAAAAGCGAGTATATTCCTTTGATTACGGAGATGCTCATTTTTCGATTCTCGATAGCCAGCGTCAAGAGGAAGAAGCCTGGCTGCCGCAGATGCTGGAATGGCAGCAGGCTTGGTTGGAACGGGATTTGGCGGCGACTAAGCAACGCTGGAAGCTGGTATTTATTCATCGCCCGTTGTATCACAATCGCCCGTCATTGGAGTCAGACGCGGATTTGCGAGCGGCTTTCGGCCCTATTTTTGATCGCTACGGCGTGGACGTTGCTTTTGCCGGGCATGATCATATCTACGCCCGTTCTTATCCGGTGCAGAGGGGGCAATGGGGCGGCGAGCAGGGGAATGGCGTTGTTTATATAACCGTAGGACGCAGCGGTACGAAGACCTTTGCCAGGGCGCAGCCCAAAGAATGGGACGCAGCTTTTCACAATCCGACAGGGCAGCCCAATTATTTGACGGTGGACGTGAGCGATACGGCGTTAGTGGTGCAAAATTTTGCCGCCGACGGAACGGCGCTTGATTTCTGGCGGAAAGAACAAGGAAGCCATTAAAAAGAACTTGCCGGGTGTTTAGTATTTCATTTATAATTATACAGATAAATAGTTATTTATGTATCGCTAGAGAAGACCTTTATGTTGCTAGAGAAAGATAACGGGGGGAGAACTATGAGAAAGAAGCTGTTTTGGAGAAACACGCTGCTTGGCGGGCTTGTTTTGGCGTTGGGCCTGGCGGCAGGCTGCGGCAACAACGCCAGCAGTGATTTGAAAATCGGCATGGTTTATGAACTGACTGGAAACACGGCGACCTACGGAACATCTGCAGCCAATGGCGCTAAGCTGGCTTTTAAAGAAATTAATGCCGCTGGCGGCGTACTGGGCAAGCAAATCCAGATTGTAACTGCCGACAATAAGGGCGAGCCGTCGGAATCGACGAATGCCATGACCAAGGTGATTACGCAGGACAAAGTAGTGGCTGTAACCGGTTTTACGGTCAGCTCCTGTGGTATTGCCGGCTCTTCCGTGGCGGAAGGCAACAAAATTCCTTTTGTGGCGGCGGCTACGGTTAATCCCAAAGTAACTGTGGATGGTAACACAGGCAAGGTGAAAAATTATACGTTCCGGGCTTGTTTTATTGATTCTTTCCAAGGAGCGGTAGGGGCGCAATTTGCGTTGAATACTCTCAAAGCGAAAAAAA
>CAZKCR010000226.1:0-2967 GCA_964551055.1 uncultured Anaeromusa sp. | reverse complement strand
AAGGTGATTATTGCCGTGGGCGGCGGCAAGGCGCTGGATACAGGCAAGCTGACAGGGGACGCTTGCGGCGTGCCTGTAGTAACGGTGCCGACCATTGCGGCTACTTGCGCTGCGGCTACTCCGGTAGCGGTGCTCTACGACAATGACGGTATTTTTATTCGGATTGTCTCCTTTCCTAATTGCCCGGTAGGCATGGTGATTGATACGGACGTGTTGCTGGCCGCTCCAGAAGAGCATTTGGCAGCCGGCCTGGGAGACACTTTGGCCAAATGGTACGAATACCGCGCTGCCATTCAATGCGTGGAGCAGAATAGCTTGAGCCTGGCAGCCTTGGCCCAGGGCCGTTTGTGCTATGATTTGGTGGCGAAGTTTGGCGGCGAGGCGCAAAAGGCAGTTGCGACCAAGCAATATCATACAGCCTTGGAAGCGGCGGCAGACGCTATAATTCTGTACGCCGGCATGGCTTCTATTTATGGCGGCGAGCAGTTGCGTTCTTCCGCGGCGCATGCTTTGTACAACGCCTTTACGATTATTCCCGCTGCCCATGACATGGGACATGGCCGGACAGTCGGCTACGGAAATCTTTGCTTATTGGCGCTTGAGGGCCGGTCAGACGAAGAAATTAAAGAGGCGATTGCCATTGCGAAAGCTTGCGGTGTGCCAGTGACCAGCCGGCAGATCGCCCAAACCACGGCTGCCGAATTAGAAGCCGTAGCGGCAAAAGCCGTATCGCTGCCAGATATGAAAAACATGCCGGTGACTGTGACTACGGAGATAATGCTCCAGGCGATTGCCCGCGTGGATGCATTAAGTCTATAACGTGAAATCCAGTACAAGAGTCAGGCAAAGTAATTTGCTTGACTTTTGTTTGTGAGCGCTAATACATTAAAGAGAAAGAAAATAAGTACCGAGGCAGGGAATTTCTTAAAAACGAAGAATAGCTATACATATAATAAAGCTTTCACGAAGAAAGCGTAATACACACGAATGTGTAACAGCTGCAAATTCGTCTGCGATCCGCAGGCGTAGTTGGGCTGTTGTTTTTTTATACAAAGAGAAGAAAGGTTGTTGTGGAAGATGAAGAAAAAGACAGCTCTCTATCTTATAATGTGCGGCATGCTAATGACAGCACTGTTGTTGGCTGGCTGTGGAGGAAAAAAGGAAGCAAAAACGCCAGCGGATGCGATTGTATTAGGTGTGGAAAATGAATCCGTAAAGGTCAATCCGTTATTCACGGACGAGCATGATGATGCGGTAATGCTGATCTTTACAGGATTGACCCGATATAATGAAAAGAACGAATTGACGCCGGATTTAGCGGAGTCCTGGCAGGTAAGCGCGGATCAAAAGGAATACATATTCAAGCTGCGGCAAAACGTAAAATGGCATGACGGCCATCCTTTTACAGCGGAAGACGTTAAATTTACGATTGATACGGCGTTAGACAAAAAAAGCAATTCGACTATTCGCGAACGTTTTGAAGAAATTCAAGAGGTAAGCGTATCGGATCCCTATACGGTCAAGATTGTTTTAAAGACGCCTTTTCCCTTGCTTGATGCTATGACGACCGGCATGATTCCAAAACATGCCTTAGCGGGAAAAGACGTGAATCAAGATGCCTTTAACGCCCAGCCGATTGGCACAGGACCTTTCCGCCTGAGCCAATGGCAAAAAGGACAAGCGATGACGTTAGAAGCCAATAAGGAGTTTTATCGGGGCGCTCCGAAAGTGGCGAAAGTGATCTTGAAGTTCCTGCCGGATCAGAACGTCCGGGCGCTGCAGTTGGAAACCGGCGAAATTGATGTAGCTCTTGTCGATCCGGCTCAAGTGGAGCGGGTGCAAAAAGTGCAGAGCCTCCAAGTGGAACGTGTGGTAACCGCGGATTATCGCTGTTTGATGTATAATCGCCAATTTCCCTTATGGAATGATGCGCGTGTGCGCCAGGCGTTGAATTTTGCCGTAGACCGGGAGGCGCTGGTAAAAGGCGTGATGCTTGGCTGGGGCAAAGCGGCGTACGGACCGCTGCAGCTCAATTGGGCCAATGACAGTGCTGTAGAAACATACACCTATAATCCGGCAAAGGCGAAAGAACTGCTGGCTGCGGCAGGCTATACGCCGGGCGCGGACGGAATGCTGCAAAAAGACGGGAAGAAGCTGACTTTTAAAATTACTACCTTTGCTCATGATCCAGTGCGGGTTTCCTTAGCGAACGCCTTGTCCACGCAGTTTAAACAAATTGGCGTAGACGCTGTGCCGGATCCGCGCGAAAAAGGATCCTTTAAAATCGCAGACATGGAAACCTTTTTGTTGGGCTGGGGCAGTCCTTTTGATCCGGATCAAGATACCTACCGGATCTTCCATGGCAGCGATCCCAGCGGCCAAAACTATGAACACTATAAAAACGCTAAGGTGGATGCAGCTTTGACGGCGGCGCGGCAAACAATGAATCAAGAAGCGCGCAAAGGATTTTACGCTCAGTTCCAGCAAGCGTTGGCAGAGGATCCGGCGTTTAATTTCTTGGTTTACTTGGATGTTGCCGTAGTGCATAATAAAAGCATCGGCGGCTTCAAGGCAAGGACGTTAGGCCATCATGGCGCCGGTTATACTTGGAATGTGGAAGAATGGAGCAAGACTCCCTGATGCTGCTGTTTATTTTGCGGAGGCTGCTGGCTAGTGTGCCGGTGCTGCTGGTTGTCAGCCTCTGCTCCTTTTTCTTTATTCATACGGCCCATGGGGACCCGGCGGTGGCCATGTACGGCAGCCAATTGGAGCGGATGCGCCCGGCGGACCAGGAGCGTATCCGTGAAAACTTGGGGCTGGATCAACCATTGCCTGTGCAGTATGGGCAATGGTTGTCACAGGCCCTGCAGGGCGAAATGGGAACTTCCTATATTACCGGCCGCCCGGTATCGCAAATGCTGGCGGAGCGGCTGCCGCGCACCATTGTGCTGAATGTGAGCGCTTTGG
>CAZKCR010000225.1:0-3013 GCA_964551055.1 uncultured Anaeromusa sp. | reverse complement strand
CTTTTCACCACTACTACTTACGGCTTCAAAACCTGTAGCAAGGCTCTGCACAACGATTATAGCATTCATTCAGTGTTATTATTTTTAAAATATTCAGTTATGTTTGCTTTATACTAACATTTGGCAGTGATTTTGTCAATAATTTGCCCCATTCCCCTTGCATTTTATGGTCAACACGATCCATTCACACCCTAACAGTTTCGGCATTCGAGCTTTTGAGCTTTAATAGCAAACTCTGGCTGCAGTCTGCCCTTGGCTATTCAGGGAAAGACCATGAGCAAGGTTTAGACGGTATCTATTCAAGGACTTTTCTCACATCATCTCGAATTAGTTATTGCCTTATAAAACCATAAAAAATCAATATTGGGAAAGGGAGAGCGATTGTGAAAAGCCAAAAAATTATAAACGATTTTTACATGCTCATATCCCGCCGCCTACTATTGTTTATCTATCTCATGCTATTGGTGCTCGCGGCGGTTATCTTTGACAATTTAATATCATTTCGTGTAAACGCCGCTTTAGAGATTGCTGAACGAAACCTAACAACAGTTCAAATGTCAATTAGCGGCGCTTCTACTAATGCTGCTAATCATTTACGCATTTTGCAGCATGTAGCGCAGGAAAATTTTTCAGAAATACATTCGACTGCTCCACACCCTCTCTTCTCAGCATTAGCAGAAAACCCAGATAAAAAAAGCTACTCTCTCCATGCAATCCCTCCGATGATAAAAAAAGAAGATAGCAGTTACTTGGTTGGAGGCGGCACGATTCCCGATCTATCAAGCCAAAAAGCAACAGAAATAGACCTAGCTTTGCGTCTCAATCCTTTGTTTAAGAACATCAAGCAGCAAGTACCAAGTGCTACTTGGATATACTATTATTCTGCAAATCACTTTATCAATATGTACCCTTATGAACCCCAAGCGCTTTTATGGTCCGACGACTGGATGACGCATCCGCTGTTCACGGAAACAAAACCCGCCAAAAATCCTCAGCGCTCACTGCGTTGGCACGAAGTCTATATCGATGAAGCCGGAAAAGGATTAATGACATCCCTTGTTGCCCCTGTATTTGATAAGAAAGATCAGTTTCGCGCCATGGTAGGTATTGATTTCACGCTCGGCAACTTACACCAATATCTTGCTGTCCCTGGTTTAGGAATAGGCTCCCCGTTACTAGTCGATACACGCGGGAATGTTTTGGCTAATCCAACTCCAACTATGTTGCAAGAAACACAAGTGCCCCAATTAGCCGACTTACTACCTCCTCCTTTACAAGCCAGTACAAATACCTTACTAACACTTCCTCCTAACCAATACCACGATATTGCTGGTTGGAAAGTTTTCGTGATGGACATCGAAAATGCTCCGTGGCGCCTTATCTTCTTAGTAGATTCAAACACCCTGTGGTGGCACACACTTTCAAGCATGTGGGCTGAAGCAATAGCACTTTTACTGTTGCTGATTGTTTTAGGCGGAATAGACCAGAGATATCGTTTATCTCAAAGGCTGCTTATATTTAAAGCGGCCGTGGATAGCAGCCTAGCTGCCATCATCATTACAGATGTACAAGGTAAAATCCAATATGCCAATGATAGTTTTTCAACAATCACAGGTTACTCTCTCAATGAAGTTTCTGGCAAAAAAACTAGCATTTTAAAATCAGGCAACACGCCGCAAGAAGTATATCGCAATTTGTGGGATACGATATTATCGGGAAAAAGCTGGAAAAATGAACTTCTAAACCGAAAAAAAGACGGCACAACCTACTGGGCAAGCATACTAATCTCTCCTGTTAGCAGCAAATATACTAACCGTTTTTTTATTGTTGTTATGGAAGATACAACCGAAAGAAAAGCGTTGCAAGAGCAACTACAGACACTTGCTGCAACAGACGAACTAACATCTCTTATTAATCGTCGCCATTTTTTTGAAATTGCAAAAAAAGAACTGGCTCGTGCCGCAAGATACAACAAACCAACCTCTATCTTGATGATCGACATTGATTATTTCAAGCATGTAAATGACACTTTGGGTCATGCCGCCGGCGATTTATTGCTTCAAAAATTTGCGCAGCACTGCTTATCCCTCATCCGCTCTCAAGATTGCTTGAGCCGCTTAGGCGGCGAAGAATTTGCACTGCTGCTTCCAGAAACAACGCTTGAGCAAGCGTGGCGCTTAGGAGAACGCATCAGAACATCATTGGAACACACTCAGTTCTCCGTATCCCCAGATACAACGACAAACATTACCTGCAGCATTGGGGCTGCACAAAAACTCGAAACGGACGATACGTTCGAAGCGCTATTGTCCCGGGCCGACGCCGCTCTATACGTTGCTAAAAACAGCGGACGCAACCTGGTTTGCAAGGCGCCTCAATAGAAGCGTAATAAATCATTCTGATCTTTGAAAAAGCACTCGATAACTCTGGATAAGAACAAGCGGCACAATCGCCAACGCATAGATCGTAACATGTTGAGACGAAGTCAAGGCTGCAATTTCAAAGGCTCTGGCCAGCGGTTCATATCTTAGTACGATTTCCAAAAGCAAGCAGCCGCAAGCAGCCGCAAGCCAGACATAGGGATTGCGGAAAACGCCCAGGACCAAAAGGGATTCTTTACCTCTGCAGTTAAAACCGTGAAACAGCCTGGCAAGACACAAGGTTGCAAAGGCCATCGTACTGGCCGCCATCGTGTTTCCAGTAGTCAAACCTATCTGAAAAGCCGCCATGGTGCAGATGGCAATCAGCAAGCCCTCCCCGAAGATATGAACTGCAAAAGCTTTATTAATCATCGATTCACACGCCTGCCTTGGCTTTTCATCCATAATACGTTCATGATGAGTTTCAAGGCCAATGGCGATCGCTGGTAAGCTATCTGTAAGGAGGTTGATAAACAAGAGGTGTACCGGCGCGAAAGGCACGGGAAGCGCCACTATCGAGGCATATAGGACCGAAAGAATTCCTGCGGTATTGCCGGACAATAAAAAGCGAATCGAGTTCTTTATGTTGGCGT
>CAZKCR010000224.1:0-3058 GCA_964551055.1 uncultured Anaeromusa sp. | reverse complement strand
GAGCCTTCGCCAATTTAGCCAGAGTATCTTTGTTTTCCACTACAATAAACTCCCACGGCCGCTGATTCGCTGCTGACGGAGCCTGCATCGCCGCCCTCAGCAACCGCTCTATCGTTTCTTTTTCCACCAATCTAGCTTCATAACGACGAATGCTCCGGCGTTTTTGAATCGCTTCATAGGTATTCATAATTCCACCATCCTTTTCAGGCTTGTTTAGGTTAATTATATCTGCTATTCTTTATTCATGTAAGTATGCACTTTATCAAAATATACCATGCTTTAAGAAGGTTACTATCCAAAGGAGAGCATCATGAAAGAAAAAGGCGAACTCAATCTTGATTGCCCGGTAGCCTACACACTATCTGTACTTGGCGGCAAGTGGAAATGGCTGATCATCTACATTCTAGCGGAAGAAACGATTCTCCGTTACGGAGAACTAAAAAGAAAATTACCAGGTATTACACATAAAATGCTAAGCCAACAACTCAAGGAATTAGAAGCGGAAGAATTGCTTTATCGCAAAGAATACCAGCAAATCCCGCCCAAAGTAGAATACTCACTGACAACACGCGCCCAAACGCTGCTACCCATTCTAAAACTAATGTGCGAATGGGGTGCGGCCAATCAGCCACGCACCGACGCCGTCTGCGCTTTATAAAACTAATCTGCATAAAAATGCCAGCAACCACTTTTCAAGGTTGCCGGCATCTTTTTTATTGCACTATCTACTTAACAGACAGCAGTTCAAGCTTGTGCATACACTGGCTTCAATGGCGACCGATTTCAAAGGTTCCCAAGACAAGAGGTTTTCCGTTTTGTACCATTTGACACCCTTGTGCCCAGACATCCTGCAAAATGAAATCAGCATCGACCACTGTGAAATCTGCGTCTAGGCCAGAAGCGACGACGCCTTTGTTGGCTAGTTTCAGAACTCGCGCAACATTGCTGGTAACAATTTGAATCGCCTTTTCAACAGCAATACCTTCCACTTTAACCATGTCTGCTACTTCCGTAAGCAAACTTTTTTGGTTGGCTACGCCAACGCCAATGGTATTTCCCTGCTCATCAAAAATGGGCATACTGCCGTTGCCGTCAGAACTCATTGTCAGTTGCGCAAGCGGCACACCGGCTTCTAAAGCCCGCCGAACAGCGGTACTCGGTTTGACGGCTTTAGACGAACCCGCGGCAGGACTGACGCCAGACGTAATATCAATAATGCCTCCAGCCAAGCCCCAGCGCAGACTTTCTGCAAACAACGCCTCATTGCGATTTAAATGGGTTGGCAAAAATTGCCCTTTGGGAATTTCACCATTCTGCGTAACCGCAAATAAAGCATCTAATTTATCACTGCCGTCGCCAAGATGCATATCGACAATACCGGCCTTGCCGCTGAGCATGCCGCCAACACGCGCCTCGGCAGCCAATTTCTGATACTCACGAATCGACGGCTGCGCTGAGCGATGATCCGACATGGCGATTTCGCCAGCCCCAATAATTTTATCAATAATAACAATGTCACTGCGAACACTGCCGGTAATGGTTGGTGTGGGTAGTTCGTAGGCACCGGTATAAATATAGGTGCTTATTCCCTCGGCTTCAAGACCGCGCGCTTTGGCTAAAAGGCTTGTCACGTGCCGAGTGGTGCCGTCCGTTCCCAGACAGCCTACTACCGTTGTTACACCAGAGGTGGTTATACTAGATAGCAGAACTTCCGGTGTCCGGGTAGCATAGCCCCCTTCGCCGCCACCGCCAATCAAATGTACATGGCTGTCAATAAAACCAGGAAATAATAATTTACCATCCAGCTGTATTTCTTGGCAATCATAACCCACAGGCACTGAGAGATTTTTCCCAATGGCCGCTATAGTTTTCCCTGCAATGAGGATATCCTGAACACCCAAAGGCTCTGGCGCAAAAACTTTGGCTCCGCGCAACAACGAAAAGAATGGTTTTTTCATAGCAAACATCCTTTCTCCTACTTGGAAATTATAAAAAAAGCACTATCAAGCGCATAGCCCAGATCGAAAGAAGAGCATTAATAATACAAATGCCGATAATCGCAGCATAATGACGAGTATTAACTGCGGAAATACCTAAACAGCGTCCAACGTTCTGGACCGGATTGCCCATCAAATAAATGCCGGGAACCAAAATGGTTACTTGGACCGGATCCAAAATACCATTGTTATAAAGGCTGGCAGCAACACCTATGCCCCCGCCCATGCTCATAATGGATGTAATAATGACAGTAGCGGCTTCGCCGGGCAGACCCCACAATGCCATAATAGGCGCAAAAGAAATCCCGATAATCTTGAGCAAACCAGTAACTTCGAGAATACGAATAATGACAAAGGCCATGACAACGTTTGGTAGTAAGCTAGTAGTGCCAATAGTGAAACCACGCCGAGCACCTTCGACAAAAAGATCCAAAATATTGGGTTTTATTTGTGGGCTTTGTTCGTTTGCAGACATAGCAAGTTCCTCCTTATGCAGATTTAGCAGCAAATGTTTTTAAATAAAGACGCATTAAATTCGCACCAATCACTTTAAACACCAGCATAACAATGATAGGAATCAGAATCGGTACCGTCATAAAAGCGAATACCGCCGCTCCCGATGAAAAATAGTTGGTAATAAACGCGCTTGCACTAGTTTGATACGCAATAATCACGGAGCGTTCGTCATCGGTAATTTCACCGGCATCAACAAGTTCTTTAATCATCCCTGCTGCAGCATCTGTGCTTTGCATGTTAGCAATATTAGCCAATGCACAAATTCCAGGCACGCCAAGAAGAGGCTTCAAGATTGGCGACATCAATTTCTGCGCGGCTCTGAGTCCCCCCAGACCATCTACAACATTGACAAGGCCAAGAGCCAAAATAACCGCTGGAATTAATTCCAAAGCAAAGAGAAAGCCGTCACGCGCACCGGTTCCGTTTGCACCTCGAAATGTAAAGCTTGACGAGGCTCCTTGAATTTTCCCAAAGCTTCCATTCAAAACATTAAAATCAAGAACCTTCCAAGGGCCTTCACTTGAAGAAAAAATTCCGGAAAACAG
>CAZKCR010000223.1:0-3062 GCA_964551055.1 uncultured Anaeromusa sp. | reverse complement strand
AAATTGCGCGCCGCCGGTATTATCACAGGCACTCGCAAGGGCCTGGAAGTTCAATACCAAGTCAGCGACCCTACGGTAGTACAGCTAATCCATGTTTTATTCCCTGCTTCAAAATAACCCCACAACAATCTATGATAATAAATAAGGAGGCCTATTTTTATGAGTAAAAAAGTTTTAATTGTAGGAGGCGTAGCCGGGGGCGCATCTGCTGCCGCGCGTTTACGCCGTTTGGACGAACAAGCGGAAATTGTCCTTTTCGAACGGGATGAGCATATTTCCTTCGCGAATTGCGGCCTGCCCTACTATATTGGCGAAACTATCCAGGAACGCGGCAATCTCTTGGTGCAAACGCCAGCGGCCATGCAAGCCCGCTTTGCCATTGACGTTCGCGTTTATAGCGAAGTTACCGCCATTGACCCAGTTAAAAAGACAGTTACCGTTTCCAGCCGCAACAAAGGCGTCTATGAAGAAAGCTATGACGCCCTAGTTCTTTCTCCCGGCGCCAAACCAATACGCCCTAATCTTCCCGGCATCGACAGTCCTCGTATTTTCTCTTTACGCAACATTCCGGATACGGATCGAATCAAAGAATTTGTCGACCGCGAAGACAGCCGCCGCGCTATCGTGATCGGCGGCGGGTTCATCGGCATCGAGATGGCGGAAAATTTACGTGAACGAGGCCTGGAAGTCACCCTGGCCGAAGCAGCTCCGCACATTCTAGCGCCCTTCGACAGCGAGATGTCTATGCTGGCTGAAAAAGAACTGCAGGAAAATGGCGTTCACTTGTATTTGAATGACGGCGTTTCCTCCTTTGAAACCACAGATGCAGGCATTACCGTAGCCCTGCAAAGCGGCGCACGCTTGGAAGCCGACTTGGTTATCTTGGCTATTGGTGTCACCCCAGATACAACCTTTTTAAAAGACAGCGGCATTCAACTAGGCTCACGCGGCCACATTATTGTCGATACTCAGCTGCGTACCAATCAACCTGACATTTACGCAGTCGGAGACGCCATCGAAGTCATTGATTTCGTCAACGGCAAGCCTACAGCCATTCCGCTGGCCGGCCCGGCCAACAAACAAGGCCGCATCGCAGCGGACAATATCGCCGGCATCTCCAGCCATTTTTCCGGCAGCCAAGGAACTTCCATCTTAAAAGTATTCAACCTCACTGCCGCCGCCACTGGCAATAACGAGCGCACTCTACAGCGTCTGGGACAAAGCTATCACACCGTGTATCTACACCCCAATTCGCACGCCTCCTACTATCCAGGCGCTCTGCCGTTGACGATGAAGCTGCTTTTTGACGACTCCGGTCGCATCTTGGGCGCCCAAGCCGTAGGTATAGACGGCGTAGATAAACGCATCGACGTTATCGCCACAGTGCTGCGCCTCAAAGGTACGGTAGCCGACCTGACCGAGCTCGAGTTAGCTTATGCTCCGCCGTATTCTTCCGCCAAAGACCCAGTCAACATGATTGGCTTTGCCGCAGAAAACATTCTCGCCGGTCTAACCGATGTCTTCACGTATGAGCAGCTTCCCTCCTTTGATCGCAGCCAATCCATCCTGCTCGACGTGCGCACCGAAGCGGAATTTGCCAATGGCCATCTTCCCGACGCCTTGAATATTCCTGTTGACGACCTGCGTCAGCGTCTGGGAGAATTAAACAAGGACAAGCTGATCCTGGCTTATTGTCAAGTGGGTCTGCGCGGTTATATCGCTTCGCGCATTCTAGCCCAGCACGGCTTCCGGGTGAAAAACATGACAGGCGGTTATAAAACGGCCGCCGTACAGCTTCCGAATAAACCCGCAGCCCCTTGCGGCGTCGAAATTGATACGGAAACGCAAACCGTCCGCGAAGTAAAATCGGAGCAAAAAAAAAACCATCGCTCCCTTAATGCCTGCGGACTCTCCTGCCCCGGCCCGCTGATGCAAGTCAAAACAACCTTGGATGACATGGCCGAAGAAGAAATTTTAGAAATCACGGCTTCCGACCCTGGCTTTTCTGAAGATATCCGCGCCTGGTGCCACCGTACCGGAAACCAGCTCTTGGATTTAAAGAAAGAAAAAGGTATTATCACGGCCACCGTTCAAAAAGGCGGCGTGACCGCCTCCCTAGCTGCACCAACAGCAACTGCCAAGGATAACAAAACCATCGTTGTTTTTAGCGGTGATCTTGATAAAGCCCTGGCCTCTTTCGTCATCGCCAACGGCGCGGCCGCCATGGGCAAAAAAGTGACTATGTTCTTCACCTTCTGGGGACTTAACATTTTGCGCAAACCGGAAGACGTCCCTGTCGTCAAAGGCTTCATTGACCGCATGTTCGGCTGGATGATGCCTCGCGGCAGTACCAATTTAAAACTGTCCAACATGCACATGCTGGGCATGGGCACGCAGCTTATGCGCAAAGTAATGAAAGATAAAAACATTGCCTCGTTGGAAGACTTAATGCTGGCCGCCCAAAAAGCCGGTATTGAAATCGTAGCCTGCCAAATGTCTATGGATGTAATGGGCATCCAAAAAGAAGAATTGCTTGACGGCGTAAAAATCGGCGGGGTAGGCTACTATCTCAATGAAGCCGAAGATGCAAACGTCAATCTCTTTATCTAATTTTCAGCACTATCGATTAATGAAACAGGAGTTGTTGCACCTATGGAACGCTATATACCTCAAGGAGTTTGTCCGAAAGAAATACAATTCAACATCGAAAACGGAACTGTAAAAGACGTCAATTTCATCGGCGGCTGCCCTGGAAATTTAAAAGCCATCAGTACTTTGATTGACGGTATGCCTGTGGAGGACGTCATTTCTAAATTCAAAGGAAATATTTGTCGCAACCAGACTTCCTGCGCTGACCAATTGGCTAAAGCGCTTGAAGAACATGTAAACCAAAATATTTAAACAAAAGCAGGCTTCAACCGTCACGCGGTTGAAGCCTGCTTTTGTTCATATACCAAAATGTATAAAGCGATCGCGAAAAACGCGAAAGAGACCAAAGACCGCACAGCGGTTTTTTATGTTTTAGCGGTATTCCGCTTTTACAAATTTCTCCAAAGCCACCA
>CAZKCR010000222.1:0-3069 GCA_964551055.1 uncultured Anaeromusa sp. | reverse complement strand
GTGCGCAGGATGGGGTGATGCAAAGGTTTTAAAGCGCCGTATTCCAATTCGCTGTAAGCAGTGATGCCGTGTTCGCTGAGGTCCAAGCCTTCGTGTTCATCTTCGGCGGAAACGCGGATGCCGCAGATGGCTTTAAGAGCGCTGAAGGCTGCATAAGTGCTGCCGAAACCCCAAAGGGAAACGGCCAGTACGCCTAGTAGTTGGATGAAAAGCAGATCGGTGCCGCCGCCATAGAGGAGGCCGCCTTTTTCGGCAAAAATGCCAACTGCAACAGTGCCAAAGGTGCCGCAGACGCCGTGCACAGCGATGGCGCCTACCGGGTCGTCCGCCCGCAAGGAATCAAAGAAAGGAACTGCGGCAATAATGAGCACGCCGGCAATGGCACCGATGACCATGGAACTGATGGGTTCTACATAGGCACAGCCGGCTGTGATGGCCACAAGACCGCCCAGCGCGCCGTTGATGGCCATACTGGGATCCGCCTTGCCATAGCGGAAGAGCGTCAAAAGCGTAGCGGCCATGCCGCCGGCGGCAGCGGCCAGGTTGGTGTTGACGGCGATGCGGGCAATATTGGTATCAAGACCGGACAGGGTGCTGCCGGGGTTGAAGCCAAACCAGCCAAACCAGAGGATGAAGGCGCCCAGAGCGGCTAACGGCAGGTTGTGGCCGGGCATGACATTGGCGCTGCCGTCTTTGTTGAAACGGCCGGTGCGAGGGCCAAGAACCCAAACGGCCGCCAGGGCGGACCAACCGCCCAGGGCGTGAATGGCGGCGGAACCGGCAAAATCGAGCATGCCCAGTTGGTTCAGCCAGCCTTCGCTGCTCCAGACCCAGTGGCCAGCCAACGGGTAAATGAAAACAGTAGCTACAAAGGAGAAGACAATATATGGAGCAAACTTCATGCGTTCCGCTACGGCGCCGGAAACAATGGTAGCCATGGCAATGGCGAAAGCGGCTTGGAAGAGCCAGAAGGCGTAGACGGGAATCTTTAGATTCAAATGGGACAAATCGCCGCTGACCCAGAAGCCATTTGTGCCGATTAAGCCGGCGGCGTCAGCGCCATACATGAGGGCGAAACCGGCGGCAAAATACCCGAGCATGCCGGCAGCGCAGTCTACGAGTACTTTCATAATAATGTTAAGGGAGTTGCGGCTTTGGATGAAGCCTGCTTCCAGCATGGCAAAGCCTGCTTCCATTAAGAAAACAAGAGCGGCGCAAAGAAGCACCCATACAGTGTCTAAACCTACTGCCAGAGAATGTACTGAAATTTCCATGTTTTGTCCTCCTTGGTTAATGTATACAATAGAAACAAAAAAACCAGTAATAAACACGAAGCTTCCGCAAGGAAAACTCTTCGTGTTTATTACTGGCTACGTCGCCACTATGTCGGCATGTAACAACTATATCATGAAAAAATAGCTTTGCCTAGATGGTTTGTAAAAAAATCAAGAACGTGCCGGTTCTTTGATAGCGTCAGGTCCTTCTTCACCAGTACGGATGCGGACGGCGTTGATTAGGGGGTGAATGAAAATTTTGCCGTCGCCAATTTCGCCGGTGCGGAGGACTCTCTTTGCCGTTTCGACTACACGTTCTACTGGAACTTCGCAAACGACGGTTTCCACTTTAATTTTAGGCAGCAAATTAATGGCATATTCATGGCCGCGGTATACTTCGGTATGGCCTTTGGTGGAGCCATAGCCAAAAACCTGGCTGACAGTCATGCCGGTAACGCCGATGGCATTAAGAGCTTCTTTTAATTCGTCAAGTTTATGAGGCCGGGTAATGATTTCTACCTTGGTAATGGCTTCCATATAAGTCCCTCCATTATTTTATGTTGCGTTTAACGTAGTATATTTGAAATGAATTTTTATAAAGCATGTACTTTCTTAGTGTAAACGATTTTGGGTGCGGAATCAATTAGGAAACGCACGGTAAGAGCAGGAAAGACTGGCATGAAAGCCGTTCTTCATGTACAATGAGAAAGGCATCAATTCTTTAGTGTGGTGCTGGAAGAAAACAATCAATGGGAGACGGTAGAATGGAATATATTTTGAATATCATAAAGCCGATGCTGGAGGGCACGGTTGTTACGCTGGAAATGTTTTTTGTCACGATTGTGCTTTCGCTGCCTTTAGGGTTGGGGTTGGCTTTGGGACGTATTTCCCGCTACAGCTGGCTGCAACGCTTTATCGGCATGTATATCTGGCTTTTTCGCGGCACACCGCTGATGCTGCAGCTTTTGTTTGTCTATTTTGCGCTGCCGCTGATTCCTTATGTGGGCGTGAAGCTGTCTGATTTTTCGGCGGCCATGTTGGCGTTTGTGCTGAATTACGCGGCTTATTTTGCGGAGATTTTCCGAGCGGGTATTCAGTCTATTGAAAAGGGGCAGTACGAAGGCGCCAAGGTGTTGGGTATGAATTATGTGCAGACCATGCGTCGTATTGTTTTGCCGCAGGTTATTCGCCGCGTGCTGCCGCCGATCAGCAATGAGACCATTACCTTGGTGAAAGATACGTCTTTGATTTACGTGCTGGCTATGGATGATTTGCTGCGTACGGCGCGTGCCTTGGTGCAGCGAGATTTCAGCACGACGCCGTTTTTGGTGGCGGCGGTGTTTTATCTGGTCATGACGCTGGTGCTCACGTGGGGCTTCCAGTGGCTGGAAAAACGCTATAATACCTACGAAGAATAGGCGGTGACAATAATGAAAATGATTCGAGCGATTGATATACATAAGCAGTTTTCCGGCGTAGAAGTGCTCAAGGGCATTTCTCTGGAAGTGGAAAAAGGCGAGGTTGTCGCCATTATCGGGCCCTCCGGCTCGGGAAAGAGTACGTTTTTACGTTGCCTGAATCGTTTGGAGCAGATCGACAGCGGTTTGCTTGAGATTGAAGGGGAACAGTTGGCTGGACCCGGACCTGGCGGTGTTTGTCAATACGCGGATGAAGGCCGGGCCAGACAAATATGCAGTAAAATGGGCATGGTGTTCCAGCATTTTAACTTGTTTCCTCATTTGACGGTGCTGCAGAACCTGCTCGAAGCGCCGATGACGGTAAAGGGCATGAAACG
>CAZKCR010000221.1:0-3073 GCA_964551055.1 uncultured Anaeromusa sp. | reverse complement strand
GAAGGGCTTGTACTTTACTACGAACCCTGTGAAATCAGCCCCGCCAGCGACGGCATACTACGCTTCGTCGTCCCCTTCGACGCCCTCAAGGATATATTGGTTCCTGAGCTGGCTTTGGACAATTAAAAACGAGGAGCCGTTGCTCAATTCAGCGGCTCCTCGCTTTTTAAATCTCTTCCCACCCCATTACTTCCGTAATGCCTAGTCCGGGCGCTTCTGGAAGTAAAATTTGATTACCGGCGTAGGAAACACCACCTACTACCGGTTCTTCCGCCAACAGCACTGCCGCATCCAAATCGGCTCTGGTAATATTTTTTCTCGCGGCAGCCAAGCTGGCGGCAGCAGTAATACCTACATTACTTTCCAGCATGCAGCTCATCATGCACTCTACACCCATGGTTTCCGCCAAATTAAGGATTTTTACCGCATTATAAATGCCACCAGCTTTCATCAGCTTGATGCTGATCAAATCGCAGGCCCGCATAGACAATAGTTGAAACACCTCGACAGGACCGAAAGCTGCTTCATCGGCCATAATGTTGGTTTCCACATGGTCGGTAACATATTTGAGTCCGGCAAAATCGTGCGCCGCCACCGGCTGCTCAATGAGTTCAATATCCAGCCCCTTATCCTCAAAGCAGCGAATGGTCCGCACCGCCTCTTTGGGTTTCCATCCCTGGTTAGCATCCAGGCGCAGGCGAATATCGCTCCCCACAGCCTGTCGGACGGCTTGAACCCGTTTCAAGTCCAGCGCCGCATCGGTGCCCACTTTAATTTTTAACTCCTGATAACCCGCTGCAACAGCTTCCAGAGAATCTTCCACCATTTCTTCTGGTGCATTAACGCTGATCGTCAGATCTGTCTGCAAACTTTGACGATACCCTCCCAAAAAGCGGTGCAACGGCAGGCCATAGCGTTTACAGAACAAATCATATATCGCGATGTCCATAGCGGCTTTCGCTGAATAATTATGGTGCAGCGCTCCTTGAATGGTCGTCATAATTCCTTCAAGATTGTCCACATCCATCCCCACCAGCTTAGGCGCTAATACCTCGCGAATAGCCGCCGCAACCGACTGCTGGCCGTCACCGGTGATTACCAGCGTCGGCGGCGCATTGCCAAATCCAATTTCCCCTGTATCTGCGATAACCTGCACAATAATATCCTCGGCAAAAAACACTTCTCGCAGGGCGGTTTTAAAAGGCTTTTTCAAAGGAATACGCACTTTCCCCAAGCGAATCTGTTGAATTTTCAATTTTATATCCTCCTTAAAAAAGCCGGCAAGTCCTCTTTTGACGAGTACTTGCCGGCCTTTTTTTAATCCCGTTCTACCGCATAACCTCTTGCAGTCAAGTCTTCCAAAATGCTCTGGCAATGCGCTTCATCCCGCGTCTCCAGACTGATTTCCACCACAGCCTGCCCTAAAGGCAGACAGCGCTCAGCGCGATCATGAAATACCTGCATCACATTGCCATGCAACTGCGCAATGCGATCTAAGAGACGGCTCAACTCTCCAGGACGATCAGCAATGCGGGTCAGAATCTTTACCCGCCGCCCAGACTTGACAAGACCATGCTCAATAATTTGAGAAATAAAGTTCACGTCAATATTGCCGCCGGAAAGAACAGCCGCCACCTTGCCCTTACAGGACAGCTTTTGGAACAGCAAGGCAGCCAACGAAGTAGCTCCAGCGCCTTCCACCATCAACTTGGAGCGCTCCAATAGCAGCAATATGGTCTCTGCAATTTCTTCATCTTCTACCACTACAATATCGTCCACATATTTTTGGACAATCTCATAGGTTAAATCGCCTGGCTGTTTCACTGCAATGCCGTCAGCAATGGTTATGGCGCATTCTGTAGTTTGGTAACAGCCCGCCTTTTTAGACAAGTGCATAGCCGGTGCGCCTGCAGCTTGTACGCCGTACACTTTAACATGGGGCGCCACTTGCTTAACCGCCAAAGCAATGCCGGCAATGAGTCCACCGCCGCCTACAGGCACCACAATCGCTTCGAGATCCTGTAAATCTTCCAAGATTTCCAGACCGATCGTGCCCTGTCCTGCCATGACATAGGGATCATTGAAAGCATGTACAAACACCAGGCCGCGCTCGCGTTGCAGACGGCAGGCATGCTCATATGACTCGTCATAGGTGGCCCCGGCCAACACGACTTCTGCTCCATAACCTTTGGTCGCTACCACTTTCGCTAACGGTGCATGCTCCGGCATAACAATCACTGATGGAATACCAGCCTGGGCTGCCGCATAGGCCACGCCCTGCGCGTGATTGCCAGCAGAAGCCGCAATCACGCCGCAAGCGCGTTCCTCAGGAGTGAGCGTCTGAATTTTATTATAGGCGCCGCGAATTTTAAAAGAGCCGGTCTTTTGAAGATTTTCCAGTTTCAAATACGTTTCACAGCCTGTAATAGAACTAAAAGTATGGCTATGGTCCAGCAATGTCCGGTGAATGACCCCCTTAAGACGTCTGGCAGCCGTATAGACTTCCGGCAGCGTCAATTCCGGCTTTGTCTTATCAAGCCCTCCGCTCATGGCTTAATAATGACAATCGCTTCGATTTCCACCAGCACATCCTTAGGCAGTCGCGCCACTTCCACGCAGGAACGCGCGGGAGCTTCGCTGGCAAATACTTTGGCATATTCCTCATTAAAAGCTTGAAAATCCTGAAGATCCTTTAAAAACACAGTCGTCTTAACAACCGCTTGCACCGTAGTGCCCGCTTCCGCCAAAACAGCCTGTATATTCTTCAAAACCTGCCGAGCCTGCGTGCGTACATCAGTTCCCGCAACTTCACCTGTCGCTGGGTCCACCGGAATCTGGCCAGACAAGAAAAGCCATTCTCCGGCACGAATTGCCTGGGAATAGGGTCCAATCGCCGCAGGCGCCTGTGAGGTAAATACCACTTGTTTCATAAGAAAACCGCCTTTCATTCATTGGTTAAAGATGAAGTAAAAAAACCTCCCCGATTGGGGAGGTTTCGTACCCGTTTTTTAAGCGTGCTTGCCATAAGCAGGAACGGAATATCCGCCAAAAAGCTGCTTTTCAATCTCTACTT
>CAZKCR010000220.1:0-3192 GCA_964551055.1 uncultured Anaeromusa sp. | reverse complement strand
AGCCCTCTGTTATATCCTCAGATTCTCCGGTTCTCCTGTTCAATCCCCGTGCTTCTCACTGGCTGTCGATGATTCGGCCTTGCTCTAGAAAGAGAATGCGATCGCCGATACGGCGGGCTTCGTCAAGATCATGGGTGACCAGCAGCAGCGGGATACGCCATTCTTCATGCAGCGCATTGAGCTCATCCTGGAGCTGCCGGCGGGTGGCGGCGTCCAGGGCGGATAAAGGTTCGTCCAAAAGCAGCAACTGCGGCTGGCTCATGAGCGCCCGGGCTAAAGCAACGCGCTGTTTTTCGCCGCCCGAAAGAACACCGATGGAGCGCTCCTCCAGCGGCGTTAGCGCAAAACGGTCTAAGAGCCGTTTGTATAGGGCGGGAGCGCCATCCGGGCGGCTGCCGTAAAGAATATTCTTTTTTACGGATAGATGCGGAAAAAGAGCGTAGTCTTGGAACATATAGCCGATGCGGCGCAAGCGCGGCGGCAGAAACTGCTGTCCTGCAGCGTCAAAAAAAACGCTGTCATCTAAGCGGATCTGGCCGGCATCAGGACATTCTAAGCCTGCAAGGCAGCGCAGCAAGGTGGTTTTGCCGCAGCCGGAAGGGCCGAAGAGCACTAGCTTTTCCGCAGCGTTTTGTTCAAAGCGAAGCTGCAGCGTAAAGGAAGGAAGGTTTTTGCGGATATCTACATGGAGCATGAGCGGACCTCCTTGTGCTGAAGCCGGCGCTGCCAGCGGTTGAGCAAAAAGAGCATAGAGAAGGTAATGCCGCTGATGAGCAATACATAGAGGCCGGCCAAAGTGAGATCGTTGGCTTCGGATGCAAAATAAATGGCCAGCGGCAGCGTCTGCGTTTTGCCGGGAATGTTGCCGGCCACCATGATAGTAGCGCCGAATTCTCCCAAGGCGCGGGCAAAGGAAAGAATACAGCCTGCGGCTACGCCGGGCCAAGCCAGGGGCAGGGAAATGGTAAAGAAGACCCGCAGCTCGCTGGCGCCAAGGGTCCGCGCCGCGTCTTCCAGGTGCGGATCGACGCTTTGCAGGGAGGCTTTGGCATTTTGGTACATCAGAGGGAAGGAGACGACAGCGCCTGCCAAGACGGCGGCATACGGTGTAAACACAAGCTGCGCCTGGTCGCCGAAAAGCCAGAACAAGGGGCCTTGCCGCCCTAAAAGCAGCAGCAGGCAAAAGCCGGTTACTACTGGAGGCAGCACCAACGGCAAAGTAAATAAGGCTTCTAGTATTGCTTTGCCTGGGATGTCCCAACGGCGCAGCGCCCAGGCCCAAGCCAAGCCAAAGATGACGACGAGGAATAAAGAAGCTGCAGCTACTTGCAAAGACAGCCAGATGGGTTGCCAGCTCATGTCGGGTCCCTCCTTTAAGGCGCTAATGTCTTTAAAAATAAAAGAAGGCGGCAGTTCCGTTTTGCTGTGGGTAAACAGCCGGAACTTCTCCGCCTCCTTTGGCTTTTTTTCTAACTATATCACAACTTATAACTTTTGCAGAGTAGTAAATTTAACCGTTTCTGTTTCTGCTTATTGGTGAAGCCAGGCAAAAGCCTTGGCAGCGTTGAACTCGTCCATGCCTTTGGCAAAAAGCAGCTCTGCTTCGTGAAAACAGTCTGCCAGCGGCGCAGCTTCAGCCGGCGGAATGGCAATACAGCTCATGTGAGCCTTTTTGGCGGCTTCTACGCCGTAACGGGAGTCCTCCATAACCAGACAGGCTTGCGGCGGCACTTGCAGCAGACGAGCCGCTTCTAAAAAAACGTCAGGCGCTGGTTTGCCGTTTTTGACCTGAGAAGAGGAAAGGGTAACATCAAAGTATTTAAGCAAGTCGGCGGCGGTCAGGACGGCGTCAATGACTTCTTTAGAAGAGCCGGAGGCTACTGCCAAGGGGTAGCCATGTTCTTTTAAGAGACTGACAAAGGTTCGCATTTCCGGAAAGACATAAGTGCGTTCTTTCGCCAGCTCCATATAGGCGGCGTTTTTTCGCGCCAGGAGTTCTTCGACAGACAGAGTCAAATCGTACTGTTTTTTGATATCTGCCAGAAAGCAGTGCGATGAAAGGCCTGTATAAGGTTTTTTATGCTCTGCCTCAACGATGATTCCCAAGGGGCGGAAAATTTTTTGATCCGCTTCAAGATATAGCGGCTCGCTATCTATGAGGGTACCGTCTAAATCAAAAATAACAGCGGAAAATTTACGGGTAGGTTGTTTCATAAAACGTGCTCCTTTAAATAAGTCCTATAAGCAATACTTTATAAATACAGTCTCATTGTAGCGTATTTTTAGGTGGTTTTGTCAAGAAATACAGAAAATCTTTCGCAAGAAAGATAAAAAATACGCATGAAAAAGCAGGATACTCTAAATTGATTGTAAGGACATGGAAAACGTCCTATACTGTAAGAAATAAACAAGCATTCGGAGGAACGCAACAAGATGAACTATGTTTTAGCTTGTGCGCTTTTTTTAGAAATTTGCGCAGTGTTGCTGCTGTTTCTTACAGGCTATGCGCTATCCCAACGGCGAAAAAATCACGCTTCCTTGATGAATTATTTTGCTGCCTTGGCTTTTTCGACGGCCCTTTATGCGGCTGGCTACGGGGCGGAAATTCTGGACTTCACGTTGCCGGGAAAGCTTTTTTGGCTCAAGGTTCAGTATTTGGGCATTCCGTTTATTCCGGCATTTTGGCTGTGCGTAGCGCTGACGTATTCAGGAAGAGAACAATGGCTGCAGCCGAGCGCTAAAGCGGCTTTATTCGTTGTACCGGTGTTGACTCTGGTCTTGCATTTTACCTCTTCTTGGCATGGCCTTCATTATCAGGTGGCTGGCTTGACGATGAATGGACCTTTTTGGCATGTGGATGTACATTACGGCTTGTGGTACTGGGTGCATTTTATCTATTTGAGTTTGGCCGTAATTGGCGGGAACTTGCTTTTTTTGCAGCAATGGCGCGAGGCCGAACCCTTATACCGCCGACAGGTATTAGCAATGTTTTTGGCGTCATTGGTGCCTTGGCTGGCGTATTTATTGTACTTGCTTAAGCTGACTCCCTGGGGGCTTGATGTGACGCCGGTCTTTTTTTCGTGCTCCATCTTGGCGTTTGCCTGCGGTTTTTTCTGGCTGCAGTTGTTTGATTTGGTGCCGGTGGCCAGAGCGGCCGTATTTGATATGATTGGCGACGGCATTTTGGTGCTG
>CAZKCR010000219.1:0-3224 GCA_964551055.1 uncultured Anaeromusa sp. | reverse complement strand
GCTAAGGCTTGGCCGGTTTCGTCATGAAGCTCTCGGGAAATGCGCCGCCGTTCATCTTCCTGGGCGCGCAGCAGGCGTTCCATGAGATGCGCTCGTACAGCTTCTTTTTGCTGCAGTTCCAGCAATAACCGCTCGCGTTCATCCAGGTTGCGGGTTAAGGTGCCGGTCATGGCGTTAAAGGCAGTGGTCAAGCGCTCTACTTCCGGTGCGCCGCCGCAGGAGGCTTGCTTTTGCCACTGGCCGGCGGCGATCTTGTCGGCGACGACAGACAGTCGTTGCAGCGGCGCGGTAATGGCTTTGGCGATACGACCGCTGGCTAGGGCGGCGACAAAGCAGACCAAGACGGTCAACAGCACTACTTCGGCCAACTTGCCTGCCAGGTATTGCCTGGCGGCGGAAGTGGACAGACCGACATGCACGCTGCCCAACGACCCTTGTTCGATAGGAGCTGTCATTTCCAGCAGGCGCCCTTCGTTACTGGTAAGCTGGCGGCTTTGGGGCGAGTCGGAAGGCTGGGTTTGACGGGCTCGTTCGATCAGCGCCGAAGGTACGCCGCCGTCAAAGGTGTGGGCCAAGATGCGCCCTGAGGTATCGGAAATAAAGATATAGCGGATGTAGTGGCTGGTTTGCGCGCTTTGGCGCACTTCCTCGCCTAGCGTGTAGTAATCCTCAGCCATGATCATGACAGCGCTTTTTGACGCTACATGAAAAGCAGTTTCCTGCCCCAAACTTTCTAATTGCTTGTGCAGCAAATCGTTGCTGACTTCCCAAATGATGCCGCTCATGAGAGAGGCCAGCAGCACCAGGAGGACCACGCTGTACATTTGGATACGGCTGCGGATGGAGAGGCGGCTTACGGCCGCGCGGATGTTCATGGCAGAGCCTCGCGGCGGTCGAAGGCCTTGCGGAAGCTGCTGTACCATTCCTCGCTGGGCGGGACGAAGCGGTCAATGAGGAGGCCTTTGAGGGCTTCCTTTAATTCAGGCTGCTCATGCAAGTGGAGGAAAAGCTCCTGCAGTTGTTGGCGTTCTTCCGGCGGCATACTGCGTCGCACGACTACCGGTCCGGTACCCATAGCGGGCGAAGTCTCGATGATGCGTACCGCATCGGCCACTTCGGGGTAATTCTGTCTAGCGTGGTTATAGGCCAGGGTGGAGACGGACGCGCATTGAACGGAGCGATTGGCGACGGCATGGAGCGATTTTTCATGACCGTACGTATAAACCGAGTGGGAGAAAAAGCTTTCCGGCGTTTGCCCCAGCTCCTGCAACCTTCTGGCTAGATATACATAGCCGGAGTAGCTCATGGGATCGGAAAAGGCGACAGTGCTCCCTTTTAAATCGCTTAATGCTTGGTAGGGGCTGTCTCGGTGCACCAAGATGACGGCGTTATAAAGAGAGCTGCCCATGCGTTCTTGCGCGGCGATGACGTGCATATCATTTAGGGAAGGGTACACGCCAAAGGCACCTGCCGGGAAAAAGGCAAGATCTGTGCCGCCATTGCGCAGTAAGACCGATACTTCCAAATAGTTGCGCCTGGGGATTAGTACGGCTTGGCGTCCTGTAGCTTGGCCGAGGTAGTCCGCGATGCGCCTAAAATGCGCCGCTGTCTCGGCCGGAGAAAGACTGGAGATGACGGCGATACGCAGGATTTTATCGCTCGTATGCAGCTTGTCCGGCGCGCCCAAAGGTTGGGTTTGACGAAAATCCACATCGGGGGCGGTATTGGAACCGCAGGCGGTAAGCAGCAGGCAGCAAAGAAGCAACCATAAAACACGTGACGGGAAAGACACAGCAAGGCCTCCTTGAATCAAAAAAATACAATGTCAGGAAAAGGCTTACGAAAGCGGGAAGAAATCCTGCCATAAAGTTCAGCCAAATCCCGCTGGGGTGAAAACTGAACATTTGTAATAATGATAAAGGAAGTTATTATTTTTTAAAAGAGGTGGCAGCTATGTTTTCATTCTTGCAGCCGAGAGCCGCGACGCAGACGGTGGCGGCGGCCGATGTGGAACGCACGTACAAAGTCTACCGGATTCAAGCTCTTCTAGGCGTGTTTTTCGGCTATATGGCGTATTACATTGTGCGGAATAATTTTGCTCTTTCTACCCCTTATCTTAAAGCGCAGCTGCATCTGAGCGCCACAGAAGTAGGCATGCTTAGCAGCTATATGCTGATTGCTTACGGTATCAGTAAAGGGGTTATGAGCAGCTTGGCGGATAAGGCCGATCCGAAACGGTATATGGCACTGGGCCTTTTGATGTGCGCCGCAGTCAACTTGACCATGGGATTTTCTACGGCCTTTTGGATGTTTGCCGGTTTGGTCGTGCTGAACGGCATGTTTCAAGGCATGGGCGTAGGCCCTAGCTTTATTACGATTGCCAATTGGTTTCCTCGGCGAGAGCGTGGCATTGTCGGGGCTGTCTGGAATATTTCTCACAATGTGGGCGGCGGCATTGTAGCGCCTATTGTCGGCGTGGCCTTTTCTCTTGTGGGCGGTCCGGAGAACTGGCAGGCGGCTAGCTACCAGGTTCCCGCGTTAGTAGCTGTTTTCTTCGCTATTGTAGTACTCCTTTTATGCAAAGGCTCACCAGCTAGCGAAGGGTTACCCTCCTTGGCGGAAATGAGGCCGGAACAGGCTAATCCGGCGGAGTTGCGTAAAAATCACGCTCAAGCGCCGGAAGACATGACGGCCTTTCAGATTTTCTGCCAATATGTATTGAAGAACAAAAACGCTTGGTTCGTATCACTAGTAGACACCTTCGTGTATATGGTTCGTTTTGGCATGATCAGCTGGCTGCCCATTTACTTGCTGGAAGTAAAGCATTTCAGCAAAACCGAAATGGCCATTGCCTTCCTCTTCTTTGAATGGGCGGCTATTCCGTCGACTCTTTTTGCCGGCTATCTGTCGGACAAGTTTTTTAAAGGCTATCGCATGCCGCCGGCCATTATCGCCATGTGCTTGATCTTCTTCTGCGTTATCGGGTATTGGCAGAGCACAACCCTTTTCTGGACGACGGTTTTTGCAGCGATTGTGGGCTGCTTAATCTATATTCCCCAGTTTCTGGCGTCTGTACAAACGATGGAAATTGTTCCTTCTTTTGCCGTTGGCTCGGCAGTGGGGCTGCGCGGTTTCATGAGCTATATTTGCGGCGCGTCCTTAGGTACCAGCTTGTTTGGGGTTATGGTGGACCGAGTGGGCTGGGACGGCGGCTTCTACGTGCT
>CAZKCR010000218.1:0-3230 GCA_964551055.1 uncultured Anaeromusa sp. | reverse complement strand
TGCGGGCCACTCACCCGTGGAACCGCATGTTCGAGGTGAAAATTGACTTTGAACAGTAGTCGAAGAAAGAGTAAGTATTTCTTGGTTATAAGAGGTCAATCCACATGAATATCTTGAACGATTGTTCCACCTGTAGT
The DNA here is from genome assembly GCA_964551055.1 of uncultured Anaeromusa sp. Classification (GTDB taxonomy): domain Bacteria; phylum Bacillota; class Negativicutes; order Anaeromusales; family Anaeromusaceae; genus Anaeromusa. The sequence continues at coordinate 3,093 of CAZKCR010000218.1, read as the reverse complement.
ACAATCAAAGTAGACAAAGACCGCTGTCCTGATCGGAGGACAACGGTCTGACAGGGATAGGGATTAGCGACGGCTAATCAGGATGAAAGCAATGATAGCCACCACCTTGAGAGCCACGCCATCCGCAAAGAAAACGTGAACTTCCATGGTGTCACCTCCCTATTCTGTTTTGAGGAGCCCTCGGTACTGCAATACCGTTGGCTCCTTTGTCATTATAGCACCATGGTATTAGCTTCTCAAATCAGGAGAGATCAGTTATACAGTATCTCGAAAACGCTCATTATAATACACTTCTATCAAAAGAGTAGATTTGGTTTCCCAGTGGAGCGGATGGATATCTTCCTTTAGCTGCGTGACAAAAAAACGTTGAGGAGGTACGACATGAACGCGAGGAAAATTCTGGTGTTGGTTATGGCTCTTTGTTTTAGTTTCACTATGGCCGTTTCGGCCAACGGGACTCAGGCAACCGATTACTCGAATCCAGCGCACTGGCTGGCGCTGCCGGAGACGACGGACAAGCAAGTGGATGTCTTTTATCTGTATCCTACGGCTTGGCAAAAACAAACGCCTACCGAGCCGAACGTTTGTGAACTTGACAACCCCTCCATGGTGAGAGGTTCAAAGCTGGCCTTTGCCAGACAAGCGACTGCTTTTGAACCCACCGCTAATGTGTATGCGCCGTTCTATCGTCAGGCGGACGCGGCGTATTGTCTGTCATTGCCAATGGAAGAGCAAGAAAAGTTTATCGGAGGCATACCTAAAGCCGATGCCTTTGCGGCATTCGACTATTACATCAAACACTACAATAAAGGGCGTCCGTTTATTTTAGCCGGACATTCGCAAGGATCTAATTTGCTGGTGTTTTTGTTGTCGGATTATATGAAGCAACATCCCGACGTATATGCCAGAATGGTGGCGGCCTACGTCATCGGTTATTCTGTTACCGATCGTTATTTGGCCCAGAACCCGCATCTGAAATTTGCGAAAGGCCCGGACGATACGGGTGTAATCGTTTCCTACAACACCGAAGCGCCAGTGGTTGAAGGGAACAATCCGGTTGTTCTGCCTGGCGCGCTGGTGATCAATCCGATTACGTGGACCCGGGAAGAAACCCTAGCAACCGCGGAGCAGAATTTAGGGTCCATCGTGCTGAACCCAACCGGAGAAATTGCCGCTTTCAATGTGAAGAACTATGCGGACGCTCGCATCGATAAGAAAAGAGGCGTCTTGATTTGCAGTACGGCTGACGTAGAAAAATTGTCTCCAGGGAATAAAGTGTTTGGCAAGGGTGTATTTCATAGCTTTGACTACCCGTTTTACTACAACAACATTCAGCAAAATGCCGCTAACCGAGTGGAGAAGTATTTTGCAGCCATGAAGAAAGCGTCCTAATGCTATAAGGCGGTCATACGAAGAAGAAAAAGGAATCCAGGAGAAATCCTAGATTCCTTTTTTGCTGCTATCAGAAGGCCACTCGCAGGTGGCTGCCACAGTCGCGCATAAAAACACTATGTGAAATTTCTAAAATAGGCAGGTGAATTTATTTTGTTATGGAAATGAATAAACTATGGATGCAGTATAATCGGCCTAGTAAAATGGTGCAATCATCTCTAAAAGAAACCAAAATGATACGTGTTCAAAATCGTCAGCGGGGATAAAACGTGGATGGTTTGTTGGCGGGACCAATGCTGAAGGGAGAAGGATGAACGATTGATACTATGCTTGTTATTCAGATGAATCTTTTCATGGTCTTATTACTATCACTTGTTGCAGTTCATGCTTTTTCTAAGCTCCAAAGAAGGGCTAATGCGGACCATCGGGTGTTTTTGGCGCTGTTAGTACTAACGATGGGTATGCTGGTATTGGAGATTTTCAGTGTAGTGTTGAATTCGCCTGCCTTTATCGGCTTTATAACCGTACACAAATTGGTGGATACGCTTGGATTTACATTGACGCCGCTGGTGCCCATTTTTGCACTGCTATTCATTCGTGCCAAAACAGACAGCTGCAAAAATATAAATAGAAAGCTTATTTTGTGGTTAGGCCTGCCTCTTTTCGTAAATACGATTCTATCAATAGGCAGCTTTCATTTTAACTGGATATTTACGATAACCGATGAAAATGTGTATCTGCGGGGACCGCTGTGGCTTGTTTCGCCACTGACAAGTTATTTTTATTATGCTGCAAACCTACTGCTATTATATAAAGCTCGCGAGAAGCTCCATCGGGAAGAGCTACTTATGCTTAGCTTGCTTACCCTCAGCCCAGGGGTGTTATCTGTCTTTCAATTATATTTCTTCGTATATTTAACGCTTTGGAACAGTATCGCGATTGCCGTTGTTGTTAACTATATTCTTATTGTACAGAGTCAAGTAAAGATTGATCCGCTAACACGCTTAGGGAACCGTGCGGCCTATGATGAACAACTTGAAATCTTGAATCGAAAAGAAAATCTTGTTTTAACCGTGGTGAATATTGATCTGGATAACTTTAAAACGATCAATGATGCCTTTGGACATCAGGAAGGCGACAAAGTGCTGAAACTATTCGCTGAGCACATAAAAGAAGTATTCGATGGAAAAGGAGTTTCTATTCGCTTAGGCGGCGATGAGTTTATCGTCTTAGTCAATGAGAACCGAAAGGAAATCGTAGAGACGTATATAAAAAATCTAAAAAGCAGGATTAAAGCATACAATGAAACTAGTGGCATGCCCTATCAAATTAAATTTAGCTATGGCATGGCTATATTCAACAGTTCCTATAAAGACGTGCATGAACTCGTTCGGTATAGTGATAAGCTCATGTACCAAGAAAAGAATAAGCGGACCAGTCAATCGCGATAACTATCAGTATTGGTATTTGAGGAACACCTTGAGAAAGAGAAATACGATCGTTATTACTCATGCCATGTAACGGAGATATGTATTGCCTGTTAACAAAATAGGAACTTTCTACTGTTTTTGGTGAATTTTTATCTGAAAAAAGGTTTGGAGTAAATGATTTGTTGACTAAAAATTGCCTTTTTCAATAGCCTATGATATTCTTGAGCTAAGAAAGGGGTGCGCATATGGCTGGATTATTTACTGCAATTGG
>CAZKCR010000217.1:0-3247 GCA_964551055.1 uncultured Anaeromusa sp. | reverse complement strand
GTTATGGATCAGGGACGGATTGTGGAAATGGGCTCCCATGAAGCGTTGCTGCAGGCTGGCGGTTTGTATCAGAAGTTGTATCAAGTTCAGTTTCGCGATACTGGGACAGAAAGCAGCGAGGTTTAGAAGATGCGCTTTTTTTACAATCTCATGACTGTTATACTAGTGATAGCCGCCATGCCGGTATTTGCTTATCGATGTCTTCGACAGGATGGCTTTGGCGAACGATTGCGTCAAAGCTTCGGTTGTTTGCCTGCGCATGCGTTGGATAAGGTGGCGCACAAGAACTGCATTTGGTTGCATGCGGCGTCGGTAGGCGAGATTGTTGCTACCAGCCCCTTGGTGAAAGAATTAAAAAAAGCCATGCCGGAAACGCCGGTTTTGGTGTCAGTAGTTACGGCTAGTGGCTATTCCATGGCCAAACGCATTCTGACGGATGTGGATGGGCTGATCTTTTTTCCACTGGATTTGCCGTGGTTGCCTCGCAGAGTGCTGGCCAAAGTTCGGCCGCAAGCGTTTTTGCTGGTAGAGACCGAACTATGGCCGAACTTCTTGTATGCGGCTAAACAATACAAAATACCGGTGATGATGGTGAACGGGCGGATTAGCGATCGCAGCGTCAAACGCTATCATTATCTTAAAGGCATCTTGCGGGACATGCTGAATACGGTGGAACGTTTTTGTATGCAATCGGCTATTGATGAGCAGTATATTATTCAATTGGGCGCCGATCCGCATAAAGTGGTGGTGACTGGTAATACCAAGTTTGACCAAACTTATACGCATGTATCACCTGAAGAAAGAGAGTTGCTGAAGCAAGAACTGACTCTTACAGGACATGCGCCGATTTTGATTGCCGGCAGTACGCATGCAGGTGAAGAGGAAATATTGCTTACGGCATTTTTAAAAGTGCGGAAGCAATATCCTCAAGCGGCCTTGATTTTAGCGCCGCGGGAAATTCTGCGCGTGGACGAGTTGGTGAAGCTATGCTTAACTAAGGGACTGCCTGTACGTCGTCGTACGCAGGAAGCCAACCAGGGCGGGCAAGGCGGCGTGGTTATCTTGGATACCATTGGGGAATTGGGCCGCATGTATAGTGTTGGGGATGTTGTTTTTGTCGGAGGCAGCCTGGTGGCTCATGGCGGACACAATATTTTAGAACCGGCGGCACATGGCAAGGCCATTTTGATCGGTCCTCATATGTTTAACTTTAAAGAAACGTATGCTTTATTTTCTGGACGACAAGCGTGTAGTACGGTCTGCGATGCGCAGGAACTGACGGAAACCGTGCTGCATTTGCTGCAAGACAGCAAGGAACGTCAGCGCATGGAAGCGCTGACGCTGGATATTGTCCGCGAAAATAAGGGGGCTTCTCAGCGAAGCATTTGCTATTTGCAGGAACTTTTGCAAAAATAGCGAAGGTTTCGAACGGAGCCAACTACGAGAGAAGGCGGGGCATGTATGCGCCAACGAGAAGCGATTCAGGCATATTTATATCAATTAGTACATGGGAAGGAAACCGGAATACTGGGAAATCTTATCCTGCTGTTCTTGCGTGTTTCTTCCTGGCTTTACGGCGCTGGCCTGACTTTCAAGCTCGACTTGTATCGTTGGGGCTTGCGAAAACGGTATAAGCTTCCTTGTAAAGTTATTAGCTTAGGCAACGTCACGGTGGGCGGCACTGGCAAGACGCCGACGGCGCAACGGTTGGCGGCGATTATTCGTGATATGGGCTATCGGGTTGTGCTTTTAAATCGGGGGTACCGGGCGAAGTGGCGAGGTACAGTGGGGCTTGTTTCCGATGGAAAGCGAACCTTCATGACGGCCAGTGAAGCTGGAGATGAAGCCTTTTTATTAGCAAAAAATTTACCAGGCGTTCCGGTAGTGATTGGCCGAAATCGGGCGGTTACAGGGGAATATGCTGTTAGAGAGTTGAAGGCGCAGGTCGTTATCTTGGACGATGGCTATCAGCATTGGCAGCTTATGCGGGACTTGGATATTGTTTTAATTGATACGCTAAACGTATTTGGCAATCGTTATTTGTTGCCTCGCGGCACTTTGCGGGAACCTTTAGCTCATTTGGATAGAGCCCATGCATGTTTATTGACAAAGGTAGATCAGTCCAGTCCGGATACAAGGGATATCATCCGGAGTACGGTGCATCAATATAATCCAGATGCAGCAATTATTGAAAGCGTGCATCAACCAAGGCATTGTATTGAAATACGGGAATGGTACCAGGGCCGTCCTCCCCAAAAATTACCTCTCTCTGAGATTGCAGGAGTTAAGGTAATGGCGCTTTCCGCCATTGGCAATCCCTCTTCTTTTGAACAAACCATTTCCGACATCGGCGCCTGTGTGGTTGCTTCCGCTCGGTATGAAGACCACCATGACTACACTATGGCGGAAATGCAGCAGGTTATGCAAGAAGCGGTGGAAGCCGACGTTAAAGCCATTATTACAACCGAGAAAGATGCGGTAAAGATACCGGCGGAATTTATTCACTCGGATCGTCCTTTGCCAGTCTATATTTTGGGAATTGAATTACGATTTATGGACGGTTGCTATGAACAACTCTTAGAGCTCATTCGCCGAGTGGTGGAAGGAGAAAAACGAGAAGCATGAAAACCGTATGTGTGATTCCGGCGCGTTATGCATCGACAAGGCTGCCGGGAAAACCGCTAGCGTTGTTGGCGGGCAAGCCGATGATTCAACATGTCTATGAACAGGCTGTCCAAGCTCGTGGGATTCAGGAAGTGCTGGTCGCTACGGATGACGAGCGCATTTTAAAAGCTGTAGAAGCGTTCGGAGGGCAAGCGGTGCTAACTTCTAGCACTCATCCTACGGGAACCGATCGTTTGGCGGAAGTGGCTCGTAAACGTACTGATGCAGATATTATCATCAATGTTCAAGGGGATGAGCCGCTTGTAGAGCCGCAAGTCATTGAGACCTTGGCTGCGGCTTTTGCTAAGGGACCGGATTTGCAAATGGCTACTTTGTGTACGCCCCTGCTGCCGGAAGAGGCGGCGCAGGACAGCGTAGTCAAAGTGGTTATGGATCAAAATGGCTATGCTTTGTATTTCTCGCGTTCTCTAATTCCCTTTCCCCGTAAATCCGGCTTGGTTCAAGCATACAAGCATCTGGGCCTTTACGGGTATCGGCGCGACTTTTTGCTGGAATACGCGGCTATGGAGCCGACGCCCTTGGAGCAAACCGAATCGCTCGAACAGCTGCGGGCGTTAGAATA
>CAZKCR010000216.1:0-3271 GCA_964551055.1 uncultured Anaeromusa sp. | reverse complement strand
GAACGCCTCAATCAGCTGCGGCTCGAAGTGGTTGCCCGCCCCTTGGCGCAGCATGTCCAAACTTGTTTCATGGGAATACGCTTCCTTGTACACCCGCTTGGAACATAGAGCATCATATACGTCCGCCACCGCCACCATACGCGCCGCCAAGGGAATAGCCTCACCCGACAACCCTTCGGGATAGCCGCTGCCATCCCAACGTTCATGATGCGCTTGGGCAATATCAATGCCCATATTCAGAAAAGCATTATGCGGATATTCTTGGCGTACCTGACGCAGCGTCTGCGCTCCGTATACGGTATGAAGCTTCATTTCCTCAAACTCTTCCGGCGTCAGCCGTCCTGGCTTGAGCAAGATCGCATCACGAATAGCAATTTTGCCTACATCATGGAGCGGACTGGCATTATAGATATTTTCCACAAAAGAATCATCAACTTCGCTGTGCAGGCCGCGCCGCTGCACCTCAGCCGCCAGCATGGCTGAAAACGTACGAATGCGTTCCACATGCTTGCCTGTATCATCATCCCGAGCTTCCGCCAGTTTAACCATAGCTAGAATGGTAGCCATCTGGGCATGATGCAATTCGTCCAATTGGGCTTTTACTTGTTGCCGCAAATCCCGGTTGTGTCGCTGCACCTCTTCCCGCAACCGCTTCAAGGTTAAATGCGTCTCCAAACGAGCCTGCAGTTCTTCTGCCTGATACGGTTTAGTCACATAATCCACGCCGCCGCATTGAAAGGCCTTAACTTTATCGAAAGTTTCCGACAAGGCGCTGACAAAAATCACCGCTACATCCTGCAAAATCCCTTCGTCGCGCATAGTTTCGCACACAGCATAGCCATCCATTTCCGGCATATTGATGTCCAGCAGCAGCACCTCCGGCCGCTGGTTGCGCATAGCCGCCAAAGCCATCTTGCCGCTAGGCAGCGCACGCACGCGGTGCCCTTGCTCGCGGAGCAACAACGAAAGCAGCTTCAAATTTTCCGGCGTATCGTCCACAATCATAATGTCAGCTTTTCGTTCCATCACCTTGCTCCTCTCCCTGTTCCCACAGCGCCGCCAAAGCGTCCAAACGAAACGAACCAGCCAATTCTCGAGCGTACGCCGCCAGGGATGGCTCTGCCGCTTCTACCTGCAATAGTAGTTCCTCCAAACGCTCTATATCGCCATCAAGGGTGGCCGCCAACAACTGCTGACGCAGGCCCTTCGCCAAGCGGCAATGACCTTTCCACATAGCGGCCGACGCTTTTTCCAATTCTTGATATGCATACTGCGCACCTGTATGCGCCGCAACCACAGCCAACACTTGCTCCGCAGTAAACGGCTTGCCCAAGACAGCTCGTACCTGCTGCAGCAATACCTGTTGCACCTCGTCCGCTCCCAAACCGGCGGACACGGCAATAATCGGCAGCTCTCTCCCCCTTTGGCATTCTTGCAGCTCATAAACAAGCCGATACCCGTCTACCTGCAATAACGCCAAATCCGCAAAAACCAAATCCACATCGGAAGCACATTCTTGCAGTAATTTTTTTCCGCTAGTTACGACTGCCGCTGAAAATCCAGCTTGCTCCAGCATAGCTTGCAGCAAAAGCCCATCAGTCTCCACCTGCGTAGCGATAAGAATGCGATACGCTCGTTGTCCTGGGAGCAGCCCTGCCACCAATTCCGTCTGGGGCGCTATCGCCTCTTGGCAATTTCCTTCCTCCAAAATCAAGGTCACCAAGAACTCCGCTCCTTCACCCGGACGGCTAGTTACAGAAATATCACCATCCATGGCCCGGGCGAATTCCCGACTAATAGCCAACCCCAACCCAGTGCCGCCCCGGTCGTGCCGCTGGTGATACGCTTGTTCAAAATACCCAAAAATGGCTTCCTGATCTTCTGAAGCGACGCCTATACCGCTATCCTTCACCGTCAACCGAAGCCGCCAGCGCCCCCCCTCCAGCGCCTCGCCAGCCAGCCGGACGTTGATGGAGCCACGATCCGTAAATTTCAGCGCATTGCCAATCAAATTGACTAAAATACGTCGGATTTTCCCCTCGTCTCCCAGAACCTGAGCCGGTAATGGCTCTGCGTTTTCCAACAAAAGCTGCAAACCCTTCTGATCAACACGTACTTGAAATAAGCTGCCCATGTCTCTTACCAAGCGCCTTACATCAAAAAGTGAATTCTGCAAAATCACCCGCCCGGATTCCATCTTGGCCAGCTCCAGCACATCATTAATCAGAGCCAGCAAATACGCCCCGCTGCGATTAACAATCTGTAGTTTTTCCCGCTGCTCCCGCCCCATGGCATCATCACGATACAAGATTTCCGAAAAGCCAAGGATAGCATTCAAAGGAGTCCGAATTTCATGCGACATGTTGGATAAAAATAGACTCTTAGCCCGATTCGCCTCCATAGCAGCCTCGCGAGCCTGCTGCAGCTTTTCCTCACTTTCCCGGCGCAGCAAGCTCTGCCCCAACATACGCGCCACGGTTTCCAGCAATTCTCGTTCTTCCCTCAAAAACGGCCCCTCATTGGCGCGCGGATGTTCTTGGGGATAGACGATCTCCACCCAGCCTCTCGTCGCGCCGCCTACCTTCAAGGCCACTCCCAAACGATCTGCCGTTTGTACAAAACCAGGAAACGCATAATCTACGCCGTCATATACCAAATGCACCAACGCCGGATATCGCCAGCCTTCAGGCAAAACCCGCAGCACTTCCCAAAATAAGTCTTCCAACTTCTCTTGCTGCTGAATGGCATTGGAAATAGTCGCCAAACACTGCAAAGCGCGCACGCGTCGCTCCAGCGCCGCCAGCAAATGCTCCCGCTCATCAATACTGCGCTTGCGTTCTGTAACATCTTCTTTAACGCCGACATAGTGCAAAATCCGTCCTTGTTCATCTACAATGGGCGAAATACTGGCTTTCTCCCAATATTCGCCGCCATCTTTACGACGATTAACAAACTCCCCTTGCCATATCTTCCGGGAAGTCACTGTTTGCCAAAGTTTCCGATAAAAAGCGTCACCCATCTTGCCGGAACTGAGAATGCGAGGATTATGCCCCAACACTTCTTCTTTCGCATAACCGGTCACTTTGCAGAACATAGGATTTACGTATTCAATCCCGCCTTGGGGATCGGTAATGACAATACTAACAGGACTTTGCTCGACCGCTTCCGACAAAACCCGCAAGCGCAGTTCGTCAGCGCGGCGTTGCGAAATATCAACAATGGTAGAAACGAAATACAACGGACTTCCTAGTTCATCTCTTACAACCGCAAC
>CAZKCR010000215.1:0-3275 GCA_964551055.1 uncultured Anaeromusa sp. | reverse complement strand
ACTACCATCATGGCCACTCTTTTTTCCTCTACAAGGCGGTCAATGGGGGAGGTGCGTACTTCAAAGCAACGGGTGCCGCCAAAGGGAAACTGCGGCGTATATTCCGTTACCTGAGGTTCACCGCTTTCGATGGTGTGCCGGATGACTTCCAACACTTCCTGAACTTCGCGCGGGGGGTAGAAATCGCCCAAGTTTCGTCCGATGGCCTGTTCCGCCGTGAAAATGAACAGTTTGTCTTCCGGGCCGATGATGTCCATGTAGGTGCCGTCTTCGGCAATAATGAAACACGGATCCGGCAGTTTGCTGGCATATAGCCGCAATAGCTGTTCCTGTTCTTCCTTGGCCTCGGCCAAGAGCAGCGCCTGCTTTTTGCTGCGTATCAGGTAGATGGCATAGCTAAGCAGCAGCGCGCTGAATACAGTGGCTGCTATGTAATAAAGGGAACGACGCTCGGAAAAGGCCTCTTTGACAGCTTGGCTTTCCTGGTATGTAAAGAAGATGACGCCGGCCCAAATGCCGGACAGAACAAAGACGGTAAAGAGGGTTATGGACTGCTGTTCTTTCTGTAACAAGTCGCAAGTCTCCTTTGCCTAGATCTATCCATATCTATCATAGCAAAAATAGAAGACTCATAAAAGACTTTGTTGAAAATTTGCGGAATTCGCAGTCTTTGCGTAAGGGGTGTGCTGTCAAGTTGGCCTTGGAGAGCAGGAACTGTCTGTTTAGGCGCGAACTGTATCAACACAATACTTCTTGCTTGCCGTCTTGTATCTGCAAAGGAGAATGCTATGAGAAAACGGCTGGTGTTTGCGTGTTTGGCCGTATTGCTAATTTGGCCGTCCAGCAGCGTTTGGGGGGCGGCGGAGTTGTTCTTTGCAGGCTATCAATGGCAGGTGAAGGACGGCTACGATTATCCAGGCAAAAATTATTGGTCTTCGCGCCAGGCTTGGGTGGATGAAGCTGGTGATTTGCATTTGCGTCTGGAAAAGAGAGGCCTTTGGTATTGTGCTGAAGTGATTAGTCGCGAGTATTTTTCCTATGGGAGCTTTTCTTTTCAAGTCGTTGGTGAATTGGATCGGCTGGATCCGCAGGTGGTGCTGGGCTTATTTCTTTACCATCCGTCCAGCTTAGAAGAGGTGGATGTGGAGATGGCGCGCTGGGGGAAGGCGCAAAATCCCAACGGCTTATTCGGTCTGTACCGGCAAGAGCGGCATGCGGCGCAGCCCTTTCAATTTTCACTTCCCGAAGGAAGCTATAGCACCTATCGGATCGAGTGGCTGCCGGAGCAATTGCGTTTTACAGGTCAATACGGGCACCGCAGTGACGAGGAAGCTATTTTTGCTCGCTGGCGCTATCCGCAGAAGCCGGTTTTAGGAGAAGCGCTTTTTGAGCGGCGCTATCTGCAAGTGCGCATGAATTTGTGGCTTTATGGAGGGCGGCAGCCGCAGAACGGGAAAAATGTGGAAGTTGTGATTCATGATTTTCAGTATCGGCCATGGCCGTAAGGAGGATACGATGAAAGAATTTCTTAAAGTCGCGGTACTCTGCTCTTTTTGTTGGGTTTTTGGCTTAAGTACTGCGGCGGCCTACGGGCAGGTGGGCCCCAGCGATCCCAAACAACCGCGTCAAATTGACAATTCAGGTTCCTTTCGAGTGGAAGCCGCTGATTTATACGTAGCTCCTGGGGTGGTAGGGCCGGTCAGTGCCAGTGTAGTGGCGTCAGTGGAAGACAGTTGGGGCCGTTATACGCAGGGAGAAAGCAGTCGTTTGGCTGTGTTGGTGACCGACCCTAATTCGGATTGGCTGGGGCTGGCGCATGGCCTAAAGAGTGCTGGCATTCCCTTTCGGATGACGAAAGATTACCGGGAAGCCTTGCGTCACAAAGCGATTCTGGCGTACCCCATGATTTCCGGTGGTACGGTTTCGTCAGAAGCGGTGGCGGCGTTGTCCCAGCATGTGCAAAGCGGCGGTACCCTGGTAGCGGTGCAGCCGTTGGCTAATTCCATGAAAAGTCTGTTTGGTTTTACCGAAGCTATTCCTTCACGGCAGCAAAAAAGTCTGGCCTTTCAAAAAGGAGCGTTGTCTTGGTCCTTGGACGATACCCGTGAAGCTTCGCTGACCATTAATGGCAGTACGCCGGAAGTCGTCTTGGGAACGTACAGCTTTCTTTTTCCTACAGGGAAAGTGGTAGCGGCGTATGAAGACGGCAAGGCGGCCATTATTCGCAAGGATTACGGCGGCGGGGCGGCGTATGCAGTAGGTTTGGATTTGGGACATTGGCTTTTGACAGGCTATAACAGCCGCGCCGAGAGCAGCGCGCGCAGTTATGTGAATGAATATGAACCATCGCTGGATGTCTTGTTGCAGTGGCTGAAGGAAGTATATCGAAGCGCAGAAAAAAACGCAGTCTTCTTGGGCTCCGTTCCGTCCGGCAAGGGGCTTGCTGTCTTACTTACGCATGACGTGGATTTTACCAAGTCGGTAGTCAATGCCGTGGCATATGCGGAATATGAAAAATCCATGGGGATTCGAGGGACGTACTTCATCCAGACCAAATACGTTCGCGACTATTATGATGAAATCTTTTTTAATGACGTCTACCTGCCGTATTTGCGCAAACTGCCAGAACTGGGGATGGAGCTGGGCAGCCACACCGTTTGTCATTCCTATATTTTCGCGGATTTGCCTATGGGCAGCGGCGCTGAGGCCTATCCTTCCTATCAGCCTTTTATTAGTGGTCGATATGCCATTCATAACGCCACGGTGTTGGGCGAGCTGCGAGTCAGCAAATTCTTGTTAGAACAGGGGGTGGGCGTAGCGGTGGCCTCTTTCCGGGCGGGACATCTGCAAAACCCCTTGGCCCTGCCGCAGGCCTTGGCGGCAACCGGTTATCGCTACAGCTCGAATGTGACGGCCAATACGGCGTTAACGCATCGTCCGTTCCAACTGAATTATTCCCGGAGCAGCCAAGGCGAGGCGCCAGTATATGAATTTCCGATTACGATTGAAGACGAGCTGGATTCGCCGATGGATAAGCGTCTAGACAAGGCGCTGGTGCTGAGTGCAAAGGTCGCCCGCTATGGAGGCTTATTGAATGTACTGATTCATCCCAATGTGTTGGGAGAGAAGATGGCTTTTGAACAGGGGCTGGTGCAGGCTCTCAAAGATAAGGCTTGGTTTGGCTCTCTTGGCGAATATGGCCGTTGGTGGGCGGCTCGAGATGCGGCGGAGACAGATGTGTTGCTTCAGGGTCAACTGCGTCAGGTGCGGCTGCG
>CAZKCR010000214.1:0-3286 GCA_964551055.1 uncultured Anaeromusa sp. | reverse complement strand
AATGGATTTCTCCGTAGCAGCTCTCTTGCGGGAGAAAGGATTCAAAGTAACCCCTCAACGTTTGGCGATTTATCAGGTTTTGTCTAATACGACAGAGCATCCCTGCGCCGAAGCGATTTTCAACGAATTACAGCCGCACTATCCGACGATGAGCTTGGCCACTGTGTACAAGACCATCGAAATTTTGCGGGAAATCGGCATGGTGCAGGTGCTTAACGTAGGCGAAGACAGCTTCCGTTACGATGCGACAGTAGAAAATCATCCTCATGTGCGCTGCATGGATTGCGGTCGCGTGGATGACATGCATGACATTGATGCCAACGCTTTTGTGAAACAGGTCAGCGATAAAACTGACTATGTTTTGACCGGCCAGCAGTTCTATTTTTACGGCTTGTGCCCGGCCTGCCAGAAAAAACAGCAAGCGCAAGCGCGCAACTAATCGCACTCACGCATTGCATCATCGCACTATTTCTTTATAGTTCGCTTTGCGAGCCGTCCTTCTTGCGAAGGACGGCTTTTCTGTTTTGCTTGCCTCTGGTAAAATAAAAGAATATCGTCAAAGTGAAAAGGAGGAATTACCATGCGGAATTTGGCTTCCTATATTGATCATACCTTGCTTAAGGCGACGGCGACTCCCGAGGATATCCGGGATCTGTGCGAAGAAGCGGCAATGTATGCTTTTGCCGCCGTATGCGTCAATCCGGTCTATGTGGATTTAGCGGCGCATCTTTTGGCAGGAAGCGGTGTCAAGGTGGCTACTGTCGTGGGATTTCCTTTAGGTGCTAACTTGACTTGGGTAAAAGAGGAAGAAACGCGCCAAGCTGTGCGATGCAAGGCGGATGAGATCGATATGGTCATTTCCCTAGGGGCGGCGAAGAGCGGCCAATGGGATGCGGTGGCCAACGATGTGCATAGTGTCGTAGAGGCGGCGGAAGGTAAAATTGTTAAAGCCATTTTGGAAACCTGCTATCTGGATGATGATGAAAAATGCCAAGCGGCGCTGGCGGCTCTTAGGGGGGGCGCACATTTTGTAAAAACCTCTACAGGTTTTGGCAGCGGTGGTGCTACAGTAGAAGATATACAACTATTGCGGCGGACCGTAGGAGATGCTGCACAGATTAAAGCTTCCGGCGGCATTCGTACGCTGGAGCAGGTACAGGCGATGATTGCCGCCGGCGCCGACCGTATTGGCGCCAGTGCGGGCGTGGCTATTATGCAAGCATTACAGAAGGAGTCTTCATGAAGCACAACATTTATCATGCCTGCGATATTCGCGGCATTGCCGATAGGGATTTAGACGACGCGACAGTGGCGGATATTGCCAGAGCGTTGGGCGTGATGTTAACCGGAAAAACCGTGGTGGTCGGCGGCGATATTCGTCTGTCTACGCCGCGTTTAAAGCCGATTTTATGTCGAGAACTGGCGGCTTCCGGCTGCCGGGTGCTGGACATTGGCACGGTGGCGACGCCGGTGTTTTATTATGCGCTGCGTCAAAGTGAAGCTGAAGGCGGCGTTATGATTACCGCCAGTCACAATCCGGCGCCCTATAACGGCTTTAAGCTGGTCTTGGGACCGCTGCCGGTGCGAGAAGAAGAGGTAGCTCATATTGCCTCTTTGGTTGGGGAGAAAGCATGCGTGCGTGCAGAGGGTTCGCTGGAAAGCTGGGATGTAGCCGACGCCTATCTGCAGGATACCGCCGCCAAAGCCGCCCCAGGAAAACTGAAAGTAGTTGTCGACGCAGGCTGCGGGGCGACCGCGCCGTTTGCACCTGCGTTATATAGTTCTTTGGGGTATGAGGTAGTCGATCTATATTGCGAGGCCGACGGGAATTTTCCCGGACGTGCGCCTAACCCGGCGTTAGCGGAAAATCTTGTCGCTTTGGGACAAGCCGTGCGGCAGCATCAAGCGGCGCTGGGCGTAGCCTTTGACGGCGACGGTGATCGCGTAGGCTTTGTTGATGAAACAGGAGCCGCCATTGATAACGATTTGATCATGGTGCTTTTGGCGAGGCACTATCTGGAACAAAAAGGGCCTGGCGCGATCATTTATGACGCAAAATGCTCTATGGTGGTGCCGGAAGCAGTGGCGCAAGCGGGCGGCCGAGCCGTTATGGCCCGGGCGGGGCATACTTTCAGCAAACAAGCCTTCTTAGAGGAACAGGCCCTTTTTGCCGGTGAGATCAGCGGTCATTTCTTTCTGTCCGAGCTGGGCTATGACGACGGCATGTTTGCAGGACTCAAAGTCTGCGAATTTGTAGCCAGCCATGGCGCGTTGTCCTCGTTAGTGAGTGAAATACCCCGCTATCCCTTGACTCCGGATATTCGCGTTCCCTATACCGGGGCGGACAAGGATGCGCTTTTGGATGAGGCGGCAGCCAAGCTGGCAGCCTACCAACCTAACCGGATTGATGGCGTGCGTTTGGAATTTGCCGACGGCTGGGGTATGATTCGCGCCTCGGTGACGGAGCCTTTGTTTACGCTCCGCTTTGAAGCGAAATCGCAACAGCGGTTAGCGGAAATTGCGGAACTTCTGGTGCAAGCCTTGCGGCCTGACGTAGGTGCGGCGGTGCGCGAGAAGATTGTAGCCGCCGGGGTGTTCTTATGAGCGCGCAGGTGCATGTACTGGCCAGCGGCAGTACGGGGAATGCTACGTACGTCGCCCTGGGCGGAGCCAAGGTGCTTGTGGATGCAGGCATCAGCGCCAGGCGCATTCAAAAAGGCCTGGAATCCATCGGCGTAGCGGTGTCCGAGCTGGACGCCGTGGTGTTGACGCATGAGCATCGCGACCATGTGCTGGGGCTGGGAACCTTGACGCGGCGGCACGGCGTGCCTGTGTACGCCCGACCGGCAGCGTGGCAGGCGATGAAGGGCAAGGATAAAATGGAGGCGTCCTGTTGCCGGGACCTGCCGGAGCGCCTACATATCGGCGGCGTGGATATTCACACCTTTCCGATTTCGCATGATGCGGCGGATCCGGTAGGCTTTAATTTTTTTCATCATGACGTGAAATGCAGCGTGGCGACCGACTTGGGCTTTGCGACGGAAACCGTAGTGCGGGCGCTGGCGTATTCGGATATATTGGTGCTGGAAGCCAACCATGACGTAAACATGCTGGAAGGCGGCAGCTATCCCTGGCACTTAAAACAGCGTATTTTGAGCAACCGAGGCCATTTGTCCAACGACGCAGCGGCTTGGCTTTTGGCGAAGCTGCCGAAAAAAAAGCAGACCGAAGTGTTTCTGGCTCATCTTAGTCAGGAAAATAATCGTCCCCAACTGGCCTTAGAAAC
>CAZKCR010000213.1:0-3329 GCA_964551055.1 uncultured Anaeromusa sp. | reverse complement strand
AACGTCCAAGGAGCATGGGAAAAATCGGTTTTCTCCAGCATTTCTTCAATGGCCACGCCCAGCTCCTCGTAATGGGCATGCTGCCAATGGTCCGATTCGTGAAGCCGCCAGAGATTAGCATTGTTTTTCCCCATATTTTTAAAACGTTTTTTCTGCTCGCCTTTGCTAATATGAAGAAAAAACTTAAGCACCAGCGTGCCATGATCGGCAATCTGTTTTTCAAAAGAATTAATCTGCTGATAGCCTTGCTGCCAATGATGGCGATTTCCCTCGTCCAATACTCGATCCGTTAAAACCGCCCGGTACCAAGAACGATCAAAAATAGCAATACGTCCGTCTGCAGGCAGACGCACCCAGTACCGACGCAAAAAAGGCCGCGCTTTTTCTTCCAACGTCGGTTCATCCATGGCAAAGACGCTAAAGCCGCGCGGATCCAAAGCCTGCAGCAGCTCATTAATCAAGCGCCCCTTACCAGAAGCGCTCCAGCCTTCAAAAACAATAACCACAGGCAGTTCCTGGTCTTTGGCCTGCCGCTGCAATTCTCCCAGACGCAAGCGCAGTTCAGTCATTTTTTCATTATATACGTCTTTGGCTATTTTTTTACTCAAATCCAATTTCTCCAGCATGCCGTCCCTCCTGCTCTTTCTGCTATTCTACATAAGTTCTTCTATTCGCTTTCGCCCTGCAAAGACCTGCCTTATTTTCCCAAAATCATGTTCCCTTCCGTTCGGCCGCTCTCTGCCTCCAGCTCCACCAGCGGCGCAATAGACCGGAAAAGCCAACACTGATCACACCGGCAGCCAGACAAAGCAGCAAATCACTGGCATGAACCGGCACAAAGCGGAACATATCCTGCAGGGCCGGCGTAAACAACACCAGCCCCAGCAACAGTAGCGTGCCCACCACCATCCAGCCCAGAGTACTGTTACGGCCATGTGTTTCCAACAGCCGCCCCTGCAAAGATCGATTGCTGAAGATCAAGGCCAAATTGCAAAAGACCAGCGCTATAAAAGTCAGCGTGCGAGCCTCTCCTACATCACGCCCCAGCCATAAAATGACCTGAAAAAGCCCTAACAGCGAAAGCAGCACTCCCGCCCCCTGCAGCAACCCGCTGCCCAGCATGTCCCGGTTGAGCAAAGAAGCCTCCGCCGCCCGAGGCGGCCTCTGCATCACATTGTCTTCTGACGCTTCCGCTTCAAAAACAATAGCGCAAGCCGGATCAATAATCATCTCCAAAAAAGCTACATGAGCCGGAAAGAGCACCGAAGTTCCCTCCAAAAACAGCGGCGCCAAAGATAAGCCCGCAATCGGCACATGAATAGCCAAAATATAAGTCATAGCCTTGCACAAATTATCAAAGATGCGCCGTCCCATGGCCACAGCACCGACAATAGATGTGAAATTATCATCCAGTAATACTAGCGAAGCCGCCTCCCGCGCCACATCCGTCCCCCGCCCGCCCATAGCCACGCCGATATGGGCCGCCTTCAGAGCCGGCGCGTCATTCACGCCGTCGCCGGTCATCGCCACCACTTCACCGCTAGACTGCAGCGCCCGAACCAAGCGCAGCTTTTGCTCCGGGATCAAGCGTGCAAAGACTTGCGTTCGTTGCACCGCCGCCTTCAGCTCCGTTTCATTCATTGCAGCCACTTGCGTACCGTTGAGCACCTCCGGGCTCTCCGCCAAGCCCGCCTGCAAGGCAATATTTCTGGCAGTTCCCGCATAGTCGCCGGTCATCATGATCACTCTCACCCCGGCCTGTCGGCACTGCGCCACTGCTTCCGGTACGCCAGGGCGCAGAGGGTCATGCAAGCCAACCAGCCCCACAAAAATTAAGGGGAAACTTTTTGCAAGCACCGGCAGTTCTTGCTCGGTCCAAAGGGCTTCCGCTACCGCCAATAGGCGCATACCGCCACTAGCCATATGCTCTGCCGCCGCTTGAATTTCTCTGCGCTCGTCTTCCGTCAGAGAACACGCCGTCAACACAGCTTCGGGAGCGCCCTTACATGCTACTACCTGCCGTCCGGCATCATCCAGCCAAACCTGCGTCACCGCTAAAAATTCCGCTGACAGCGGATACTCCCGACAAAGTTCCCAATTTTCATGCCAGTGTTCTGTCGCCGGCAGCCACTTCTCACCCAAACGGCGAAATGCCAGTTCCATTGGATCTACAGGATCCCGCCGGCTTGCCAAAACACCGTATTCTACGGCTTCGTGTACCGCTTCCGGCAACGGCTGGGTTTCATCCTGCAGCGCAAACACCTCGCCTGCTGCATACACGGCTTGCACGGACATACGGTTTTGCGTCAACGTCCCAGTCTTATCTACGCAAAGAACCGTAGCTGAACCCAACGTTTCGATAGCAGCCATCCTTCTGGCCAGCACCTGCCTTTTTGACATACGCCAAGCGCCAAAAGCCAGAAACACAGTCATTACTACCGGGAATTCCTCCGGCAGCATGGCCATGGCCAAAGTAATACCGGCTAAAATGCCTCGCAGCCATTCATCCCAGAAGAAGCCAAAAGCCAGCACCATCACCAAACATAGGGAAAGCCCCACAAAACTCAGCACTACTACCAGACGGGCTACTTCACGCTCCAGCGGAGTTTTAGCTTCTGCTACTTCCTGCAGCGACTGACCAATGCGCCCCATCTCAGAGCGCCCT
This sequence comes from uncultured Anaeromusa sp., assembly GCA_964551055.1. Classification (GTDB taxonomy): domain Bacteria; phylum Bacillota; class Negativicutes; order Anaeromusales; family Anaeromusaceae; genus Anaeromusa. The sequence continues at coordinate 664 of CAZKCR010000213.1, read as the reverse complement.
CCTGTCGCCAAAATTTCCAGCGCGCCTCGCCCCTGAATAACCAGCGTACCAGCATAAGCGCAAGAACGCTGCTCCCCTACCGCGCAAGGAGCTCCGTCCGCTTCCGACCAGGGCTGTTTATCTACAGGTACGGCTTCTCCTGTAAGCAAGCTTTCATCCACTAATAAATGCGTCGCCGCCAGCAGCTTGCCGTCAGCCGGCACACGGTCTCCTTCCGTCAGCAGCACCACGTCGCCGCGTACCACTTCCCGTCCGGCAATACGCACCGCCTGACCGTCGCGCAAAACCAGCGCCCGGGGACTTGAAAGATCCCGCAGACGTCCCAAGGCTCGCTCGGTCCGCCTCTCTTGGTGCAGCGTAATTCCCATTACCAAGACCACAAAGCCCAAAAGCAGCATGGCCTCGCGAGAATCGCCCAAACATAAGTAAATCACGCCACCGCCCAGGAGCATCAAAAACATCGGCTGCTTAACGACCTCAAAGGCAATGGCGCCCAAGGTCCGCTCCCGCTCTGCCGGAAGTTCGTTAGCACCCTCTGCCGCCAAACGTTTTGCCGCTTCTGCTGCCGTCAAGCCGTATCCTTCTACTTCGTTCCAGGCATCTCGCATAAGCCTAGCCCCCTTAGAAAACCGCTCTGTTTCTCTTAAGGCGTAATTTCGCTTTT
>CAZKCR010000212.1:0-3344 GCA_964551055.1 uncultured Anaeromusa sp. | reverse complement strand
GGCAGTTGGGAGAGAAGGATATAAAGGAGCTTTTGCATAAAGCCGCCTATGGCGTGTTATCGCTGGTGGATGCAAACAACCAAGCGTATGGGGTGCCGTTAAGTTTTGTTTATTTTCGGGACGCCTTGTATTTTCACAGCGCTACAGAGGGGCTGAAGCTTGATTTGGTGAGACAGAATTCGCGCGCAGCTTTTTGCATAGTAGGAGATACAGAGGTGCTGCCGGAACAATTTACGACGAATTATGAGAGCGTTATTGCCTTAGGGAAAGCGATCGAAGTGACGGCTGAGGAAAAAGAAGCAGCTCTAGAAGCGTTTATTGAAAAATATGCAAGCAACTTTAAAGAAAAAGGGCTGGCTTACATAAAAAACGCCGGCTCTGCAACAACCGTGGTTAAACTCTGTATAGAACAGTGTACTGGCAAAGCGAGGCGATGACCTCTAAAGCATTGCTTGCGCGAAACCAGGCTAGGAAGAAGGCAGGGGCTGACGGGCAAAATACTCGATGATTTCCCGGCGGCGAATAATACCGCAAAATACATCATCATCATCGACGACAGGAATGAAATTTTGCATGATCGCCAACGAAAGCAGGTTTTCCATCTCTTCGTTAATGTGGATGGGGGTATTTACCATGCGGCGCGGTATGTCTTTTATCCATATATGCTCTGTGTCGGCGAAGGTGAGGGATGGTGTGTTTTTCATTTTCCACAGTAAGTCCCCTTCGGTGAGCGTGCCGGCGTATTTTCCGTCTTCATCTACAAGCGGAATCGCAGTGTAATGATGGAACTCCATTTTTTCCAGCGCTTGGCGCATGGTGCTGTGAAAAGGCAGATAAACAGTGTCCTTTTTAGTGATAAGAAAGAAAGCAATATTCATGCGCTTCACCTCAATAGTAGTAAGGAACCGCTGTTCAAGAAGCAGCGGTTCCTTGTTTCTTCTTTTTGATTATAGAGTGTTTTTGGTTGGAGCGGTATAAAAAAATAGTAAAAATTACACTTGTTATTCTGGGGCTTGATAACGATCTTGGAATACAGCAGGGTTGAGATGGTGGTGGAGCCGTTTGCGCAAGGCGGCAATTACAAATACAGCGGGAATGACTCGTTTCCAGTTTGTATCCCCCATATCTAAGCCAAGCCAGAAAAATGAAGCGGTCCAGCCGAGAGGCCCAAAAAGAGAGGCAATCGCCCGTTCTAGAAGAGAGCCGGCCATTGGCAGATCCGGAAAGCCAAAGCGTTGAGCTAACGCTAAAATTAATTCGCTGGCTGCTACATATTGAGGGAGTCCCGCCATGCGCCCGGCTAGTAGTGCAGCCAGCAAGGCGGGGCCGCGCAGGGCTTTAAAACGGCTGGTTATGCAGGAAGGGCATTTGCCGGCAATAAGATATTTTTGTACTTCCGAGTCCACGGAATCCTCAATATCATGCCAGGCGTGGAGGCCGCTTTCCTTAATAATTTGTGTTTTAAGACGGCTTAGTATTTCAAGTACGATGAATTCTTCTATTTGCGCTATGGTAGCTGTTTGTAGAGGCGCTTTCTCGTTTAAATCCAATATCATTGCCGTTTTGCGTACGATTTCTTCATAATCCGGCTCATAACTATTGCGAAAGAGGTTAAGCGCCGTATTGCCATATGCGTGGCGGAGTTCGCGGTTGATCATTTCTCGCTTTTCTAGTTTAGAAACTTGGTTGATATTGGTGAGTTCGAAAATGCTGCCTAGAGTTTCCCAGTCATCCCAGGTTAAACCTGGGTCGCACAGAATAATGTCAAGCTGATCTCCCTTGGCCATAAAGTACCTCCTTTTTCAGCGCTTGCGGCTCTTGGCAAAAGCGGTTTTCTTTATAGAATGGGATTTGCAACATACTTTATACATGAAGTTGGAATTTTCCTTCTTTTGAGCATTGGCGGTTTGGAAATAAATCAAGATTCAACTGGGAAAATAGTTGTAAAAGAGGAAAGGGAAAAGTAAATAGGCGTCGAACTTTTATTCCGAAATAAAAAAGGTTATTGAAGACGTTTTTGTATGTAAAAATACTGATGCAAATGAAGCAGTAGGAGATGCAGCATGAATCATCCAGTGTTATTGGGTATTGCAGGGTCCTTGTTTTTTGCGGTGACGTTTATCTTGAATCGCAGTATGGATTTGGAGGGCGGCAGTTGGCTGTGGAGCGCTTCGCTGCGATTTTGGTTTATGGCGCCGTTGTTGTGGGGCTTGCTGCGGCGGCCTGAAAAAAAGGCCGTACATGATCATATTTTTCAGAAGCCGGGACAATGGCTGCTATGGAGTACAGTTGGTTTCGGCTTGTTTTATGCGCCTTTGACCTATGCAGCTGCTTATGGCGAGTCTTGGCTTATTGCGGGGCTCTGGCAGGTTACTATCGTTCTTGGTGCTGTTTTGGCTGTCTTTTGGGGTGAGCCTTTTCCGCGCAAAGGTATCATGGTATCACTGATGGTGTTAGGTGGAGTATATTTGCTACAATCCGAGATTGGTCAAGGACAGGAAACCTCGCTGCCACTGGGAGCATTAGCGGCGATCTTGCTGGCGGCTGCCGCCTATCCGCTGGGCAATCGGATGATGATGCGTGTTTGCGGTGCTACGCTTTCTGCTTTACAGCGCATCTATGGCATGACGCTGTGCAGTTTGCCTGGCTGGGCCTTGTTGTCCGGAACCGCCGTTTATTTTGACGGGTGGTTTGGGATATCCCAGGCGGTACAGTCATTTATTGTGGCGCTGTCTTCAGGGGTAATTGCAACTTGGCTGTTTTTCAGGGCAACCGATTTGGTTCGTCAGCAGCCGCATGCCTTGGCGGTCGTTGAGGCGACCCAGGCGGGAGAGGTGGTCTTTGCGCTTTTTGGAGGCTGTCTGATTTTGGGTGATGCGTGGCCGTCGTTGTTGGGGCTGGCGGGTTTGGTGATCATTGTCGCCGGCATTCTCTTCAACTCGTTAGGGAGCGCCAAATGAGCATGGGGAGGGAAAGCTTTTTTGCGAAAAATAAAAAGACCCTTGTCAAATAGAAAATACAGTGATAATATAGTTGATGTCAACGGATAATTATTATTTAAAATAAAGGGAGGAACTAAAAATGAAAAAATTTGTTTGCACCATCTGCGGGTATGTTCATGAGGGAGATGCGGCTCCGGAAATCTGTCCGACCTGTAAAGCGCCGGCGGCGAAATTTATTGAAAAAGCAGAAGGCGCTATGAATTGGGCAGATGAGCATCGCATTGGCGTAGCTGCAGGGGTAGACCCGGAAATTATTGAAGGCCTGAAAATGAACTTTGCAGGCGAATGCACCGAAGTGGGCATGTACTTAGCTATGAGCCGTCAAGCGGATCGGGAAGGGTT
>CAZKCR010000211.1:0-3381 GCA_964551055.1 uncultured Anaeromusa sp. | reverse complement strand
TAGTTACAAATATCCGATTTTCGTATAGAATAAACGTACTGTAGTATTCTATTTAGCGTATGAAGGGAATTTGCACATGCTTCAAACTATGAACCGTCCAGCAGACCTGCGGACCTTAAAAGGAAAGCTGGCAGCGGCTTATGACTATGTATTGGCTCATCAGGACTCTGAGAATGCGGCAAAAATAAAACAGCTGGCGGGCAAGTTGGCACAGCAAGAGTTTGCCATTGCTTTTTGCGGCCATTTTTCAGCGGGAAAATCTACGATTATCAACCGTTTAATCGGTGAAAATCTGCTGCCTTCAAGCCCCATCCCGACCAGTGCCAATTTGGTAAAGGTCAAGGCGGGCGAAGCGTACGCCAAGGTGTTTTTCAAGAACGAAAAGCCGCGCATGTATTTGGCGCCTTATGATTACGAGCTGGTGAAGCAGTATTGCAAAGACGGCGACCAAATTCAGGAGATTGAACTCAGTCAGGCCGATTGCCAGCTGCCGCCGCAAGTGGTGGTTCTGGATACGCCAGGCATTGATTCGGCGGACGATGCGCATCGCATTGCGACGGAGTCGGCCATTCATCTGGCGGATTTGATTTTTTATGTTATGGACTATAATCATGTGCAGTCCGAATTGAATTTTATGTTCACCAAAGAACTGACGGAAGCGGGCAAAGAGGTTTGCCTAGTCATTAACCAGGTGGACAAGCATTCCGAGCAGGAGCTTTCCTTTGCCGATTTTCAGGCCAGCGTGGTAAATTCCTTTGCTTCCTGGGGCGTTAAGGCGACGCATATCTTTTATACGTCGCTCAAAAGCGATGAACATGCGCATAATCAGTTTCCGGCGCTGCAGGCCTTTTTGGCGGAGCGGCTGCAGGCGAAAGACACGCTGCTGCTACAATCGGTGTTACATTCCCTGCAAAAAATCGTTGGGGATCATCTAACGGCGGCGCGGAAAAAAGGCGAAGACAAATTACAGTCGGCCAGGGAGGTTCTGGGCGAGCTATCGGCGGCGGAGCAAGAGGAACTGCTGGCGAACTATGACAAACTGCTGGCGGAAAAGAACCTATTGGGCGAAGGTCTGGAAAAAGCAGAGAGTCAGTTTGACCTGGAAGTCAGCAAAATTATGCAGAATGCCTATTTGATGCCCTTTGAGACGCGGGCGCTGGCGGAAGCTTATTTGGAAGCCTGCCAGGCGGGTTTTAAGGTTGGTTTTTTGTTTACCAAGCAGAAAACAGAGGCGGAACGGGAAACCCGGTTGGAGCTTTTTTACCAGGGCGTGCTGGAAAAGATAAAATCACAACTAGAATGGCATCTGCGCGAGTTCCTGGGGCGTTTCTTAAAAGAACGGCGTTTGGAAGACAAGGAATTGCTCGCAAGGGCGCAGCAGTTTACGGCGCCTTTGGCCAAGGAAGCGCTAGTGGGCGCGGTAAAGCCGGGCGCCCGCCTTTCCGGAGAATCGGTCATCAATTATACGGAGAGCGTGGCTAACGAAATTAAACTTGCAGTGAAACGAAATCTGGCTTCTCTGGAAGTCGATATCCTGGAGGCGCTCCAAGAGCGTACTGCTGCGCTGCAGGTGCGGCTGGCGCAAAAATCAGCCGGTTTGGAGCGTTATATTGCCGCCCTGGAACAGCTGAAAAAACAGGAAGCCGCCGCTAAGCTGGCGCAGGCGGAAGCGGATAAGCTGCTTAGCCAAGCGAAGGAAATTTCAGAAGAAGCGTTTTGCCTGCTGGCACAGAACGAAGAGGAATTTGACGTTGTTTCGCCGCAAACCGGACAGGTGGAACTGGTTAAAAAAGCGCCGCCTCGCGTCCAAACCATGCCTAAAGTAACCGAGAAAAAAGCGGCAGCCATTGAGGCGGCGGACAGGATGAAGCAGACCGCAAGCAATCTCAAGGAGACGGCGAACCTAGTTCAGGCTTTGCCTGGTTTTGCTAAGCTGGCCAGGGAACTGGAGGAGAAGGCGGCGCGCTTAGAGCATAAAGGCTTTACGGTCGCACTTTTCGGGGCGTTCAGCGCCGGTAAATCTTCCTTTGCCAATGCTCTTCTTGGGGAGAAGGTGCTGCCGGTTTCGCCGAACCCGACAACAGCGGCCATTAACCAGATTAAGCCGGTGAATGAGCTGTACCCTCATGGAACGGTGCGCGTCAAGGTGAAGGACGCCCAAGCCCTGCTGGATGATGTCAATCAGGCGCTGCGCCTATTTGAAGTGCAGGCGTCCACTCTGGCTGACGCCAGGGAGAAAGCAGCCGCTTTAGGACAGGGCGCGTCGGTTGGCGCGGCGGAAAAAACCAGCTATGCGTTCTTGCAGGCTTTTGCGCGCGGTTATGCCGCCTTTGGCGAGCAACTGGGGGCTGTGCTGGAAACAACCATGGCGGAGTTTGGCGACTATGTGGCGGTAGAGGAAAAATCCTGCTTTGTAGAATGGATTGACCTGTACTATGACTGTCCCTTGACTCGCAAGGGCATTACCTTGGTAGACACGCCAGGGGCGGATTCCATCAACGCCCGCCATACCGGCGTCGCCTTTGAGTTCATCAAAAACTCGGATGCCATTCTCTTTGTTACCTACTATAATCATGCTTTCTCCAAAGCGGATCGGGAGTTTCTGATTCAACTGGGGCGGGTAAAGGACGCGTTCCAACTGGATAAAATGTTCTTTATCATCAACGCCATTGATTTGGCGGACAACGAAGAAGAAAAAGAAACGGTCATGGCCTATGTGCAGGAACAGCTTGTCAAATACGGCGTTCGCAATCCCCATCTGTACGCCTTGTCCAGCCTGCATGCGTTGAAGGAGAAACAGGCGAAAACGGCGGCGCCTTCGGGCATGCCCGTATTTGAAGAAGCGTTTTATCATTTCATTGCCAACGATTTGGCCAACCTGGCGGTGTCTGCGTCCGAAAACGAGCTGCGCCGCGTTGGGCAGCGCGTAAGCGCTCTAATTGCCAGCGCTCGCGAGGATGTCTCGGTGAAAGAACAAAAGCGGGCCAAATTGGAAAGCGAACAAGGCGAGATTGCAGCTGTTTTGGCGCAGCAGACCGTGCAAACGCTGCGCTGCAGTCTGCAGCAGGAGATGGAAGAGCTGCTTTACTATGCGAAGCAGCGGGTGTTTTTGCGGTTCAATGATTTCTTCAAAGAGGCCTTTAATCCGGCGGTGCTGCGGGATGACGGGCGGGATTTGAAAAAGGCGTTGCGCCACTCGTTAGGGGAGCTGCTGGAACAAGTAGGCTTTGATTTGGCGCAGGAGCTGCGCGCCACTACGGTGCGCTTGGAACGCTTTGCGCAAAAGCAGGCGGCGGAGTATCAGCAGGGCCTTGCCGAGCGGCTTGGGGAAATTAATGCGGATGTATCTTTTGCCGAGTTTGAACTGGAAAATCGGGAGCA
>CAZKCR010000210.1:0-3397 GCA_964551055.1 uncultured Anaeromusa sp. | reverse complement strand
GGAAAATACAAGCTTTTCCCTTCCATGACCATCGCGGTAATCGCCGTATTCAGCCGGTTCATGATGACCCCTAGACTGGTTAGTACGCCATAAGTCAAAAGACCGTTCTTCGTTCGTCCCCAAAGCGTAAAAAGAATGCCCAAAGGCACACAAAGACACAGTCCCATTTCGAAAAGAAAAAACCAGCTTTGCAAGTTCCCCTGAAATACCAGCGGCCACAAGCCACGCACCGTAAAATCATGCACCTTTAACAGCAGGTACAAAAACATCATCACGCCGCCAATATAAGCTAGACCGCGCAAAACATGAAGCGGCACCGGATGACGAAATACCCGGCCTGACAAAATGGATTCCACACACACCATCGCCGGCCCCACAAAAAAGGACGACAGCAAAAAGTACGCAGGCAGCCATTCTGACCACCACAAAGGGTACACCTTATGGACAGCAATCAAAAAAAGCGCCCCCAAAGAGGATTGATGCAGCGTAGGCAGCACGACACCGATAATCATCAGCACAGGAATCATCTTTTTGAAATACAGGTGCCATTTTCGGCCAATACGTTCGGTAACCACTTCGCCAAACTCCAGAAACTGAATGCTCGTGTAAATAGAAACACACCAAAAAACTTCAAACAGTACCGACGCATGTCCCCAGGAAACAAAGGGCCGCCAGAAATTAAACCATTGGCCGATGTCCAAAAAAAGTCCGGCCATGACCAATAAATAACCTAGAAGAGATGTCAGCATAGCCCCCCGGGCTACGGGATAGTAACGGTCTTGATGCAAAATATGCACAATCAGCGCCGTCGAATAGCCGCCGCCAGCCAAAGCAACGCCAGTCAAAACGTCAAATGCAATCCAAAGCCCCCAGGGCCACTCATCGCTGAGATTCGTCACAGCGCCCATCCCAGTAACCAGCCGGAAAACAATGACAATAACCCCCAAGAGCGCAACCGCCGTCAGAAAGTACCGCGCAGGCGTCACTGTAAAATTCCAGCCAAACAAGTTAACCTTCATCTTCCTCGCCGCCTTCCTTGTCTTCGTTTTTCAAACGTCTCCGGCGCCGCGTATACCAGGACATGCCTGCCAAAAAGCCGCCCCAGCCCACAGCCAGCCATGGCGTCTGCGACAAAAACCCCTGCGTATATGCAGGCAGGCTTTTTTCGCCCAACTTTTCCGGAAAACCAAGCTGTGCAAAAGGCACATCCGACAGATACAGCCAGGCTGTACCGCCGATTTCTTTTTCGCCATATACGTACGGCACATAAGAGCCATTTTGCAAGCGCCGATGCGCCTCCGCCAACAACGCTGAACGCTCTCCGTATAAGAGAGCCTGTGTCGGACAAGCGCCAGTACAAGCAGGCGCTTCTCCCGCAGCCAGTTTGGACGCGCAAAACTGGCACTTAGCCACCAGCGGGATTTGCTTGCCCCACTCATACTTTGGCACTTCAAAAGGACAGGCCACCATACAATATCGGCAGCCTACGCACAGCTCCGGATGATAAATGACCGCGCCGCGTTCATCCCGCTGCAACGCTTTCGAAAAGCAGGCTGACACACAAGCTGGTTCCAGGCAATGCATACATTGCTTTTTTACATACCGCCGCTGACTCCCGTTTACCTGGCGTTTCTCCAAAATTGTCCAATTGCGCTCGTTTAGTTGCGCCTTGGAACCGCTATGGGGAACCTGCTCATCGTAAGATAGGCCGTTCCAAAGCTTACATGCCACCGTACAGGCTCCGCAGCCAATACAGCGCGTTATATCTACTAATACGCTTTTCGGCATCATAGCCTCCTTTCCGGCTGCGCTTTAGCAGCAAACGCCTGCTGTCGATCTTGAAATGATGTGTGCAGCAATGCTTCCGCTTTTTCGCCACACGGCTCGCCTAAAAATGATTCATATACATTCCGAGCGTCCCGGCTTTCATGGCTGGAACGCAAATCCTGCCGATCCTGCGCCCGCATGGCGGCAACGCGCGCCTGCCGCCCTTCTTCGGTAGGCGGCAATTGGCTTAACGGCTGACCACCACCGCCAACACAGCCTCCGGGACAAGCCATCACTTCAATAAAGTCCCAGCTCCCTTGTCCGCTTTGCAGCGCTTCCATCATGGCCCGCGCTTGCCCTAGTCCCTGCGCTGCCGCCAGGCGAAGCGTTCTGCCTTCCGGCAAAGCCAGCTCGGCTTCCCGCAGCCCTTTCAAATCCTCTCGCTGGCGCCACTGCAACGCCGCAGACGGTAACGCGCCTCCTGCTCTCTGAAGCCAAAGGCTGCGTACCACAGCTTCGCTCACGCCGCCTCGAGCCCCAAAAATGCGGCCGCCGCCGCTGGCTACGCCAAAGGGAGCATCAAATTCACTCGGCGCCAACACAGGTACAGCCACGCCCTGACGCTGAAATAAAGCCGCCGCTTCCCGCACGGTCAGCACAGCATCTACCGCCTGCAACCCGGCTGCTTCTTTTTGCCGCAAGCATTCAAACTTTTTCGCAGTACAAGGCATTACAGCGACAGAAAACACATCATTAGCCCGCAAGCCATATTTTTGACCATACTCCGACTTAAGCAACGTGCCCAGTATCTGCTGCGGCGACTTGACTGTAGACAACCTTGGCAACCACTGGGGATAGAAATACTCGCAAAACTTCACCCACGCCGGACAGCAGGACGTAAAATGCGGCAGAGAGCCTTTCTCCCAACGCTGCTGAAATTCAGCCGCTTCTTCCCATACTGTCACGTCCGCCGCAAAAGCCGTATCAAATACCGCCGTCGCACCGCATTGCCGCCAGGCGGCTACATGCTGTTGCGCCGTGATACTTCCTGGCGCAAGACCAAAAGCTTCTCCCAGAGACACGCGCGTCGCTGGCGCCAATTGAAGCACAGTTTGCCGGTTTTTATCCGCCAGCGCTTCTTGAACACGCTTTGTATCGTCCTTTTCCCGGATCGCTCCGGTCGGACAAAAAAGAGCGCACTGACCACAATGCACGCAAATAGCCGCATCTCGCACAGGCAGCTCATACTGGCCGTATACACTCTGCGCATCCCGACATACCTGCAGACATTGACCGCAAAGAATGCATTTGCGGTCATCACGGCACAAAGCCGGATCGTCTTCTTCCAAGGACACGCGGCCCCGCAAGGCCGCCAAGGCTGTCGCTGGCTGCCGATACTGCGCCGGCAGCCAGCCGCGCCCGCCTACCGCTTCATGGCCGCAGCCAGCGCTTCCTATAGCTCCTGCCGTTACCCCCAGACCACAGAGGCGTAAAAAATTTCGTCTTGAACATGAAGTGCTATTCTTTGCGCCCATTTTTTTGCCGCTCCCTTGCACAAATTATAGAATGTTTTATATTGTCCGTATTATACTACTTTTGAAACCATTATTCAACTTTATAAAGTGAAAAC
>CAZKCR010000209.1:2046-3402 GCA_964551055.1 uncultured Anaeromusa sp. | reverse complement strand
AAATTAGCGACTTCTTAAATGTCTTTAGTGGACAGCAAGCCGTGTTTCAATGAATATTCCACAAGCTCGCTTTTTTTGCTCAATCCCAGTTTTTCCATTAACCGTGTTTTATAGGTATCCACCGTTTTTACGCTTAAAAAAAGCTTGGCGCCAATTTCCGAGAGCGAATACCCTCGCACCAGCAACTTCAGCACTTCCCGTTCGCGGACGCTGAGCACCTCGTAAGGATCCTGGCCGCTGGGACGCGGCGCCGCCGTAAAGAGCGAATTCAACAACGCCTGCGAGTTTTTAGAGCTCAAATAGAACTGGCCCGCCGCTACCGCCTTTAACGCCGCAAACAGTTCTGCATCCACCGCTTGTTTTTCTACATAGCCGTTCGCGCCGGCCTGCATGACCTCGCGAATATAGGTCTCATCGCCAAACATGGTCAATACCAGTATTTTTACATCCATGCCCCGGCTGCGAATTTCCTTGATGCATTCCAGACCGCCCATTTTAGGCATGGACAAGTCCACCACCACTACATCAACAGCCGTCTTTTCCAACAGGGTCAGCAATTCCTCCCCGTCCGCCGCCTCGCCGACTACGGAAAAGTGAGATTCACTTTCCAGCAGCATTTTCAACCCCACACGCAGTACGCTATGATCATCCGCCAGAATGATCCGTATGCGATTCTTCATTGATTCCACTCCCTTCCCATAATGCAGGCAACCGCACACAAACCATCGTACCGCCGCCAGGCTGCGAACGAACCAGCAGCCTGCCTCCCAGCAGTTCCACACGCTCGCGCATACCGAAAACACCCATGTGATTGTTCTTGCGGGCATCCTCCAGACGTCCCGGAGCAATACCTACACCATCATCACTGATTTCCAGCAGCAATTCTCCTGCCGTCAAGCCCAGCGCTACGTCCACCTTTGACGCCTGGGCGTGTCTTGCCACATTAGTCAAGCTTTCTTGCAAAACCCGGTATAAAGCCAGGCCGGTTTCGTCACTGACAATCAACTTATCCTCCGGCGCGCGGAAAGACACCTCTATGCCCACTTGTTCGCCCCAGGCCTGCAAATACTTGGCCATAGCCGCCACAATACCGTGATCATCCAGGATTGGCGGCCGCAGATCCACAACCATCTGCTTCATATCCTCCAAAACGCCGGACACCACGTCCCGCGCCCCTAAAAGCAGTTCCCGCTGTTTTTCATCAAGCGTCTTGGAAAGCAGCAGTTTCATATAAACCAAGAGTGACGTTATTGACTGCCCCGTACTATCGTGCAATTCCCGCGAAATGCGCTTGCGCTCTTCTTCTTGTACGCTAAAAAGCCGTTTGATCAATTCAGCGCGCCGCGCTTCTTTTTC
>CAZKCR010000209.1:0-1946 GCA_964551055.1 uncultured Anaeromusa sp. | reverse complement strand
CTTCTTGTACGCTAAAAAGCCGTTTGATCAATTCAGCGCGCCGCGCTTCTTTTTCCCGCAACGCATCCAGCAACCGGTCATTTTCCGCTTCTTTTTGCTGCAGCGACGTAGCCATGTCGTTAAAGGCATGCGCCAGCTGCCCCATTTCATCAGCCGCTTCCACCTTGGCCCGCGCCGAGTAATCCCCGCCGCGAATAGCCCGCACGGCACTAAGCAAATGCCCTATCGGCAGCATGATAACATGCGCCATCCGCGTAGCCAGAGAAACCGCCACCAGGCCAATCAGCAGCGACCAAACCAAAAGCTCCCGAATCTTGCGATCCAGCCACAGCTGCATATTCCGTTCCGACATGCCGACACGCACAAAGCCGATCTTGGCATTGCTATCAATGGAAGCCACGACCTCCCTTACCGGCCCTTCGCTGCTGTCAAAAATGGTTACAGAATAGTCCGCCCCGTCAGCCAACAACTCAGCGGCATTACGCGGCAGTCCCGCCGGTAAAGAGGTGCCGAAGGTGTGAGCCACCGGATTGCCCGCATGATCGGCGATAATGATATATCGCACATCTTCGGTATTGTTTTTTTTCGTATTAATGCGCTCGTGCAAGGCGAAATAGTTATCCACCACGATATCGTCGGCGCTGAGCGTAGCGATGTAAATCGCCGTTTCCAAACCGCGCTGTTCGATCTGCTTTCCTAAAACATCCACCGTAAAGCCGCGCACCAGCCAGCCGGAAAAGAGCATGAAAAAAACCAACATGCTGATCGTAATGCCGTTGATTTTGTAGTAAATACTCAGCCGGCTCAAACGCTTCATGACAGACCTCGCATATGATCGTACAGCTCTCGCAGCGGTTCGTATTCTTCCGGCCGCGGCGGCACATAGCGATCCGTCTGCAGCGAGCGCATGGCCTCATGAAGCTCCGGATGTTCGTGCATGTGTAAAAACACCTGTTGCAGTCGTTGCCGCTGTTCCAAAGGTAAATGCCTATTGACTACTACAGGCCCTGTCGGCGTAGGCGGGAATTGCGCAATCACTTTAATCTGCGCCGCCAAATCCGGATTCTTCTCTTGCGCGTATTCATAGACCATGCTGTCCATGCAGGCCCCGTCTACTACACGGTTAGCCACAGCCCAAATCGATTTGTCATGACTGGAGGTATAGATATACCGCCGGAAATACTTTTCTGGCCGTTCCTGTCGCTCCCACAAGTAGTTCGTCACCATCACATGCCCTGAAAGGCTCAGCGGGTCGGTAAAGGCAAATACCTTGTCCCGCAAGTCTTCTAAATTCTGATAAGGGCTGTCCTTATGAACAATGACCTCTGTACGGTACCGAGAATGCCCTTGCCATTCCACCATTACCAGCATCTCAATAGGTGTAATGCCCCGATAGGCCGCATAAGCACCGGTAGAAAGAAATACCAAGTCCACTTGATCGTTCGCCAAAAGTGAATTAAGTTCTTCATAGGTTTTTCGTTGCACCAATACCATAGGCCGTCCCATTTCGCGCGTCACATGGTCCGCCAATTGCCGATAATATCCTATGGTTTCCTGCGGCGACAACACCGACGTAATCGCAATGCGCAGCGGTTTTTCTTCTGTTGTCACCACCGGCGCCGCCACCTTGGCTCCTTTGGAAAAATCAATATAACCAGCATATTGAGGTCCGCAACCCGCCAACATGCCACCAAGCGCTAACAGGAAAAAACATAAAAACCCAATCTTTCTCATGGCTGCTCCTTGCTCATGCAGTCTTTCTTTTTGCAAATGCAGTATAATGCTCTCTTCTTTACCCAAGCCAGGAAATCCTTTTTAGCCCATTTCTTTCTGCTTTTATTTCTGCTATGCTAAATAAAACGTTGAAAACGAGGTGTCGCTATGAAAACCGTCGCTTTAATCGCTCATGACCAGAAAAAACAGCAAATGCTGGATTTTGTCCGCGA
>CAZKCR010000208.1:0-3412 GCA_964551055.1 uncultured Anaeromusa sp. | reverse complement strand
GCGCCGTTCTTGTTTTGGAACAAGCGCTTGGTGGCAACGGTCTGCATGACCGCCATTACGCCAGCCTTAGTTAGATCGTCTTTGGGGTTGGCCAAAGAAAGAGTCGCTTCTTTGCCAGCTTCATCCCGAAAGATCATTTCCAAACGTTTCGTCATAGCCTTTTACCTCCTTTTCTTGCCTATTTCGATTCTGCTTTACGCGTTGGTCAGATGTCCCTGGTCCACGCGCAGCACTGAGGCCACGTTGTACTGCTGGAGTCCGCCCAGAGCCGTCGCGGCGTCATAGACGTCGGCGTCGACGGCGGCCGGATTCAAACCGCTCAAGGATACATTCTTGTACACTGCCTTGCCGGCGGCGTCAAGACCGGTTTGCACCCGCAGCACCATTTTACTGGATTCCACTGCTTTGCTTACTGCCATGAAGCTCACCCCCTTTCACTCAGAGACATTGCACGGGCGAGCTTTTGGCAACCTTGGTTTTTTTATTTTTTTACCGCCCAGGCGCAGCGCACCGTTTCCACGGCTCTCGCCAATAGGCGCGACACTGCTTGATGGGTGATTCCCAGTTGCTTCGCCATTTCCTGCAGCGTCCGCCCCTGCAAGCGCCCTTGTACAACCAGACGCTGCCGCAGGGAGAGCCGCCCCAGCGTTTGCCGCAGTTTTTCTTGTAGCAGCTTGTTTTCCACTTCCTCTGCCACATTTTCCGGCGCAGCCGCTTCGGGAGAATTTTCCGCATCTAGGCTAACCGCCTGCCGCCGCCAACATTTGCATTCTTTCTGAAACGCATTCCAAACAGCATAGTTCACGCACTGCGATGCATAGCCTTCAAAATGCCCGCTGCCTGGTCGATATTCCCGGACGGCTTTAGCAAAAGCCAACCAAGCCACTCCCTCCATATCCTCGCGGATGCTGCGCACAAAACTTTGTCCCGCCCGTGAGCGCACCAGTCCCGTAAAGCGGCGGCACAGCTCGCCAAAGGCTTCCTTGTTTCCTCTCTGAGCTTCTTGAACCAATTTCTCTATTCCTTGCACATCTTCCACCTCATGGCGGAAGACCGGTCTTCCTTTAATAGCGCCAACCTCTATATATCCCCGAGAGTTAACAAATCCCACCGCCGCTGCTGCGGCACCTCCCTTTGACAAGGGAGGCAAAAAAGAGCTGCCAAGAAGAACTTTCTTCCTGGCAGCTCGCTGTTTGTAGGTCCGTCTTACAAAATCGCCATACCGGAATCTCCTGGCTGCACAATCGGCAGCCGCAGTACAAATTCCGTGCCGCTTTCATCACTGGTAAAGAAAATTTCCCCATGATGCTTTTGCACGATAATTTCATAGGAAATGCTCAAGCCCAGGCCCGTACCTTTGCCCACCGGCTTAGTCGTAAAAAATGGTTCAAACAGGCGATGGCGGATTTCTTCGGGAACAGGCGGACCGTCATTATAGATAGAGCAGCGCACCCAACCATCTTCCTGCGCCGACTGAATACGGATGGTTCCTTGCCCTTCCCTGCCTTCCGATTGTATCGCTTGGGCGGCATTAACCATGATATTTAACAACACCTGGTTGATCTGGCTGCCGACAGCTTGAATTACCGGCAACGGTTCCATCTTTTTTTCAATTTTAGCCACATACTTTATTTCATTGCGCGCCACAATCAAGGTAGTATCCAAGCCGCTGTTCAAATCGTACTCGCCAAATTGCTCAATGGAATCAACACGCGAAAAAGTCCGCAATGCTTTGACGATTTTCCCGATACGGTCAAGACCATCCTTTGTTTCTTCAAATAGCTCCGGCAAATCTTCCAGCATCAGTTCTAGCTTGGCGTTCTTTTCTTTGTCCCGCAATTCTCCAACAAGCTCTTGGCTCCCTACTTCCGCCTCCAGACGTTCCAACGTATTTTTGTATTCATGAATCAAATCGCACAAACGCTCCACATAGCGCTGCAGCATGGAGAAATTACTGCTCACAAAGCCCAGGGGATTGTTTATTTCATGCGCCACTCCTGCCGCCAATTGGCCTACGCCGGCCAATTTTTCCTGCTGCACCATTTTGCTTTGCGCCTGCTGCAACGTTGTCAGCGCCGTAGAAAGCTCGCCATTGGTTTGCTCCACTTCCCGCTGTACGCATTCCCTTCGTTTCACTTCTTCTTCCAAGGCTTCCATAATGCGAGTATTGTCCACTACTAGCGCCAATAAATCCGCCAATTGCGTCAAAACATTCTTGCGCGCCTCCGTAAATTCGCCTTGCTCCCGATGCCGCCCTAACACCATCACGCCGAAAACGATCCCCCCGCGAGTCAAGGGCAGCGCCGCCATACGACACAGCTTGCTCCAGCAGGAACCTTCGAGACGATCCTCCCAAAGCGAATAGTCATCAATAAAGAAAGGCTCCGCTTGTTCCCAGGCACGCCCTACCATATGCCTCCCCTTGGCAATGCAGGCCGCGACCGGTTCCATAGGCATCCCTTCCTGCACAGCCAGACGCATGCAGTTTTCTTTTTCATCCAGCAAATACACCGCACCCAACGCCGAAGCCGTCAGCCGCAACGATTGCTGAAGCACGCGCCAGAGAGTCTGCTGCACATTACGTTCTTGCAGAAAGTCAAAGCTAATCTGCCGCATTTGCAGCAGCATATCATTTTGAAAAAGAATGCGCCGCATTAAGGCGGAATGCTCCAGCATGCGCCCCAAGCGCTGCCGCATGACCACAAGATTTACCGGTTTGAGCAGATAATCATCGCCGCCGGCGGCAAATGCCTTTTCGATGGTGTCGCTGGATTCGTCATGGGCCGTAATAAACAAGATCATCACATGAAACGAGTCTTCCAGTTCCCGAATGCGACGGCAAGCTTCAACGCCGCCCATACGAGGCATCTCTACATCCATCAGAATAAGGTCCGGCGGCTGCTCTTGGTACATTTCTACCGCTTCTACGCCATCTTTGGCCTCCCGGCAGACATACCCATCTTTCTCCAAGGCGTTTCTCAATACCGCCCGAGAAAAACGATCATCGTCAACCACCAGGATATTCCATGGTTGATTGGATTCGTTCATTGTCCCCACCCCTTTATTTCGGTCCTGATCCCGCCAGCATTTGTTCCACCGCGTCCGGCTGCAGCCCGACAAAGCGCCAAATCCCCTCGTCTACGCAAAACTCCTTTTGCAGCAAGCGGCTCCAGGAACAATTGTTGGCGATATGAACCAGGCACAAAAGCTCTTTGTGTACAACATGCTCGGCCAACGGCTCATGATGATAAATCGCCGCTTCTACAAGCGCATAGGGAAGCTGCCACCAGTGCAGCAAATACCCGCCCAGTTCATTATGGGCCACGCCGAATTTTTCCCGCTCCGCCGCCAGCAAGTGGTTCAAGCCGCCTGCCGCCAACTGTTCTTTATACCATGGCCAAGGCAAAAAGGT
>CAZKCR010000207.1:0-3441 GCA_964551055.1 uncultured Anaeromusa sp. | reverse complement strand
GTTTTCCAGATTTAATTTGAAAGTGAAAGGAAGATTTCCGCTATGGAACACACTTTAACAACTAACGGCAATCAAGCTATTTTAACCTTGACCGGCAAACTGTACGTACATGACGCCGGCATTATCCGCGACGCAATGATCGAAAAAATTGAAACCGGTCACCATCATATTATCATGAATCTTGCCGGCGTGACCTATATCGACAGCTCCGGCCTGGGCGTATTAGTCACGCTGCACAAAATGACCCAGGAAAAGAACGGCTCCCTTGCCCTTACAGGCGTGCAAGGCATGGTCAAAGAGTTGCTGCAGCGCACCCGCCTAGACAAGGTGCTGCATCTGGAAGGATAACCTCTTATTGCATTGACTGAAGCAATGCGCTGTTGCTTTATCTTTACACCAGTTATACCAGGAAGGAGTCCTTGGTTATGAGCTATGGAGAGCTTAGCCCGCTGCAAGTCATTTTTCAGCATATGTCGACATTAGCTTGGATGAAAGATAGAGAAGGTCGTTTCTTAGAAGTCAACGCCGCCTTTACCCGCTTCTGCCATAAAAGCGCTGCGGAAATTCTCGGCAAAACCGTTCAGGAAATCATGCCTGCCTTTTTAACCACCGTCTATGAAGAACTCGATGCGGCAGTCGCACAATCGCGCATGCCCCAAAGCCGAGACCATGTGTATCGGGAAAACCGCGCCGGCAGCAATTGGTTTGACACCCAAATCATCCCTATCTTCCATCGAAACGGCAGCCTGTCCGGCACCATCGGCTTTTCCCGTAAAATTTCACGCCGCAAACAATTGGAACTAAAGCTGGAAAATCAGCAGCAATTTTTGCGAACCATGATGGACAGCATCCCGGACATACTCGTTTTCAAGGACCTGCAATGCCAGATTCTAGGCTGCAATAAAGCCTGCCGCGAGCAGCTTTACGGCGTTGAGCAAGAGCGCGACGTCATCGGTAAAACCACCTGGGACATTCTTAAAGACACCCAGTTAACGGAAACCTGCCTTAAAAAAGATTATGAAGCACTGTTGCTGGATCAACCGGTTAAGCTGGAAGAGCAATACACCTTGGCCAACGGCAGCGTTATCGACGTGGAAACCGTCAAAACGCCCTACCATGACAAAGAAGGCTATGTCACCGGATTGATCGCCATCTCTCGAGACATTACGGAACGCAAGCGCTATGAGCAAGAACTGCGCTGCCGCGAACAGCAAACATTAAAGGAACTGCACCTGGCCGCCCAAGTACAGCAGGATACGCTGCCTGACGCCTTAACCGTGCCGGAGATGCGCATTGAAACGCTCTTTCTGCCTTACCACACGGTAAGCGGTGATCTTTTCAACTACAAATGGTTTGCTGGCGAAAAAACGTTGCGCGGCTACATGGTTGATGTCAGCGGACACGGCATAGCTACGGCCCTGCAGACATCCTCTTTAAAAATGCTGCTGGACGTCCATCTTCTTAACGGAGAAACCGTTACGGAAGATCATTTTCAGCTTATTAACCAACGTATTCAGCAATATCTGCATGAAGACGCCTTCGCCGGTATCGCCTACTTCGAATTCGATCTGCAAAAATCGCTGCTTACCTTTATTTCCGGCGGGATTAATTTCTATCTTACAGCCACGGAAAGCGGCTGTTCTTTAATTCCGGTCAGCAGCCGCTTTTTGGGCATCTTTGACGACATTGACATGCAAACCGTCACTCGCCCTCTAAAGGCGGGCGAAGTCTACTGCATCATGAGCGACGGCGTTTCTGATCTAATGGAGCTTCACGGCTTACAGGCGCAAACTGGTTTGTCCGGCTATACGCGCTGGCTGGAAACGCTGTCGCAAAAGCCGGAGCGCAGCGACGATTTTTCCGCCGTTGTCCTGGAAATCAATCAACTCCCCCGCCAGTTGCACCTGCCCTGCATCCAAAACCAACAGGATCTGGCGCGAGCCCAGACAGCCATTCATGACTTTTTGTCAAACCACGCTCCAGAAGGAGAGGCGGACATGCTGGAAGTAGCCGCCAATGAGGCTTTAAACAATAGCTTTTTTGCCAGCAAGACAACCTCTTTACGCATGCGTCGCTGCGGCAATCGCTTAAGCATTCGCGTCAAAGACGACGGCCCTGGTTTTGACGCTCGCAGCCTACTGCACAAACTGCAAACTGTCAGCCCCGAGTCCTGGTATGATGACTTGGGACTCAATGACCACGGACGTGGTATTTTATTGATGCATGCCGCTTGCAACCGTCTGGCTTACAACGCCAACGGAACTGAAGTGCTGCTTCTGCGCAAACTTCCTGTACCGACATATAAGGACAAGAAAAACGAAATGCAGAGTAACAGAGTAACAGAGAATGCCAGAGAAATTTTTTAATTGTTTTTCGTATTGCCGTAAAAGCTCGCAGCCGCGGGCTTTTCTTTTTGCCTACTTTCGTGTCGGTTTATTTCTGATTTTTGTCTGTTTGTGTGATATTCATGTTGACTTCAGAAAGTTCTGTCGTACAATAAAATAAAGAGCTTCTTGAAGTTGTTTATTTTTACCTATTTATTGAAAGGCGGAACGCGCGCCGCTTTTCATAGGAAACCACAGAGATTGGAGATATGTGGCTATGATGAACGACATGGAACGCTTGCGTAATCTGAAGTACTTTGCCTTAGATATGGACGGCACCATTTACCTGGGGCAAAAGCTGCTCCCAGGCGCCCTGGATTTTTTACAGTACTTAAAAACCAGCGGACGCAAGCATCTGTTTTTGACCAACAATTCTTCCAAGCACAAGCACAGCTATGTAGAAAAACTGCAAAAGCTAGGCATCAACGCAACCGACAAAGAGGTTATGACCTCCGGCGAGGCGACCGCGCTTTACCTGCAAGCCAAAAACATGAATCGCGTTTACCTCTTGGGCACACCCGATCTAGAGGATGAGTTCCGTCAGCACGGCCTGACGTTGACCTGCGACAAACCGGCTTGCGTTGTCCTCGGCTTTGATCAGACCCTGACGTATGCCAAGCTCACCGAAGCCTGCCATTTATTGCGAGAAGGCGTCCCTTTTATCGCTACTCACCCGGATATCAATTGCCCTACCAATGAACGTTCCGGTTATCTGCCGGACACTGGCGCTATGCTCAAGCTCATTGAAGCATCCACCGGCGTAACGCCTCAGCTTATCATTGGCAAGCCTCATCAGGAAATCATTAATGTGCTGATGGCAACACTGCACTGCACCAAAGAGGAAACCGCCATGGTCGGCGACCGCCTCTATACAGATATTCAGTTGGCTGCCAATAGCGGCATCTGCGGCGTGCTTGTCCTCAGCGGCGAGTCCACCCTGAGCGACGTGACCGCCAGCAGTGCCAAACCGACCTTTATATTTGAAAACGTCGGCGAGCTAGCCAACGCCTTGCGTACGGCCGACGCCGCTCTGGCTAAAACGCCGGTGCTGGTATAA
>CAZKCR010000206.1:0-3442 GCA_964551055.1 uncultured Anaeromusa sp. | reverse complement strand
TTCAAAACGCCCTCGTCAAAGGCCGCTTCAATCTTAGTAGCATCCACATCGCGAATAAAGAAGCTTCGCTGCACTTGTCCCATATGGCGTTCGCGGCGCACATAGTTTTCTTCTTTTGTTTCCTTTTCTTCGCCGCGCCGAGCGCTGATGGTCAGATAGTGCTCATCATAAGTGAGGCTGATCTCGTCCTTTTTGACGCCCGGCAAATCCGCTTCCAGCAGATAGGCGGAATCGGTCTCCTTCACATCCACCCGGAACCCGGAACGTATGCCCTGCAACGGCCCCCAGGGCTCATCAAAAAACTGATCCATCATCCGATCCAGACTGTCGAGACGTTTGCCAACTTCTCCTCCGGCGCGTCGAAACGGTACCAATCCAAACATACTTCCATCCCCCTTCGTGTAACGTGTATTAAAGACGTCAAATGTCTTTCTATCTATTATTATACTCCTTAAGGTCAAAAGGTCAATATGAAAATTCACAGTATATAGACTTTAGCAAAGCACGTATTTTCAGGACTTTAGGCCTATGTATGCAAAATTTTCTTTCAAGGATTTTTATGTTCACCCCTAGAAGTTTGTTACTAATTACCCACTTGAAAGGATGTGTCCTGTTTGAAAATTAAGGGAAAAATTATAGCACTTGTCCTTCTCTCCACTTTTTTTATGGCTCTAGCAGGTTCTGTCGGCTATTACTACACCAAAGTCTTAAGCAACGATTTGGAGCAGATGTATCAAGATAATCTGCTCTCTGTTAAGCGCATCAACGAAACCCGCCACAACTTCCGAGCTGTTCAAGTTATGTTTTTACAGCTTCTTTCCACCACACAGGAACCAGCTAAAGAGCAAGCCCTCTTGCAACAAATCAAAGAGCTTTCCCAGGAAACCAACGAAACCATTCAAGCCTATGAAAAGCAAGGCTTAAGTCCGCAAGAAGCACAAATCCTAACACAGCTTAAAGATACCATTGCCCTCTATCGCAGCGAACGGGAAAAAGCCTTAAAACTTGATCAAGCAGGGCAAAAAGCGGCTGCATTCCAATACTTCCTGCAATACGCAGCGCCGCAAATCGATAGTATCAACATTAAACTCAAAGAACTGGCTGATCTTAGCGCCCAAGAAAGCCAAATCATGCAGCAAGACGGAGCTAGTCATGCCCGCACGGCCGGACTGACGATTCTCAGCGTCTGCCTCGCCTCCGTCGCCATCGGTCTTGCGGTGGGCTGGCGGCTGGCCTCCAATATCGCGTTCAGACTTGCCGGCGTCAGCCAGCATCTGCAGCAAATCGCCCAAGGGAACTTACAACAGCCACCTTTGACCATTCGCACACAAGACGAGATTGGTGTTATGGGTATAGCCTTAAACAATACAACTGACAGCCTTAAACAGCTTCTCTCTCAGGTTTCTCAATCTTCACAGCAGGTAGCCGCATCTTCTGAAGAGCTAATGGCCAGCGCGGAACAATGCTCCCAAGTCAGCAATCAAGTAGCGGACAATATCACCCAAATTGCCCAAGGAACCCATGAGCAGGAAAAAGAAATTACCACTTCTTCAAATGCTGTGGAACACATGTCTTCTAGCATCCAAGAAATTGCCGGCAATGCTACCTTAGTATCTTCTCTGTCGGAGCAAACCTCGGATTCCGTCCTTGCAGGACAAGCCGCCATCCAGGCCGCCATTCAACAAATGGACACCGTGAATAGCGGCGTCAACCATTCCGCACAGGTAGTGGCCAAGCTTGGCGAACGTTCTCAAGAAATCGGCCAAATCGTCGACACCATCTCCGGCATTGCCGGCCAGACGAATCTTCTGGCGCTGAACGCCGCCATTGAAGCGGCCCGAGCCGGTGAGCAAGGCCGTGGTTTTGCCGTAGTCGCGGATGAAGTACGCAAGCTGGCGGAGCAAAGCCAGGAAGCCGCCAAACAAATTGCCCTGTTAATTGGCGAAATACAAAGCGAAACGCAATTAGCGGTTGAAACCATGCAAAACGGCACGCAAGAAGTTGTCAAAGGCACGCAGGTCGTCAACAATGCCGGTCAATCCTTTCAATCCATCGCAGCGTTGGTAGAGCAAACGGCGCAGCAGACACAAAGCATTTCCGCCTCGATCCAGCAATTAGCCCACGGCAGCCAGCAAGTGGTTGCCTCTGTGAAAACCATTGACTCCATAAGCAAAGACTCGTCCGGCCAAGCGCAAACCATTGCCGCCGCAGCCGAAGAGCAAGCCGCTTCGATGGAAGAAATCGCTGCGGCCAGCGAAACCTTGACTACCTTGGCGGAAAATCTGCAAACCGCAGTAAATCAATTCAAGCTTTAAGAACTTTTACATCCATACACGCAGCACGGTACGAAAATTCCAGCAAGAACGGATTCGCTCAACCCAAGCCGCCGCTTGCAGCAGGATATCTTCTAAACGGCAGAGAAATTCTGCTTATAATGACGCTGCTTTACGCAAGAAGGATGGATGTACATGAAACAAATCTCCCAACGTCTTCTGCCATGGCTGACACTGTGCCTATTGACCCTGCTGCTGCTCACAGGTTGCGTCTCAGCCGCTCCGGATAAAGCGCCGCCTTCGCTGCTTATCAGCATCGAAAGCGGCGACGGCATTACTCTGGAAGAAACCGCCGACTTTCAACAGGCGGCTCGCGCAACAACGGCATACTATCAAGAGCAAGGCTTGCAGTTAAAAAAACCGGTTACCCTCGTTCTAACCCGCAATCGCCAAGCATTTTTGACTGAATCCATCACCCGCTTCAAGGTCAGCGAACTGGAAGTCCACAAGGCGGCTAAAGCCGTCGACGCCTTGGCCGGGGACCATCTGATTGTTTTCAATGTCGACGGTACGCCGACGACCAGGCAACGCGTCTTTATCCTGGCGCATGAATTGACCCATCAATACCAACGCGAACTTGCCGGCGCCAACGCCGACGGCGTCAAGTGGATGCTGGAAGGCATGGCAGAAGCCGTCGGTGCTCAACTAGTCGCCAGAGCCGGCTTTTTCTCGGTTCCTCAATACAAAGCAAATTGGCAAACAGGCATCGCCATGTCGCCACAAAAACCGTTTCTAAATGAACTACGAACCAGCAGAGGCTGGTCCAACTCTCTTACCACTTACGGCGGCCCTCTCACTTATAAAACCGCAGGACTCGCCAACCTCATCCTCTTAGAGCGGTACGGCACGCCTAAAATTCTCGCGTATTTCCGGGAGCTAAACCGAGGATCCACACCGGAAGAGGCTTTTCGCAAAGCCTTTGACCTGGATATGGGGCAGTTCGAAAACGAAATCGCAGTACTGTGTCGTAAGGCTTCCTAATACGAATTAAACAGGAGAACGAGGGAAGGCTCGAGATTGAACAAGAGTCGCGGCGAGAATCGGAAGGCTCCGCTGAGGGCTGCGGCAGTAGTGATTGTATTTGAAACTTTATCAAAAAGACCGCCGAG
>CAZKCR010000205.1:0-3449 GCA_964551055.1 uncultured Anaeromusa sp. | reverse complement strand
AGATGCGCAAATTGGCGGTACAGAATTAGCTGTCATGGCAGGTCCCTGCGCCGTGGAAAGCAAGGAACAGCTGCGTGAAGCGGCTTTGGCGGTAAAAGCCGGTGGCGCTCAATTTCTGAGGGGCGGCGCCTACAAGCCGCGCACGTCTCCTTATGCATTTCAAGGACTAGAAGAGCAAGGGCTGAAGTTTTTGGCGGAAGTCAGTCAGGAAGTGGGCCTGAAAGTAGTTACTGAAGTGGTGGACGTGGAGTCGCTGGATTTGGTGAGTAATTACGCGGATATGTTGCAGATTGGCGCTCGTAACATGCAAAACTTCAAGCTGTTGCAGGCGGTAGGAAAGAAAGGCAAGCCGGTTTTGCTGAAGCGTGGTTTGTCGGCGACGATTGAGGAATGGTTGCAGGCGTCTGAGTACATTTTGAGAGAGGGAAACTTCCAATTGGTGCTTTGCGAACGCGGCATCCGGACTTTTGAGCCTTTTACGCGCAATACTCTCGATCTGAGCGCTGTCGCAGCTGTGAAAATGTTAAGCCATTTGCCGATTATCGTGGATCCAAGTCATGCTACAGGAAAATGGAATTTGGTAGCGCCTATGGCCAGAGCCGCTGTTGCCGCTGGCGCAGACGGCTTGATGGTGGAAGTGCATCCGGAACCGGCGCGGGCTCTTTGCGACGGAAATCAGTCGTTGACGCCTAAGAATTTCAATCTCTTAATGGACGAGGTTCGTTCCTTTGCCGGCTTGATGGGCAGGAGCCTATCGTGAAGCGGGTCGCGATTTTAGGTTTAGGTTTGATTGGCGGATCCTTGGGCATGGCGCTGCGGGACAGCGGCGCCGATGTGCTTGTACATGGTTTTGATAAAGCGGAGACAGCCAGGAATCTGGCTTTAGAGCGAGGGGCGGCAGACATCTGTTTTGCCACTCCCGCCGAAGCAGTGGCGCAGGCTGATATTGTCATTTTGGCGACTCCGGTACTGCAAATGGCGTCTTTGATGGCTGAAATTGCGGAAAAACTACCTGTCGGGTGCGTGGTTTCCGATGTAGGAAGCACTAAATCGGCTGTTTCAGAAGCCTTAGAGGCGCTGTTGCCGGAGCATTGCTCTTATATTGGCGGACATCCTATGGCAGGCGGTGAAAGAAGCGGCATGGAAGCGGCGCAAAAAAGCTTGTTTCATGGACAATGGTATTTGCTTCTGCCTGGGAAAAGAGCTTCTGCGGAGCAGGTGGAAATGTTGCGGAATTTAGTGCTTCCCTTGGGAGCCAAGGTTGCCGTTATGCATCCCCAGGAGCATGACCAATGGGCTGCCGTCATTAGCCATATTCCCCATGTGACGGCGGCGGCGCTGGTTCATTTGCTAGCTCGGGCAGAGTTAGGCGACGCTCGAGTGCAAATGGCGGGAGGCGGTTTTCGGGATACTACGCGTATTGCTTCCTCCGATGCGGACATGTGGGCGGATATTTGCATCAGCAATGCTGCGCAGATACACCAACAAATAGAGAAACTGCAAGATATTCTCGCAGAATGCGCTCAGGCTGTTGAGGCCGGAGACCGCCAAAAACTGCACTCTTATTTTTTGCAGGCGCGTACTTTTCGAGAAAGCTGGCTGATGGACTTGCGTTAATTTATCTCGGGAATTTGTGAAATAAAGGCAGGAACTTACTAGTGAGCGACGAAGACTTATGTAATATGTGAAAGTTGTGTGAATTCTTCAATGGAATGAGCAGGACTGGACGGGCCGGGAGGCGCTTGCGATGCAACTCTTTCGCCAACAAGGAGCTTCGTTGCTGGAATTGTTAATGAGTTGTTCCGTAATTATGATTTTGGCATCAGCAGGTATGCTTCATTGGCAATTGCCTAGAGGCGCACCTACGCAAATAGGGGCGCAACAGTTGGCTGCGGACTTAGCGTTGCTGCGTCAATGGTCGGTTAATACAGCGATGGGAACGGCTGATCGCCCTTATGAGCAACCTTTATTTCCAGCATTATATTTCATAGGAACTCCCATTACCGGTTATCAATTGCAACGAAACGGAGCTATCTGCAAGTCTGTTCAACTGCCAGACGGAGTGGTGGTCAATTCGCCTTGCGGCCGGCAAGTTCAATTTAATCAAGCAGGACGTATGCCTGCCGGTGTTACACTGACTTTACGGCGCACTCGTTGGCCGACGCAGGCAATGAACGTGGTATTGGATATGCCGGGGCGGATTGAGGTGCGCAATGGTTCGATGTAAAAGGCTTCAGGAAGGAATTATCTTAGCGGAAGCACTTCTGGCGTGTTTCATCTTATTCAGTGTAGGTGGAGCGGCATTGGCTTTTTTGAAGACTGAATGGCTTGCTGTGCAAGATGCTAAAGACCGTTCGCTGGTCGCACTGGCAGCGCAGGAAGAAATGGAGCGCTTGCGCACAGGAGAAACCCCTGCAGGACAGGAAGAACGGCAGCTTTCCGAAAGTTTGGTTGTACAGTGCCGCCGCACGTTGCAAAGCAGCGCTTCCAGCCCGGCTCTAAAGGAGGCGGTTGTATGGTTCGGCTGGCAAGGAGTAGATGGTCGCAGGCACGAACTGCAATACAACACCTTAATTCCCTGAAAAAAAGATTTGGGGCCGTAAATTCCCGGGGAGTTACTTTGGTGGAACTTCTGGTCACTATGTTGTTGTGGGGCTTGCTGTTGAGTTGTATTGTTCCTGCAGCTAAACTAGGCGTATCGCTGACGCAGGAAAGTTTTGCGCAGATTCTTTTGCAGAGAGAAGCTCGCTTTTTAACGGATGCCATTGCCCGGGATGTGATGTTGGCCAGCTATGTGGAAGTGCCGGATCCAACTCATTTAAAGCTTTATATGAAATATCAGGCGGAAAAGCCCTGTGCTAATGTCAGCTATTGGTTTGATCAATCCATGTTGCTATTACGGAGAGAACAGAACGGAGGCGGCGCGCAGCCGGTGAGCAGTGGCGCATGGGCAGTTCGGACACTGCCGTTGCGCCACTGTGCTTTTACGCTTATTCATGGCGGCGGCATAGAAAACGTGCGCATTCAGTTGACAGTACAAGACGGGCAAAAGCTATTGTCTTTGGAAACCCAAGCCGCCTCCTGCAACGGTTGGGGGCGTGGGCATGGTTGGTAAAGATCGGAGAAACAGAGGTACGATTTTTATTTCAGTGCTGCTTCTTTGTTTTTTGCTATTGGCTGTAGGCGTTGGTATTGCAGCTTATGTACATAGTGAAGCGGCTACGGCCGCTGCTTTAAGCCGGGGAATTCAGGCGCAATATCTGGCCGAAGCAGGAATTCAGGATGGTATCGTCAAATTAGCTTCTGATAGAGCGTTTACTGGCTCTTATCATCGCAATTTGGGCGGTGAAGAAACCTATAAAGTAAGCATTTTGGCTCGCCAGCCTTGGCGGCGTTTGATTGTATCTCAAGCGACTTGCCAGGGAGAAGCAAGGCAATTAGTTGTGGAA
>CAZKCR010000204.1:0-3480 GCA_964551055.1 uncultured Anaeromusa sp. | reverse complement strand
GTACGGTGGTGTGAGAGGTCGGCTGTTCAATTAATGGGCAGCCTCCTACTCGATTGGCGCTGCTTCTGTGGCTTGCTGGCATATTGGCATTTATCGTGAATATGCCGGAGCTGGGCTGGGCTACTTGGGCGGTTATCTTTGTAAACGCCGCTTTTAGCTTTTGGCAGGAATATCGGGCCGATAAAGCGCTTAGCGCTTTGTCGGCTATGCTGCCTCGGCGGGTAAAAGTGTACCGAGGTGGCAGGTTGCTGCAGATTTTAGCGGATGAATTGGCGCTTGGGGATATATTGGTAGTAGAGGCAGGCGACCATGTGCCGGCAGATGCCAGACTGCTGGAAGCGGAAGACTTATTTGTCGATTTATCCTTGCTGACAGGAGAGTCTTTGCCTGTGGAGTGCAGCTCCCAGACGAAATCCGAGGACGACGGAGAAGACGAACGTGGCAATCTATTGTTTGCCGGGACCATGATCAGCGCCGGACGCGGTGTGGCCGTGGTTTATGCTGTCGGGCGCCAGACGGAACTGGGCAGGGTCACGAAGCTGACGGCAGGCATTATAAGGCAGAAGAGCACTCTGGAGCTGCAGGTTCAAAAGGTGGTGCGTCTAATAACCGTGTTGGCTTTGTCCATGGGGTTATTGGTATTTGTGCTGGCTGTATGGCTATTAAACATTGATTTGCGTTCGAGCTTTATCTTTTGTATTGGTATCATTGTCGCTAATGTTCCGGAAGGACTGCTGCCGACGGTGAGCTTGTCGCTGGCTGTCGGTGTGCAGCGCATGGCGCGGCAAAACGCGTTGGTGCGCAAACTGTCTGCGGTGGAGTCGCTGTGCGCTACCAGCGTTATTTGCACAGATAAAACTGGCACGTTGACGATGAATGAAGTAACGGTAAAAAGAGTTTGGCTCCCAGAGGGTGAGGCTTTCTTTAGCGGCG
Source organism: uncultured Anaeromusa sp. (assembly GCA_964551055.1). Lineage (GTDB taxonomy): Bacteria > Bacillota > Negativicutes > Anaeromusales > Anaeromusaceae > Anaeromusa. The sequence continues at coordinate 2,547 of CAZKCR010000204.1, read as the reverse complement.
ATGGATATGAAAAAGAAGGAGTAGTGACGCTGGCTGGGCAGAGCGAGCATGAGCAATTGGAGGTGCTGCTGACAATTGGGAGTGTTTGCTCTGATGCGCAAATAGAAGATGATGAAGCACAAGGTAACGAATGGCTCATTAAAGGAGATCCGACGGAAGCGGCTCTTTTGGTAGCTGCCGCTAAAAATGGGCAGATTCCATCGCTGCTTCAACAGCAGTTTGGACAGCGGAAAACAAAGCCGTTCAACTCGCAGCGAAAAATGATGAGCACCCAAGGGATAAACCTCAGCCATGCTCTTTTTCCGCAGGGAAAAACGGTGCTGATGGTTAAGGGGGCTCCCTTAGAGACGCTGAAACACTGCGCATATGTAAGGCGAAGCGATGGCGTACAGGAGCTGGACGTTATGGCGCGGCGCGAGATAGAGAAGATGAATGACGTCTTGGCTAGAGAAGGTCACCGCGTTTTGGCTCTGGCGTATCGAGAAGGAGTCAGCGAGGAAGAATTAGGCGAAGAACAGTTGGTTTTTGTAGGGCTGGCGGGAATGATGGATCCTCCGCGGCCGGATGTGGCTGAAGCTATAGCAGCGTGCCGGGAGGCTGGCATCAGCGTTACCATGATAACCGGCGATTACGGCTTGACGGCGGAAGCCATTGGCCGGCAAATCGGGCTAGTAAGTGATTCGGCGATTTTGGTAACCGGAACAGAGCTGGCGGCTATGGATGCGGTTTCACTGCAAGAGCTTTTGCAAAAAAACAAGCCGGTAATTTTTTCTCGTACCAACCCAGAGCATAAGTTGAAAATTGTTGAAACTTATCAAGCCTTAGGGCATGTAGTGGCTGTAACCGGCGATGGGGTCAACGACGCTCCCGCTTTAAGGGCCGCGGATATTGGCATTGCCATGGGACGGGGCGGAACCGACGTGGCAAGGGAAGTGGCGGATATTGTGCTGCTGGACGATCATTTTGCCACCATTGTGAAGGCGATTGAGCAGGGACGGGCGATTTATGACAATATCCGCAAGTTTATGAAGTATATTTTGGCTTCTAATATTCCCGAGCTGGTTCCGTTTTTGGCTATGATTTTCTTGAAAATTCCTCCGGCGTTAAATATTTTGCAGATTTTAGCAATTGATATTGGTACAGATATGGTGCCGGCCCTAGCGCTCGGTGCGGAGGCCCCGGAAAAAGGCGTTCTGCAAAAGCGTCCTTCGGACTATGAGGAAAACTTGCTGAATTCCAAGGTGGTGCTGCATGCCTATTGCTTCTTAGGGTTGATTGAGGCGGTACTGTCCATGGCGGCATTTTTTCTGGTGTGGTATCAGCAAGGTTATGCATTGCCGGATATGCAGCAAGGGATGGCAGCATTGCTGAACAATAATGCTGCTGCAGAGCTTACTGCAGTGTATCAGCAGGCTACGACGATGGCTATGCTGGCTATTATTGCCTGCCAAATGGGTAATGTTCTTGTGTGTCGCTCGGAAAGGCTGCCCTTTTGGGAGCTGCCGCTGCGTAGTAATTTGCTTATTTTGTTTGGGCTGGGAACAGAAGTGCTGCTGGCAATGGCGTTAGTTTATATTCCTGCAGTGGCGGCGGTGTTTCTTACGCAGCCGCTGCCATTGGGGAATATATTGCTGTTGCTGATTTGCCCTATCTTCCTGATTTTATTGGAGGAAGTGCGGCGCTACTGCATGAGGTAGGAAATGGGAGAGGGTGAAATATGTTCGGAGGAAAAGAAAGGCTTGTTGGAATAATGTTGCTTGTGTTGCTGTGGCCTTGCATGAGTATGCTGCACGGCGGCTCGATGGCATTGGCAGCAAGCAATCCTTTAGTGCAAGACAAGCAGGTGGAAGTGCTGTTGCAAGGGATGACGCTGGAAGAAAAAGTGGGCCAACTGATGGTTGTCGGTATTGGGGGAACGGAGGCAGATGCGGAAACCTTGGCGCAACTGCGGGACTTGCATGCAGGCGGCGTTGTTTTGTTTGATCGCAATATGGATAATCCCGTTCAGGTAACGAAGCTCATTGGGGAGTTGCAAAAACAGACGCTGCAACAGCCCTCAAGGCTGCCGCTATTCATTAGCATTGACCAGGAAGGCGGGCGGGTACTGCGGATGCGCGAACATGTGCTGCCGTTGCCTTCGCAAGCGGAACTGGGCTTAGACGGCAACGCTGAGCAAGTGGAAGCCTGGACTGCGCAAAATGCTCGCGAGTTGAAAAATATGGGCTTTAATGTGAACTTTGCGCCGGTGGTGGATGTAGGATTGGGGGCGGAGCGCTCTTTTTCAAGAGAGACGACCGAAGTAATCAGGCTGGCGCGGGCCGCTGTTTTGGGCTACCGTAAAGAAGGCATCCTTTGTACGTTGAAACATTTCCCCGGCATAGGCAAGGCGCCCAAGGACCCTCACCAGGCAGTTTCTGATATTACAGCAGAGAGGGATGTGTTGGAACAGGAGGATTTAGCCCCTTTTCGGAACTTGATTAATGAATTTGATGTACAGCCGCCGTTGATTATGGTCTCTCATCTGCGGTATCCGGCGTATGATTCCGA
>CAZKCR010000203.1:0-3492 GCA_964551055.1 uncultured Anaeromusa sp. | reverse complement strand
CTCATTTATGTCCCGCCCCAAAATTGCCCCTCCTTACTGCAAAGAAAAGCCAAGCAACGTAATGTCGTCACGCTGCTGCTCCCGCCCCTGATATTCCTTCAAACACTGCCTCAACCACTGTTCTTGCTCCTCCAGCGGCATGACTGCGCATGCTTCGAGGCTTGCAAGCAACCGTTTGCGCCCAAAAGGATATTCATTTGCCTCACCATTCTGATCCGTATAGCCATCAGTAGCCAAATAAAAGAAATCTCCCTCTTGTGCCATGATTTCATGGGTTGTAAATTGCAGGTCATTTTTGGCGCGCCGATAACCAATGCTTTTTCGATCTCCTTTTACAGCGCATATCTGGCCATCACGCAGCCTATACAAAACAAGCTTCGCCCCGGCGTACAGAATGCGTCTTCCTTCAATCAGGCAAATCCCTATGTCCAAGCCGTCATCTGTAATATCTGTTTGTTCTTGCCGATGCAAGGTGGCCTTAAATTCGCGGTTCAACTTAGCCAATACCTCAGCGGGGTTATGCACTCCCTGCGTCACTATGTGATTTAGCAACGTGTTTACTGCCATTGTCATAAACGCGCCTGGCACACCATGACCTGTACAATCGCAAAGCGCAACAAGGCTTTTAGTAGAGCTCATTCGCCGACTCCAATAAAAATCGCCGCCGACAATATCTCTCGGCTTCCAAATTACAAAATGCTCCTTAAAGATGGAGTCTAGTTCGGATCTCGCGGGAAGTATCGCCTCTTGCAACCGTTTCGCATAACTTATGCTATCCATGACCCTTTCATTTTGCAAAGACAGCTCGTTTGTCCGAGTCAACACCAAGCGTTCCATTTCTTGATTAAGCAGCAACGCCTGTTTTAAGGGATTCGCTATTTTCCGAGAAACAAAATAAAAAACAAAGATGGAAAGCGCTAAGGTAATTAAACTTGCAAACATCGTATTCCACTTAATGCTATTCAAAACAGCCAAGCTCTCTTCACGCGGCACTCGCACTACTAAATTCCAATCAGTACCTTGCATCTTTTGATAAGCTATATCAAATATTCTCCCCTGTGCATCTTCATAATCAATAGTCCGCGCATTTTTCACATTTGCTTCTTTATCATTGATAATCACCGCCGCCACTTCTGGAGGCATATAATCATTTAAATACATCCCGTTTTGAGCTACCTCATCGGCTAAATGTATTTTCCCTTTTTCATCCACCAGCCAAATCACACTATTGGGACTGTATTTATAGCGTTGAAACTCAGCCGCAAATTCCTTAATGCTCAACCCTACGCCAGCTACCCCGATTGGCTTATTAACATCCCCCACCAAGGCATTTACGAAAATAAAGGTATTTTGCCTCGCACTATTATAATCAATATTAAGAAGTACCTCTTTATGTAATTTCAAACTTGAAAAAAACCAACTTGCCATCGGATCGGTTGGCGACATGACCTGGATCATCCGAGCGCCTTCCGCCCAATACTGATTCGTTACCGCACTCACAATAAAAGCATTGGCATAATCATAATTGCGATAAATTTCTTCAAGGCGAGCTTTGGCAATCTGTCCATGCATTTCATCTGTTTCGCTGCTCAGAATCCATGCTGAAACCGCCGGATCGCGCGCCAAAAGGAGTGATGTTTCTTTGGCTCTTTCAATTCTACCAGCGATTTTAGAATCAATAGCATCGACAATATTCACCATGTCTTTGGTTTTAAGTTTTTCTAGAGCCGCATCGCGTGTAACAAAATAACTGATAGTCCCAGTAAGAACGACTGATGCCATAATGACCAAGCAAGCAAGGACAACTACATTAATCGTATTTTGATTATAAATTAATCCTAAATTCCCGGCTTCTTGTCGTAGCTCTTGTTTGTTCATCAGTTTTTACACGCCTCCAACAAGACTAATCTCAAACGGCAATTCCAAGTCTTCTTTAAATTCTTCTGCGCACTCTAAGGCTTCCTCATTTTCTTTATCATAATACCAACGAATTTTAACTTTTTTCCCTTGTTGGTATGCATTTTCAAGAATATCCAACAGCATCATGATGCATTTTGCGCTGCTTGTGTTGATATACGGCATATGAAAATAAATATCCAAGACAAGCTCCGTATCTGTCGCATTTAGATAATCTTCCAACCACTTAAAAATCGGTTCATAAAACCGGAATGCATTTTCCGGATAGGATTGCCCTTCAATAGACAACTTCCCGCTTTGCGCATCAAACTCCACCCTCGGGGTTGATTTTGTCTGCTCAATATATAAAACTTCCATCCTAACTCCCCCTCAAACGTAAACCTCTAAGGTAAAAAAAGACACCTCATCATCAAGATGTGCAAAAGTATATTTCATAGGTTTTTTTGCGCGCCTAGCCATATCTATAATACCTAGCCCTGCACCGTCAGACTCTGACAAAATTGGTTTTCTCATTTCTTCCTTATACCGCTTCTTCAAGGCTGTTTTATCTAAGTCAGCAAGTTCTTCAAATTTGGCGGTCAACGCCGCGACATCTTGGTTATCTATCAAATTGCCCGATGCCACAAAATAGCCATCTTCAGAACGTCCAATCGTAATAATACCAGAATTGGCGATCCGTTCTCCTATTGCAGTAGACGCTTTGCGAATCGAATAGTTCCTGATATTTTGCGTTTGTTCAATAAATACAGAAAACACGTTGTATGTATCACCTTGCGACATAGAATCATCTTCTAAGTACTTTTTTACTGCATCTCCAAGCTCTTCAATAATTGCTTGCGTAAAGCGTCCAGAAAAATTAATCAATACACCATAATTTTGTAATACTTTTTGAATTTCTAATAAATCAATACTCATATTTTCATCTCCTTTTCTTCCGTCTGCAACTTACGACCTACAGAAGCATTCCCTGTCTTTCCTTTTATCTCCTGCCCTATTTATACTCTAAAATAAAAATACCACAAACTACAAGCGTCAATTGAACATTTTGATAAAATACTTATCGATTTATCTAAAACGGTATAAAAAAATTGCGCCTTAATACAACGACTCCACTAGAAAATTGTAACAACTTTGTAAGTTAACATGTTTTTAAATTGATTTTATTCAATATTAATAATAAAATGATAGTGATAATAGCTTTCAACGCTTTGCATATTTCCTCTAACTAAGCAATAACGATGATAAGGAGAGATATTTTATGGAAAAAACCATAGCTACTATGACAGCAAACTATCTTAAAGCAATGTCTCATCCTAGCCGAATCAAAATAATAAAAATTTTACTCGAAAAGGATCAATATGTAAAAGACATTGCAGCCCAACTAAACATAGAGCAGTCCAACTTGTCCCAACATTTGAATGTACTAAAGAAGCAAGGAATTGTTGACTCCAAAAGCGAAGGAACTAGCGTGCTGTACTGGTTGAAAAATCCTACTACGCACAAAATAATTTCAGATGTAGAAGATGTTTTAAAAGAACAGATAACCCAAAGCCAAGCACTGTTAAAGCGGTTTTA
>CAZKCR010000202.1:0-3514 GCA_964551055.1 uncultured Anaeromusa sp. | reverse complement strand
GCAATCGCCTGCAACGCACCTTGCGTTGTTTTGCCTTTGATCTTCGCTGCGTCTGTCGCCGGACCAACCAAAACAAAGTCATTATGCATGACCAACTGCCGATTAACCGCCGCACCGCTGGCCACTACCTTTTTTTCAGCAGCCGGAGCGTGCACCAGTAGCACGTCGGCTTCGCCTTTTTCTCCCAGAGCCAGGGCCTGTCCTGTCCCGACCGCTACGGTTTTCACTTTGTAGCCGGTTTTCTTTTCAAACGCCGGCAGCAGCACATCCAGCAAACCGCTGTCTTGGGTGCTGGTAGTAGTAGCTAAAATGATATTGGGATTGGCTGGCTGCGGAGGCGCTTGCGGAGCCGTCGTTTCTTTGCCGCCACAACCGGCGGCCAGAAACACCAGTGCCAATACGCCGACCAACCAAACTATTTTTTTATGCACAGTACATCTCCTCCTTAAGGCATGCGAATTTTCTCGAATTCCAGGTACTCCATGTCAAAACAAAGGATCTCGCTTTGCAAGGACCTCCCTACGCCGGTAAGCAGCTTGATCACTTCCTGGACTTGCAAAGCCGCCGCCATCGCTGGCGTTGCCGCCGGATTGCCCAGCACAACTTCTACGCCTTTCTCCGGCGCTTTTTGCGTCAAAAAGGCCGCTAACTGAGTGTCTTGAGGGAAAAGGACTGCCACCTGGCCGGCAAAGCCGGCAATAGCCCCATGCACTACTGGAATCCCCAACGCTGCGGCTGCTTGAAAAAGCATGCTTCTAGCGCTTATGCTGTCTAAGGCGTCTACAATGACGTCCGCTCCCGCCAGCCAAGCTTGCGCCGTAGAGGCCGTCAGCATATGCGCTACCGCCGTCACTTCTACCTCTGGATTGACCAAAGCAAGACGCCGCACCGCCTCTTGCGCCTTGTTGCACCCTAACGTCTCTTCGGTGCATAAAAGCTGGCGGTTCAAATTGTGCCTGGCAAAGGTATCGCCGTCGATGACCACTAAATGCCCCACGCCCTGCCGAGCCAGGCATTCCAGCACATAGCCCCCCAGACCGCCGGCGCCCACTACGGCGACCTTAGCCTGCAGCAGGCGCAGTTGTCCCGCAAGGCCAATGGTGCCAAGGTTGCGCAAATATCGCTCCGGCATGCGCCCATTCTTAAGCTCTGTCAAGGATTCTTCCTTCGCCATTTAACCGCCTCCCACCGGCGGAAACAGGCCCACCCGGTCCCGTTCCTTCAGCATATGGGCACCGTCTACGCCTACGCCGTTAACCATGCGCATATGCACCTTCCCAGCCTCAATACCCAGGCGTTCCGCTAACTCGTCCACCGTAATACCGTCCGGACACGTGGCGCTGAACACGCCAGCCATAGCGTCAGTCGGCGCAAACTCCCGCAAAGTGGCAAAAAGCCGAACTTCCAGCTGCACAGCCTCTCCTCCCTTGCTCCCTAATTCATTTTCCGCAAACCCAGCATCACCCGGTACGGCCCTGGCGTTCCCGGCGGCAGCAAAGCCACCCGATCACCCGGCCGAATCCGTGTCTCACCGGGAAAGACCGCCTTACCATTGATCATGAACGCCTCTACCTGCGCACTCTCAATTTCTAATTTAGCTAGAAGCTCCATGCCGCTGATCTCCTCCGCCAAGGCCAAGCGCAGCGGATTATCCCATTGCCGCTTTTTGCACAGTTCCGACAAGGTCATGAAAAAGCGGACTTCGATCATACCTTCCATTGGCTTTCCTCCCCAGCAAATCAGGCCTTTAAGAGCCGCTTTGTTCCGCGAGAATAACGCCCGCACCGCTCAGATCATAGCCTCCCAGCGCTTCTACATCCGCCCGGAAAGCATCCGAGCGCAGCACCTCCAAGAGCAGCTCCAGGCATTCGTCATGAGGTTCAAAATTAAGTAGCAAGTCATACTGTTCCGCCGCCACCGGTAAAAATTCCAAACCCAGCGCTTTAGCTGCCGCCAAAACCCCTAAGCCGGCGTCAACCGTGCCGGATGCAACCGAAGCGGCCACCGTCATATGGGTGCCTACTTCTTTTTCATAGCCGGCGATATCCGCCCCGGTCAGGCCCTGCTTCTTTAGTTCGTAGTCAAGAAGCATACGCGTGCCAGAACCGCGCTGACGGTTGACGAAGGTGACATCTGGACGCGTTAGGCAGCTAAGCCCCCGGATCTCCTTGGGATTTCCAGCCGCTACCATCAGCCCCTGCTGCCGCATGGCCAGATGCACCAATTGCCATGATTTTTGGGGTAAATACGCCCGTACCTGCTCCAGATTGTATTGTCCTGTAGCCTCACTCAGCAGGTGAATCCCCGCCAAATGGGCTTCGTTATTGCGAATGGCCATCAGACCACCCATGCTGCCCACGTTGGCGCAGGACAAGGAAATATCTCCCTTGCGGCGGCGCAAGTGAATTCCTAGCAGCTCCAGAGACAGATCATGACTGCCCACCGCCAGCAGACTGTGCGCTGAATTACCTTCGCGCAATCGCCGTACCGAAGTCGTCGAGCCGCCGTTAAGCCCGGCGCTGCCTTCAGGCACGCAAACCAGGCCCTGCGCCCGCGTTAAAGAAGAAATCAAGCCCGCCCCTCGGTTGAGAGGAGCTGCCACCATGCGGCCTTGCACCTGCCCCAAAGAAACACGGACATATTCCTCTACGCCCACCGTAGACGCCAGAGGCCGCACCACAACCGCCTCTACTTCTGCTGCGTCGGCGCAAGGAAGCTTTTGCCGTCCGACGAGAGCTTCCTTAACAAACATTTCCGCCGTCAGCATGGCTGAAACCGGGTATCCCGGCAGTCCAACCACCGGCTTGCCGTCACAAATCGCCAATACTACCGGCTTGCCCGGCTTGATTGCCACGCCGTGCACAAAAACCTCGCCCAGACGACTGAGCACATCAAAGGTAAAATCTTCCGTACCGGCGGAAGTGCCTGCATTGACGAGAACCATGTCATGGCATTGCAACGCCTCTTGGACTGCCGCCTCCAGTGCCTCTTGCTTATCTTTAATAATGCCGCAGCGCGTAGGCTCTCCTCCCCATTGCCGCACTGCCGCCGCCAGCATATGCGAATTGACGTCTAGAATGCTGCCTGGCTTCAGCTCCCGGCGGCTGGCAACCAATTCATCGCCAGTCGGTAAAATAGCCACTCTGGGTCGTTGCAGCACCGGCACCGTCTCCAGCCCCGCCGCTAGCAAAGCCGCTATATCCACTGGCGAGATACGCTGATATTCAGCGACAACCAGCTCGTTCGCCACGATATCCTCGCCAATAATGCGGACATGCTGCCACGGCGAGGCGGCAGCGATAATTTCCGCTTCTCCCGCCGCAAAATGCACCTCTTCGACCATAATGACGGCATTAGTTCCCTCCGGCAGCACATCCCCTGTATCGACCAGGTAGCAGCCTCCTTCGATAAAAGGCTGGCCCTGGGGCAATTGAGTCAGCCGCACAGGCGCTGTTTCCTGCGCGCGAAAGGTATCCGCCGCCCACACGGCAATGCCGTCCATAGCCGCACTATT
>CAZKCR010000201.1:0-3515 GCA_964551055.1 uncultured Anaeromusa sp. | reverse complement strand
AATACAGTTATGCCGCCGTTTATATAGAAAATCCTAGCCCTTAAGAACCCCATTCGCGTTTTTCGTGTATTTCGCGGTTCATTATCCATATCCCCGTCATTTTTCCTATCTCAGCTTTTCAAAAAATAAAAGAGGCCGGTTCCAAAGAACCAGCCCCTTCTATTTTCGGCGTTGCTTAGCAGTATGTTTCGATGTATTGTTCAGTCAGTTCGTCCAACGTTTGCCGCAATTGAGAAATGGTTTGTGCATTGAAAGAATACTCGTGCAGATCTGCGCTGTGAACCAGCGATGAGACTTTGCGAATACGTGCCAACAATTCGAGTTTTTCCATTTTCTTCTTTCACACCTCGTTTGAATTAAATCAAAAAAGTAAAATCACAACGTTTTTGATTTTAACAAGGTTTTCCAGCAATGTAAATGCCTTTATCAATTCACGCAACTGCAAGTTTTTTCAAAAAATTAAAACCTCTTACGCACAGCAAAGCCATTCAAATAATCACAGCGATCCCCTTGCCGCAAAGTGCGTTCCTTCATAATGGCATGAATCTCATCACGAATCTTCCACCAGCCGGTCTGCCAGTTACTAAACAAGGTATGGCTTTCTGGAGCCCGTCCCAAAAGACGCTGTACTACAATGTCAGGATGCAGATATTCCAAAAACAAAATAACCCGCTCCATATATTCTTCCATAGAACATAGTTGAATACTTCCTTCTTCATACCACTGAGCCATTTGCGTTCCTTTGACAATATAAAGAGCATGCAATTTTACCTGTTCCACCCCCATAGCCGATAACACCTTTGCATTCTCCACCACATCTCGCCGCTCATCCCAAGGCAGATTCAAAATCAAATGAGTACAGCACTCCAAGCCAAAGCGGTGCAACCGGCAAACAGCATCCAAGTACTCTCCCAAAGAATGGCCTCGGCCAATTTTATCTAAAGTATGGTAGTTCACCGTTTGCAGTCCCAGCTCTACGCTGATATCTACGTTATACTCTTCTTTAATACTTTGCAGCACTTCCAGATGCGCGTCGCTGACGCAATCTGGCCTTGTCGCCAAAGCCAACGCCACCACGTCGGCTTGACATGCTTCGATTAAATACTGCCGCAACTCTTCCGGCGGCAAGTAAGTATTACTGAAATTTTGAAAATAGGGTATAAACTTATGGGCTTTGTATTTGCTGGAAATATGCTCTCGGTTCGCTGACAATTGCCGCGCTACCGTCCAGTCCGCGGGTAAGTTTTCATACCCAGCGCCAATGGAGCCGCAAAAAACACAGCCGTCGTTGCCGCAGGTCCCATCACGATTGGGACAAGTTACAGGCAGGCTAACCGGCAGCTTATATACTTTTTCGCCATAACGTTCTTTTAAATACTGCGAATAGCTGCGATAAGGCAATTCATTCTGCATTCAAATGTACCTCCTGGGCCAAGCTCCCGCCGGCAAGATCGTAACGCACTAACCAATTATGCCGCACTACCAGCCCATCAGCCGCCGGCAAAAAGAGAAATTCCAGATGGTATTTTCTTTTTAGTTCCCGCCAACTGCCAAACACATATTCCGGAATATACCGCCGCACCGCTTCTTCATTACGCCAAAAATCCTGTTTTTCCCCTTCCCACTCAGAACCATTCCAATTCAGTTCCGGAGGCCGTTGCTGACCGCCATCACTAAGAAGCGCATCCAGCCGCAGCCATTCACGTAGTATAACTTGCTCTTCTTCTCCCCAGCGCCACTGAGCATAAGCCAGCAAGTTCCGGTACCAGCCGCGCACGCCTATCGCTGCCATATCCAACCGCTGTTCATCCCAGAATTCAGCAATACTGTTAAAGCAGGCAAAGGCGTCATCCTGCCAGCAAGCCAGCAGATAATTCAGCGCCTGTTGAAACCGGCCTCCATTATACACATGTTCTACAATATCCTCCACCAAGCGCAGCTTACGAATTTCTTCCGCCGCCATGGCATTGCTCGCCAATACCGTATACGGAGGTTTTTGCAAGAAGCGATATTGATAGTCTATCGCCCGTTGCCGCAAGCCAGATGCCGGCAGCATCTTCAAAAAACCCATTTGCAACATATGCGGCCGCAAGGCAAACACTTCATTAAAGGAGCGGTGGAATTCTGCCCATCCCTCATAAGGCAGACCCACAATCAAATCCAAATGCAAGTGCATATTGTCTTGCCTGCGTAAAAAAGTCACGGCCTGCTGCAATTTCTCCCAATAATTGCGCCGTTGAATTTCCTCCAAGGTTGGCTCATGCGTAGACTGCACCCCAATTTCCAATTGAAATCGACCAACCGGCACGGTAGCCAAAAATTCTAAGTCTTCCTGTTCCAACAAGCCTGCGGCAATTTCAAAGTGAAAGTTGATGTCCCCTTCCAAAGAAGCCAACCACCGCCACAAAGGCCGATAGTGGTCTTTGCGAGCATTGAAGGTACGATCTACAAACTTAATCTGTTTGACGCCGTGGCGCAAAAAGAATACTATTTCTTCTTTTATTCGCCCCAATGGCAAATAGCGTACTCCGTCCTGGGCGCTGGAAAGGCAGTATTGACAGGAAAAAGGACAACCGCGCGTCGTTTCGTAGTACAAAATTCGCCCTTGGAGCGAAGTCATTTCCTCTTCTTGGTAAGGAAAAGGGAGCCGTGCCAAGTCTGTCTGCGCTTGCGGTCCGCCTTGCACAACAATCTGCCCATTCTTACGCCAGGCAACTCCGTCTACCGTCTCCGCCTGCCGTTTTCCCGCGCAAACCTCCAGCCACTGCGGCAAGGCTGTTTCTCCTTCGCCTAAAATAATTGCATCCGCTACCGGCATAGCCTCCAATGCTTCTTGCGGCGTAAAACCTACTTCCGGTCCTCCCAATACAATGTGCGTCTGCGGCAATACCTGCTTCAAGCTATCAACCAATTCCTCTACTAAGGCCCGACTCCAAATATAACAGCCAAGAGCCACCACATCCGGACGCTCACGGCAAATATCGCCCAAAATTGTTAATAGCTCCTGATTGATGGAGTATTCCTTTAACACCACGTCATGTCCGGACGATTTGCAAACCTCCCGCAAATACCGCAATCCTAATGATGTATGAATATATTTTGCGTTTAACGTTGTTAAAACGATCTTCATTACTTTCACCTCACCATGAAGTGTATCGCAAATCCGAAGAGAGAGCAAACCATCCCTTCAAGCAGGACTTTCCCCTTCAGGAAGAGAATGAATTTTTGAAAACGATCCTTTGAAGGAGTGAACTCATGAAAATGAAATTTGTATCTTCTCTTTTACTTGGCTCTTCCCTATTTTTCACCTCCGCCGACAGCGAAGGGGTTGCCATCGCCGCCGCAGAACCAATCTCTGCTGACTGGCGCTGGAACCTTAACGACATCTACACAGACGAAACTGCTTGGAGAGAGGATGCTGCCGCTCTGAAAGCCCTCTTGCCAAAACTGACTGCTTATAAAGGGCATTTACAAGACCATGCCGATTCACTGCTGGCGGCATTGCAGCTCAAAGA
>CAZKCR010000200.1:0-3529 GCA_964551055.1 uncultured Anaeromusa sp. | reverse complement strand
CCATCCCGGCAGATTCCGGCCAATTGAAAGCCCTCAATCCGCTCCAAATAGCACCGGTTCAACTCGGAAACCATCGGATCATCTTCCACAATTAAAACTCGAATCATCGTCCTCACTCGCTTTCTTTAGTCTCTGAACTTAGCTATTATCGTATTGCCATTCCGGCCTAGCCGGAATGAAAACGGAAAAGACAGTTCCACCTTGCGGCGCCGGAGAAAATTGGATGGTCCCCTCCAACCGCGCCAGACTTCGCTGTACCAACGCCAAGCCAAAGCCGCGATCCGCCGCTTTTGTGGAAACGCCTTGCACAAATAACGTTTCTTGAATTTCTTTTGGAATTCCAGGACCGCTGTCTTCAATCTCCATATACAACCCGCTGGCATCTGTACTTAAAGCCAGCATAACCTCTTTGCGTGCCGAATGTTTAACCGCGTCCAACGCATTTTCAATCAGATTGCCCAAAATCGTCACCAGCTCATGAGCGGTATCTTCATCAAAATTCACATCCACTTCCGTATCTTCATGTAAGCACATGTCAATATCCCGCTCTCGGGCCAAGCTAAGCTTGCTTAAAACAAAACCAGCCAAGACGGAGTCTCGGATACGACGATCCACATAAGACACCTCTTCTTGTGAATCCGAAGCGATACGGCTGATGTACGCCCGCAGCTGTTCATAGTGGCGCATTTGCACCAACCCCAAAATCACATGGAGCTGGTTCATAAATTCATGCCCTCGCGAACGCAACGCATCCACGTATGCTTGCACGCCTGTAAGTTCTTCTGCCAAGCGTTTTAACTCTGTTTTATCGCGGAAGGTCGCCACAGCTCCCACGACACGCCCCTCTACCCAAAGAGGCACACGACTAGCTACAATAGGAATGCCGTAAAGCTCCTGTTCTCGGTCTAAGTCCGCTTTACCGGCTTCCATGACTACTTGCAAGCCTGAGCCGGGCATGCAAGACTCCACTTCCCGCCCAATCGGATCGCCGGTCCAGCCGGCGCGCCGTAACAACCGCCTAGCTTCACTGTTAATGACAGTAATCCTTCCATCCGCATCTACCGCAATAACGCCTTCGCGCACCGACTGCAGCATAACATTGCGTTCTTCCAAAAGCTTCGCAATAGCCCATGGTTCCAGACCAAAGAGAATTTCTTTAATATTGCGCGCCAACAACCAAGCAGCGGTAATACCAATCACCAGCCCCAACGCGGAAGCCACTACCAAAACGCGCAAAGCCTCTCGCACAGATTCCTGCACATGAGTCAGCAAAATGCCCACGAGGACTGAGCCGACTTGTCGCCCCGCTTCATCGTACACCGGAGTAAACGCACGCAACGAATATCCCAACGTACCTTCCGCCTCCGAGATATACTCATAGCCGGAAAGAGCATCCCCTTCATCGCCCCCGGCCAAGCGCTGACCAACCAATTCCGGATTAGGATGCGAATATCGAATTCCTGCCATGTCAGTGACAACAATAAAGCGGACCTGCGCCGCTTCCAGCATATCCTGCGCATAAACCTGAATGTCCTTAGGATCCCGTTTGCCTGTCAGCCCTTCCCGCACAACCGAATCCTTCGCCACCATGCGTGCAGCGCTCATAGCCTGAGAGCCAATAGAGTTTTTAATATCCGTATTAATGCTGCGCGAAATCAGCAGCATGGTTACCATAATAACAGCCGCTACTACACAAAACACCAAACCAACAATCTTGGCTTGTAAAGGCACCCGCCGGTCCAGCTCCATTTCATGCCTCCAAAAATTCATTCTCTTTTCAAATTGTAACGTATCCCTCGCCTCCATGCAAGAAACCTTGCAGTAAGATGCCGGAATAAAATCACTTTTCGCACACCCTTTTAAGTTAATTCATGAACAAGGCGTAGTGCAAGCAGGAAATAAGCAATGCGCAGATAATTATAAAAATTGAAAGACATCTTCTTTTTTCTATCGTTTTCTGTCAAATAGGAAGGGGGCTCGGGAATGAGGACATTCCGCTTTGACGTAATCATTATCGGTGCGGGGCCCGCCGGCAGCGCTTGTGCTCACACATTGGCCAAAGGAGGCAAAAAAACACTTCTTGTAGAACGAGGCCTGCCTACAGGCAGCAAAAATCTGTCCGGCGGTCGCTTATATTCTTACGCTTTGGAAATGCTGGAGCCAGGCTTGACTGCCAAAGCGCCGCTAGAGCGTTCCATCGTCCGTGAACAAATTATGATGCTGGACAAAGACCGTGGCTTCTGCTTGGATTTTTACGAACCAGCCCTCCATGGTGATATCCCCCATTCTTACAGCGTATTGCGCGCGCCTTTTGACGAGTGGCTTGCCACTTACGCGGAAGAGCAAGGCGGCGCTACGTTGGTTGACGGCATCAAAATCGACGAGATTCTGCTGCAGGATGGCCGCGTCACCGGAATTCGTTCCGGTGACGACAAAGTAGAAGCGGAAATTGTCGTGATTGCCGAAGGCGTGTTAGGGCAGTTGGCAGAAACGGTCGGACTTCGCCCTAAGCTCCCAGCGCATCAAGTAGGCGTAGGCATCAAAGAAGTTATCTCGCTGCCTGCTAATATCATTGAGGAACGATTCCAAGTTGCCGCCGGCCAAGGAGCCGCTCGAGTCATTGCCGGCGGCACCGCAGGCATTCCCGGCGGCGGTTTTCTCTATACCAATAAAGAATCGCTTTCTCTCGGCCTGGTTTTTCATCCCGAAGAAGCAGTCAAACAAAATCGACCTTTAGCCGACTTATTTCAAGAATTCAAGATGCATCCTGCAGTTTACCCTTTATTAGCCGGCGGTTCGACTATTGAATACGGCGCTCACCTTGTTCCCGAAGCTGGCTGGCGCGGTATGCCACCATCACTGCACAGCCCTGGCCTTTTGCTGGTTGGTGACGCCGCTGGCTTTGTCATCAATACCGGCACCATCATCCGCGGCATGGATCTGGCCATTGTCAGCGGCATCGCCGCCGCCCGGGCCATTCTCGCCAGCGAAGCACCGCAAGCGCTAGGGGCTCAATACCTAGTAGAATTGCAGCAATGCGGCCTGCTGCCCACGATGAAGACCTTGGCTGGTTGGCCAGAATTATTAGGAAATCCGCGCATGGGCAGCACCTACCCTTCTATGGCGAATGCCATGCTGCATACCCTATTCCATGTTGACGGTTCTGTGCCGCCCGCCATGCCCAAAGCCATGAAAGAAGTCCTGCAAGCGCACATAAGCCTGGGAACGCTGCTCCAAGATCTTTGGAAGGGGGCTCGCGCCTTATGAGCATTCAACGAGAAGATATTGACCATCTCCTAAACCTGGATAAAATCAAAGCTGATGAAAAAAACGCCCATATCGTTATTGACCCGGAACAATGCGCCGCGTGCCAAGCCAAACCCTGTCTAATTGTTTGCCCAGCTTTGCTGTACACCTTGGATGAAACAGGCACGTTAAATTTTGATTACGCTGGCTGCCTGGAATGCGGCACTTGCCGCACCATTTGCCCTCATTTGAAAAAATGGGAATATCCTAGGCATACCTTCGG
>CAZKCR010000199.1:0-3538 GCA_964551055.1 uncultured Anaeromusa sp. | reverse complement strand
TTCTTGATCTCATCCGGCGTGCCGCTGGCGATGATCTTGCCGTAATCCAGCACATAAATGCGCTCGCACACATTCATGACCAGACTCATATCATGCTCGATAAGAAGGATAGTCAAATCAAACTCCTTGCGAATCCAGCGAATCATTTGCAGCAACTGCTGCGTTTCTTGCGGGTTCATGCCAGCCGCGGGCTCATCAAGAAGCAGCAATTTAGGCTTGGCCGCCAAGGCTCGGGCAATTTCCAACCGACGCTGTTCCCCGTAAGGAAGGTTCTTAGCCACTTCATCTTTTTTATCAGCCAGTTGGAAGATTTCCAAAAAGCGAATGGCCTGCTCCTCCAGCTCTTCTTCTTCGCCGAAATAGCGGCCTACTCGAGTTACCGCTTCGGCTAATCCATATTTAATATGAAAGTGATTAGCTACTTTTACATTGTCCAGTACCGTCATATCACTAAAGAGACGGATATTCTGAAAGGTACGCGCGATCCCCTTCTGCGTAACTTGATAAGGCTTGAGTCCGACAACACTCTGACCGTCAAAAATAATTTCTCCTTCTGTCGGTTCGTACACGCCAGTCAGCAAGTTGAACGCTGTTGTTTTGCCGGCGCCGTTTGGGCCGATCAGGCCAATAAGTTCGCCTTTGTTAATTTCCATTTCAAAATTGGAAACCGCCCGCAGGCCGCCAAATACTTTAGAAAGTTTCGTAGTCTTAAGCAGCGTCACGTTTGCCACCTCCAAACAGACGGCCAAACATGGCCATGCTCAATTCCTTGTTGCCAAACAAGCCTTGGGGACGGTAAATCATCAAGATGATGAGCATCAACGAGTAGATAACCATACGCCATTCCGGATAACCGGCCAGCGCCGCCGAGACAAAGGTCAGCAAGATTGCAGCCGTAACCGAGCCGGTCAAGCTGCCCAGACCGCCTAATACCACGATGGTCAAGATATCAAAGGACTTCATGAAAGTAAACGAAGCCGGATGCGCGATATAGAAGTAATGCGAGAAAAGAGCTCCCGCCACGCCAGCGAAAAAGGCGCCGATCGTAAAAGCCATTACTTTATAACGCGTCGTATCCACACCCATGGACTCAGCGGCAATCTCATTTTCCCGAATAGCAATGCAAGCACGGCCATGGGTAGAGTTAATAAGATTTTTAATAACAAATAACGTAACAATTGTCAATGCAAACACCCAGGCGAAGTTTGTGTACCGTGGAATTCCCATAAAGCCGGAAGCGCCGCCTACATACTGAATGTTCAGGATGCAAATACGAATAATTTCCCCCAAGCCCAGCGTAGCGATGGCCAAATAGTCGCCCTTAAGGCGCAACGTCGGCAAACCGATCATAAAGCCCAATAAGCCTGCGCTAGCAGCAGATCCCAAAATAGCCAAGATAAAAGGAAGTTCAAATTTCACCGACAGTACCGCACTAACATAGGCGCCCACCGCCATAAAGCCAGCATGACCGATAGAAAATTGACCGGTAAAACCGTTAATCAAGTTGAGACTAGACGCCAAAATGATATTGATGCCGATAAGAACCAAATTAAGTTCCCAGAAGGGTCCGATAATATCCAGGTTTATGAGCACCTGCACCACAGCGAACAGGGCCATGCACAAACCAAGAACCTTTAGGTCTTTTTTCGTTTTGCTCCGCATGCCTGTCACCTACACTTTCTCACGGGTATTTTTGCCCAATAAACCAGACGGCTTAAAGAGCAGGATAAGAATCAAAATAGCAAATGCTGCCGCATCGCGGAAGGTGGAAGAAATAAACCCGCTCACCAGTGCTTCTACAACGCCTAAAATGATACCGCCCAGCATAGCGCCCGGCAAAATGCCAATGCCTCCCAGTACCGCTGCTACGAAAGCCTTGAGACCAGGCATAATGCCCATCAGTGGATCGATGGAGTTGTAGTAAACGCCAACAAGCACGCCAGCTGCTGCCGCCAGAGCCGAACCAATACCGAAGGTAAAAGAAATGATTTTGCCGGAATCAATGCCCATCAGCTGAGCTGTTTCCGTATCAAAGGATACGGCGCGCATCGCCTTGCCGGTTTTGGTATACTGCACCACATAGGTGAGCAACACCATTAGCAGAAGGGAAACTACCAAAATGACTATCTGCTGATTATTAATGATAATACCAGCAATATTGTATGTTTCCGTAGGAAATACTGCCGGGAAAGTCCGCGGTTGAGGCGAAACCACCAGCATGCCGCCATATTCCAGAAGCAGCGAAACACCAATGGCCGTAATCAGTACCGAAATCTTCGGCGCAAACCGTAGCGGCCGATAAGCCAGATACTCAATTAACATGCCCGCCAAACCGGCTCCAACCATAGCAATGAGCAGGGCTGGAACAAAGGATACTCCCAATACGGTTGTGGCAAAAAAGCCAATATAAGCACCTACCATGTAAATATCGCCGTGTGCAAAATTGATAAGCTTGATAATACCGTAAACCATCGTATAGCCAAGAGCGATCAGGGCGTAAATGCTGCCCAAAGAAATACCGTTAATCAACTGTTGTATTACTTGAATTAAAAAATCCATGGGCGATCCTCCTTTCCATTCTAAAACCGTCTAAATTCAGTCACTTCTATTCAAAACGAGAGCAACAAAAAGGGAACAAGACGGCGCGTAGCCCTATGGGTTGCGCAGTCTTATCCCCTTCGATAACTCCCGGTACATCCGCTAACAAACCTTCGGATTACGGATTGACTTTTTCCTTAAATGTTTGCTTGCCATCCTTGAATTCGATGATAACGGCGCTCTTCACAGCGTCATGGCTTTCATTCAAGGTGATCTTTCCGGATACAGCCTGATAATCCTTGGTCTTAGCCAGTTCATCCTTAATTTTCGTTGTATCCGTGCCGCCAGCGCGTTTAATGGATTCAATCACCATCATCGTAGCGTCGTAGGACAGCGCGGCAAAAGCGTCAGGCGTTTGACCATATTCCTTTTTGTACGCTTCAACAAAGGTTTTGATGGCCGGACTATTGTCGTCAGGCGAATAATGGTTAGCAAAGAAAGTATTGTTCAAAGCGCCAGCTCCAGCAATCTCCGGCAGCTTCGCCGAATCCCAGCCGTCGCCGCCCAGAATCGGCATCGTCAGACCCATTTCCCGAGCCTGCTTAATGATCATGCCCACTTCCTGATAGTAACCAGGCACAAAGAGCACATCCGGGTTAGCGGCTTTGATTTTCGTCAAGGTCGCTTTGAAATCCGTGTCCTTAGCCAAGTACGCTTCCTCGGACACAATAGCGCCACCATTCTTAAGGAAGGTTTCCTTGAAGAATTGTCCTAAGCCTTTGGCATAGTCGGAGCTATTGTCGATGTACATAGCCGCTTTCGTGGCTTTCAGGCTCTTGCCTGCAAAGTTGGCCATTACCGACCCTTGGAAGGGATCAATAAACGCCGCCCGGAACAAGAAGTCCCGTACTTTTCCGGTAGCAGGATCTACAGTAACTTTCGGGTTGGAAGCCGTCGGGCTGATGGCCAATACCTTATTAGCCATATTAACCTGGGCTGC
>CAZKCR010000198.1:0-3568 GCA_964551055.1 uncultured Anaeromusa sp. | reverse complement strand
CTCAGAATTTACGGAACAAGCCGACCACATGGCCGAGAATGTCCACGTGATTCGGGCGGATGGGTTCCATCGCATCGTTTTCCGGTTTGAGCAGGATTTGTTTGCCGTCCTTCCAGAACCGCTTGACAGTGGCTTCTTCGCCGTCGACTAAGGCCACGACAATATCGCCGTTTTTGGCGCTGTCACTGGGGCGGACAAGGAGGAAGTCGCCGTCATGAATGCCGACATTGATCATGCTTTCGCCGCTGACGGTAAGCATGAACAAATCTTCATTGCCCCGACCCAACAGGGAAGCAGGCAAGGGGAACGTATCTTCAATGTTTTCTTCCGCCAGAACCGGCAAGCCTGCGGTAACACGGCCCACCAGGGGGACGGGAATCATTTCTTTTTGCCGCCAGGGAGATTCGGCAACAAGCTCAATGGCTCTGGGTTTGGTAGGATCGCGGCGGATGAGGCCGTCTTCTTCCAAACGGTTTAAGTAACCATGGACCGTGGAACTGGAGCTGAGTCCGACAGCAGAGCCGATCTCGCGGATGGATGGGGGATAGCCGTTGGTCCGCAGTCGTTCGCGGATAAAGCTGAGAATTTCAGCCGGCTTGTCGCCGGTGCGCTTGCGTGGCATCAGGCTCACCTCGTTATTCTTGAGTTTTTTTCAGTATACCAGAAAACACTTTGCTTTTCAAACTCTTGTTCGCATTACACCTGCAGGTAAGAAGCATGACAGCGGCGAATTGGTAATAGCAGGCAGTTAATGAAGGAGGACTTGTTATGGTCCATACGCATCTAGTTTTTGACACAGGCATTGGGCGGCGGAAACCGGAAAATATTGTGCATAAGGAAGCTTCCTGTCCGTTTTGCGATCGCCGCGGTCTGAATGGTATTTTGGCGGAAGAGGGTCCGATTCTTTGGCTTAAAAATAAATATCCCGTTTTTCCGGATGCTTATCAGACGGTGTTGGTGGAAAGCTATACTTGTGATGAGGAGTTATCAACCTATACGCCGGATCATTTGCAGGCGGTTATCGGCTTTGGCCTTGAAAAATGGCGGGAGCTGTCTCGTAGCGGACAGTTTCGATCTGTATTGTTTTTCAAGAACCATGGACCTTGCTCAGGCGGCTCCATGCGGCATCCGCATATGCAGATTGTCGGCTTGGACCATATCAACTACCAGCACAGCATGGAGGAAGAAGCGTTTCAAGGCATTCCCATCTGGCAGAATGGCGAGGTGGAAGTGAATTTGTCGACGCGTCCGCGGGTGGGTTTTTTTGAATTTAATATTCTAATGCAGGAAGAAGGCGCCATCGCGCCGTTTGCGCATGGCATTCAATCAGTGGCGCATTATATTTTGAATCATTTTCACCGGCATTGCAGCAGCTATAATCTGTTTTTTTATGAAAGCGGCGGCGCGGTACGAGCGAAAATGATGCCGCGTTTTGTTTTGTCGCCGGTCTATGTAGGTTACGGAATTCCGCAGGTTTCCAGTCAGGTGGAAGAGGTGGCGGAATTTGTTCGCACCCTGTATTTCACCAAAAAAGCATAATGAACTTGTTTTTGCGTCTTTTTTTGCAAAGAAGTCGTTCAAGCGCGAAGAAGAAAGCTGCTAAGCCGTTTGTATAGACGCTGTATATTAAATGCAAAATTCTTGAAAAATGGTTTTGTCGTATTATGTAGTTTTTTGATTAGGCTCCTTTCATACTAGAAGCAGAAACTGGAACGGGCGTACCTGGCAGAAGCACGGCTGGTTTCCCAAATTATTATAAGGGGGCGTACGCATGGCAGAAGAAAAGAAATCTGGCGGTATTGGTCTAACTACTCAAATCTTCATCGGTCTTATTCTAGGCGTTCTTTTTGGCTATCTCTTTCCTTCCTATGGTGAGCAGCTCAAACCCATTGGTGACATCTTTATTCGTATGATTAAGATGATCGTAGTGCCGTTGATCTTCAGTTCGTTGATCATGGGCATTGCGGGCACAGGCGACTTCAAAAAATTGGGTCGTTTGGGCGCGAAATCCATTTTGTGGTTTGAATTGGCGACCACGGTGGCTCTGTTTGTAGGTCTGCTGGTAGTTAACGTCTTTGAACCCGGCGTAGGCGTGCAGATCGTTTCGGCTGATGCTGCATCAGCAGCGGCTGCTGCAAAAAAATCCATCGACATGACGGATATGCTGATTAAATTAGTTCCTACTAATGCGGTAGATGCGGCAGCGCGCGGCGACATGCTGCAGATTATCGTGTTCTCCTGTTTCTTTGGCGTAGCAACGGCTGCAATGGGCGAAAAGGGCAAACCGGTTTTGCAAGTCGCCACCAGTATTGCGGAAGTTATGTTCAAATTTACCCACTACGTCATGTGCTTGGCGCCGATCGGTATCTTTGCCATGATCGCCTTTACGGTTGGTAAATTCGGCCTGGGCATGCTGATTCCGTTGATGAAACTGATCGGCTCGTTGTATTTCGCTCTGATCTTCTTCCTCTTCTTGGTCTTCTTGATGGCGACGATTATCTTCAGGATCAACTTCTTCCAACTGTTGCGGGCTATTAAGGATCCGCTCATGTTGGCCTTCTCGACAGCCTCCAGCGAGGCGGCTTTGCCGTCGGCGATGGAAAAACTGGAGAAATTCGGTGTTCCTCGTCACATCATTACCTTTGTGTTGCCTACCGGTTATACTTTTAACCTTGATGGCTCCACACTGTATAGCGCCTTGGCGGTTGTCTTTATCGCCCAGGTGTACGGTATTCACTTCCCGATTGAAACCCAGTTGCTGATGGTTATCACCTTGATGCTTTCCACTAAAGGCATCGCTGCTGTTCCGGGCGCATCCCTCATCGTTATCGCCGGTACTGCTGCTGCCTTCGGATTGCCTGTTGAAGGCATTGCCATCATCCTCGGCGTGGACCGCATTCTCGACATGGCTCGTACCGCCTGCAATCTGGTAGGTAACTGCGTAGCTGCTGTTGTTGTGGCCCGTTGGGAAAATGAGCTGCCTGATGAAGTGCTGAAGGTAGCTTACACGAAAGATTATAGCGACTAAATTCCTGTAAAAAAGGAATTTGCTAACTTTATCACGAAAAGATGTGGACAGGAGACCCGCAAGGTGTCTCTGGCCACATCTTTTTTCATGCAAAACAAGAGACGGAACGCAAACGAAGTACGAGTTTTGTTTGCTACAGCCAATGCTCATCGTTAGTTATATAGTAGTCCCTGTAGGAGGAAGAATGTTAGGAACGTCTTATCTGTCCTTGTGGCAAACAATGCTGCTTGTAACCACTTTCTTTGCCCTTGGCGGCATGATCACGGTGCATCCCTTCAACAGTCCCTTTCAACTGTCTTTTGCGCCGGTGATTTTCAGTTCTCTATTGATGTATTTTCGTCGTCTTTCTGTGGAGTACACGGCTTTTTTCGGCAGTATTGTCATGGTTATTCTACGGGTGGTCACTGATGTGTCCACCTCCAATATGGAGCTTATGGAAATTTTGCTGGAACGAGCTCCTACTTTTTTCTTTTATATTATCTACTCCATTGGTTTTAATTTGACCCGAGTGCGGGAGCAGCGGGACAATGTGCTGATGAC
>CAZKCR010000197.1:0-3590 GCA_964551055.1 uncultured Anaeromusa sp. | reverse complement strand
GTCCATTTCACAACATCGCTTCCTTTTGATGCTTGAAACTTTCCTTTGTCCATGCGTTTCCCGCCATTTGTAGTACCGTCTGCAGTGCCAAACATAAAGGCTTCATCAAAATCGAATTTAAGATATAAGCTTTCCTGTCCGCCTCCCGTGCTCCCCCATTTCCCTGAAAGAAGCTTCAGATTCAACTTGCTTCCGTTAGCTTCTGCTGCTGGCGGCGTTGCTGGCGCAGCCACCGGCGCTGGAGTTGTTACCGCTGGTGCTGGAGCGGCTTGCTGTTGGCTTGGCGGCGACACTAACGTAGGTATTTTAGGCTGCATAGTCGCACAAAAACCAATACCAGCTACAGCAATAATCGCAAATGCAATCGCTGCGCCAATTACGGGGTGTACTGCACTAAGCTTTGAGACTGCACTGTCTGACTGCGCCTCTTTTCTTCTCTTGGAATACAAGAAACCTAAAACAAACACCGGAATCACCAAATTTATTACGATATGATCCATATGCCAAAATTTAGCTTTCGCTTCCAGATGATTATCTTGGGAAAAACTCAAAGCCCACTCTAGCGTTTTCCCGTCATTAAAAAAGCTATTTGCATTGTGAGAATCCGGCTTAGAAGGAAAAGTCATAAGCATTTTCATGGAAAATTGCGCCCAGAACGGATTATTAACATCTGTATCCTTGTACAGATCCGGATAGACTTGCTTCATATGACTTGCTATCCGAATGGTGTAGTCATCATAAAACCACCCCCGACTCACTTCAATTCCCGGCTTGCCTTCGCCACCTGAAAATAGCGGAAATTGGTTTAAGGCTTCTACCGCTTCAATGGACCGAGTTGCTTTAAAACCAATAGAATCATTTTCCGTAATTCGCTGCGCTTGAAACCCCATTTCCGTGAATCGATTAAATTGCTCTTGAACTGCTTTTTCCGCCATCGGAATGGTTAGCATCTTATATTCAACATCCGCACTTCCGTTGTTGTGGATGTCGACCTTCATTTCTCCCCGAAAACAACCGCTTAAAAACAGGCAAGCCATCGTCACCAATACCATTAAACTCCATCGCCAACGCTTATTCATGATCTCCCACTCCGTTTCTTTATCAGTTAGTCAGCTTGCGGAACATATAAGTATTTTTTAAATACCCAACCTTCCATATTAACTAAAGACGCATCAGCGGCTCGCGATACGCGTACACGAACAAAATTATTCATTATGTACGGCTTTCGATCCATGAGTATTTCCACTACGTCCTTTTTGTATAGCACCCCAATTACAGCACTATCTTGATCTGGTTCCGTCCTCAAATTCACTTGGTCTACCGATACAATTCCCGCTGGCCCTGCCCAGGTTGTAGCTGCAGGAAGGACTAACAACAATCCTAACAGCAGCATCATCAGCCACGTCGATTTTCTTTTCATCTAAACACTCCCTTTTTCTTATCGCCTATTTAGCTTCCTTGCTCCGTGTTCAACGACATTTCCGCTAACTTCTTCCATTCCCCCAGCGCATCTGCCGATAAATCAAAGGAATAGAAGATAATTTTGTGATGACTGTCTTCCATTTTCACTTTAATCGTAATGCTCTCCGCTTGTAGAATGCGGTTTCTCAATTCGTTTGCATGCAATTGAATATCTTCTTCCAAGTAGTAATTTTGAAAGTTAATCGCCTTGTTATGGAAAAACACAGCATTATCTTTATCTGGGAAATAGACTCGTCCATTATCATCGTTGTGATTAAAGAATATTCCCAGTGCTACTACAGATGGATCATCTTTACTATGAGTAGTCGTATTTAGATCAAACTCCGTATAGCCGCGACTGCCATCATTAGCTGTAACAAGATCCAAGAACATCCAACGGTGTAGTTTTTGATTCCTGACTAAGATTTGATCTTGCATGCTCCTAGCTACTACCACCTGATGCGCATCATCCCGATCTTCAATGTATTTAGCAAGCCCCACCGCTTGCAATGACACCACTAGAAAGCTTACCATTACAAGTATTTGACCATATTTCCGGATACTCATTCCTTTACCTCACTTATCTTATTCAGTAACTTACAACCGTACTATTGAATAAAAACCCGACTTGGCTTACTTTCTTCGGATACCCTGCTATATTTTTTGAAATAACATGCCCCACCGGCGTAGTAACAGTCACGGATTTTGTCTCTCCTGGCTTTATCCCTTTCAGGCTGATTTTGTCACAATATACAATCTTGCCGAAGATAGCCTCTTGCAACACTACGTAAACGTCCATTTTATCCATGACATATTCAGACGAACTGGCATTGCCGACCATAATTTCTATTTCTTTATTTCCTAGAAGAGTTGTCCCCGCATGTTCCATCGCTTTAGCGCTAACGCCTGCCAAGGCAACTATCAAATGCTTTTTCTCTTCGCTTTTCAATTTCGAACGCTCAATATCTTCTTCCTTAATCGCGTCTTGATAGGATGCAATCGCCGACTGTAAATCTGCTTCCGCTTTAGTCGCTAGCTGATAATGACGTAAAATGGCGTCTTCCGTGACTTGCCCTGGGTACTGCTGATTCCAAACGCGAATCGCCTCCGGATTAGCTTGACGAAGTACGTCTCTTTTTTGTTGGGGCGTTAGTTCCTGAATCGGCGTATCAACACTAGAAGTCCCGGCTACTTTTTCAGCCGCCTTGTAACCCGCTTTAAAAGCTGGGCTAGCATTACTAAGATCTGGCTTGCCTTGCGCAGCTTGTGCTTGACTTCCCTTTTTCGCAGCCGCTTCTTCTGCTTTTTTCTGTTCTGCTATTTGTTTTTCCATTTGCCGCTGCGCCTTTACTTCTTCCGGCATAACCGCTGTTGCAATGGAAGCAAAAATAACTAGTAGTACCATGTAGGTAAGCACCGCGCGTAGGCGTGTCTTCTTTTCGCCCCAATATAACACTAAGGAAGGTTTGATCAGTCCCACCGCCATAGCAATCATGGCAATTGATGCTAATCCCATAAACACATCATACATATGCATACCTCCAGCAATTTTCTTAGTACCTTGCTATACTACCTTCGCTCACCGCGCGCCTCGCAAATTTGTTGATACGCCAGATTAATTTCTTGCATTTTCCGTGTAGCAAGTTCAATAAATTCTTGAGGCTTATTAGCAAAGGAATCAGGGTGGTATTCTTTTGCCAAACGCCGATACGCTTGTTGAATACTCGCAAAAGAAGCATCCTGCCGACATCCCAGCACCCTGTATGAGTCAGCTAGTTCATCATTTTCAAAAGAAGTGCTTTTTTGTTTTTCATATGATCTGTATTGCTGCTTAGTTTCTTCCTTTTGCGCCTGATCTTCTCCTAAACGTTCTTTTTCCTGCGAATCAAAGGGCGTTTCTTGCGTGCTCGCTGCACAACCTTCTTCCTTCGAGGTAGTGGCCGATCCTGCATCCTGTTGCGATGGCAAACGCTCTTTCTTCTTGCCCTGCCAATAGCTATACACTAAAAAAAGTACTCCTATACTGCCCCACATGTAATGCCCGGTATTAAATGCCCAGAAAACAAAATACAGCAATAAGAACAGCAAGACATACGCAAGCAATGCAAACAAAAGAATAATAATGAAAA
>CAZKCR010000196.1:0-3596 GCA_964551055.1 uncultured Anaeromusa sp. | reverse complement strand
GCCTTCTTTGCCGCCAAAATGATAGGATACCGCCGACACATTGAGCTTCGCCTGCTGCGTCAGCTCTCGTACCGATACGGCGGCAAAGCCTTTGCAGGCAAACAGATCTGTCGCTATCGCCAGCAGTTTGGCGCGGCTGTCTTTATCTTCCATCTTTTATTCGCCCCCATTCAAACAATCGTTTGTTTGAATTAGCATAGCACTCCACTTTAAATATGTCAATTAAATGACGCGGCGGAAGATACGAAACACAGAGAAGCAGAGAAAAGCCAGAGTAAACAGAGGTTTTTATTATAGTCTCTCTCAGCTTCAATCCTTGTTCTTCTCTGAGTTCCCTCTGTTACTCAGTTACTCTGTGTTCCGCTGTCTTTCCCCGTCACCAATTCTTTTGTTCAAGCTCTTTCTCGTATTTTTACTCTTCGGCGCAATAGCGAACCTGGCCGCCGACCATGGTCAGTAGCACTTTCGTCTGCGGCAGTTCATCCACGGGAACCTGAAAAACATCCTGTGACACCATAACTAAATCCGCCAGCTTCCCTACTTTTAAAGAGCCTTTTTCCTGCTCGCTGAACTCCGCATAGGCACCGCCCAGAGTATAGGCTCGCAAAGCGTCTTCCAGCGTCAGTTTTTCTTCCGGCACCCAGCCGCCCGGATGCTTACCGTCTAGAGTCTGCCGTGTAACAGCCGTATAGATCCCTTGGAAAGGGTCTAAAGGTACTACCGGCCAATCCGTGCCAAACGAAAGTGGCACGCCGGCTTCCAAGAGAGACCGAAATGCATAGGTCATGCGGCAGCGCTTTTCACCGATACGTTTTTCCGCCCAACAACCGTCATCCGCCACATGTCCCGGCTGCACCGACGCCAATACGCCCAAGCGCGCCATGCGCCCGATATCCTCGCGGCGCAAATGCTGAGCATGCTCAATGCGAAAACGGCGATCTCGAGGTCCGTTTTCCGCCTCGACTTCTTCAAAAATATCTAATAACAACTGATTGGCTTTATCGCCTATAGCATGCAGCGACGCTGCCAGCCCGGCGCGATCCGACGCCGCAAGTCGCTCTTTCATAATGCCTTCCGGCAGCATCTGCTCCGTCAACAGGCCGCAGGTTTCCGGCGCGTCATCATAAGGCTCGCACATGTACGCTGTCCCCGAACCCAGAGACCCATCCACAAATCCCTTGATTCCGCCCAGACGCAGCCAGACATCGTCAACAAAGCCGCTTTGGCGCAGTTGCGGCTGCTTTTCCCATTCATGGATCTGGGTACGCGCGTAAATGCGCACCGACAAGGCCTGTTTTTTCTGAAAGCGCAGCATGCACTCCCAGTCTAGCCAATCCCGCCAGGCGGTCACGTCCTGCACCGAGGTGACGCCTGAACGAAGGGCGCAGTCCATCGCCGCCTGCAGTGCCTGATCGTATTCCTCCGGCGACGGCGCAGGCAGCTTTTCCTGCAGCAGCTTCACCGCATTATCTTTAAGAATGCCTGTTGGTTCACCGCTGTCTTCGTCCCGCAGGATTTGTCCGCCCACAGGGTCTGGCGTATTCTTATCGATGCCCGCCAAGCGCAGCGCCGCACTATTGGCAAAAGCGATGTGCAAATCGCTGCGATGTAAAAAAACGGGTCTTTCCAGCGTAAAAGAATCTACCCAGGAACGATGCGGCAGGTCCGTCTGCGTCCACTGATCATTGCTCCAACCGCCGCCTCCTAGAACAGCCCCGACCGGCAGCTGCGCCGCCCGCTGCCGGACGGCGGCGATGAATTCTTCCTTGCAGCTTACCGCCCGCAAATCCAGTGACAAGAGCTGAAAGCCGCCGATCAAAAAGTGGGTATGGTTGTCGATAAAGCCTGGCAGAACCAGTTTGCCGCCAGCATCTACGCAGGTAGTTTTCACGCCGGCCAGCTTCTTTACTTCTTCGTCTGCGCCCACTGCGACAATACGCTCACCGCGCACTGCCAAAGCCTGGGCCCAGGGCAGCTCCGCCTCGCCCGTCCAAATGCGGGCGTTATAGAGCAGCCAGTCTGCTACATTTGTCATGAATCGAGTTCCTTCTTTCTAGCCTTCAAATTGCGCCCGCACTTTTTTCAATTCCTCCGGAATCGCAATACCCTGCGGACAGTGGCTGGCGCATTTGCCGCATTCCACACAGGCGGAAATCGGCGCCGCCAATTTTGATACCACCGTATAGGCCCGGCGGGTTTCCGGCGCGCCGTCAAACATGGAATCATCATTATAAATGGAAAACATCCGCGGAATATTAATGCCTACAGGACAGGGCATACAATACGAGCAAGCGGTACAATTAACGCGAATGCGCTCTTTAAGCAGCGTTTTCACCGTTCCCACCAGCTGCCGCTCCTCCTCGCTAAGATTCCCCGGCGCTGCCACCGACGCCACACGCATATTTTCTTCGACTTGGGCCACAGCGTTCATGCCGCTAAGCACAATGGACACCTCCGGATGATCCCATACCCAGCGCAGCCCCCATTCCGCAGGCGAACGCTCTTGGCCTCCCTGCGCCAAAATCTCTTTGGCGGCAGGCGGCAAGTTCACCAAATTCCCGCCGCGCAGCGGTTCCATGATAACCACGCCCAACCCCTTAGACGCAGCGTATTGGAGTCCTTCCGTCCCTGCTTGGTAGGTTTCATCCAGATAATTATACTGAATCTGGCAAAACGACCAATCGTAGGCGTCAACAATTTCTTTGAAAAGCGCCAGCTTATCATGAAACGAAAAACCGGCATAACGAATCCGGCCATCCGCAATAGCCGCATCTAAAAATTCAAAGACCCCTGCATCGCGAACAACCGGCCAGGTTTCCACATTGAGCGAATGCAGCAGATAAAAATCAATATGATCCGTCTGCAACCGTTCAAGCTGTTCGTTTAAATACCGTTCCATATCTTCACGGCTTTTCACCAGCCAGCAAGGCATTTTCGTCGCCAAAAATACTTTTTCCCGGTAACCGTCCTGAAGCGCCTTGCCTACAAAAGGCTCGCTGGCGCCTCCGGCAGAAAAGCCGGTTCCATGATACGGATAGGCGGTATCCACATAATTAACGCCGCCGTCGATAGCTGCCCGAAGCATCGGTATGGCTTGAGCCTCGTCAATTTGTGTCGGATTCCCTCCCGCCACTACAGGCAAACGCATACAACCAAAACCCAATGCCGAAACCTGTTGATTGGTCTTGCCGAATGTACGATATAACATAGTTCAATCCCCCTTATTCCTCAACTTCATCCGCCATTGGCGGCAGTCGGTCTAAAAGCGCCCGCTGCACCGCCAAAGATTCCTGCAAAAGAGACTTGCATTCCTTCACATCCTGATGCAGCGCCTCTTGCCCTCGGCTCAGTTCGCCTACCTTTTCCTCCAGGAAACGCACCTGCCCTTGCAATTCCTCTTGATCCAGCCGCAGGCTTTTTATCTCGCTTTGAATCGAAACAAAGCTGCCCACTTGCCGTTCCAACTGCTCTACCACCGCTTCCATGGGCTGTTCTTCTTCAAAAGCGCTGGCTGCGTCTTGTAATTCCTGCGCCAGAGTTTGCAGGGCAATAATCCGCTTCGTTACTTTCTTCAACGCATTGCTGCTTTGACTAAA
>CAZKCR010000195.1:0-3607 GCA_964551055.1 uncultured Anaeromusa sp. | reverse complement strand
AACGTCAAATTCGTATGATTTCCCTGGCTATTGTAGCCTTCTTTGTACTCAGCGTAGTAGGCTTGGCGGTGTCGCAATCCGGCAGCGTAAGCCATGCAGCTGCAGCCGGTTCCGGCAGTGTTGGTGTTGTAAATTATGATATGCTGGTATCGCAGCATCCGGACTACGCAACAGCTCAAAAATCGTTTGAAGATGAAGTAGCTCAGGCCAAAAAAGACTTTGACGCCAAAGCGGCTACAATGAACGACAAAGAAAAACAAGATTACTACATGCAGATCCAAGAACGCCTGCAATTGAAAAAAGCCTCCCTGTTGGGAAGCGTTAACGACAAAGTAACCGCAGCGGTTAAGGCTGTGGCCGATGCGAAAGGACTGGCTATTGTCATTGACAAAGGAAATGTTGTTTACGGCGGCCAGGATATTACCGACGAGGTTATCAAAAAATTCAAATAAAACTTACAGACCGAGCCGATACTTTGTTCGACTCGGTCCTTCCTTACTACGAAAAGCCCAACTGGAGGAACTGAATGATGTCCAGACAAAGCCGGCAGCAACGAGGAGTTATCTTGGTACTATTAATCCTGCTTGCAGTGGCAGTGAGCGCCTGTGGGAAGCAACCGGTTTCGGAACAACCCAAGGCGACTGTTTGGGCGGTATTGGACGAAGAGAAAGTAATGAAGGCGCACCCCAAGTATTTGGAATGGCAAAGTAAAAAGACGGCTTGGCTGGCTGGAAAGCAGAAGCTGGAGTGGCTGCGGCAGTCGTTGGTGTTGCAAGCGTCGCAGGAAGTGCAAGCGCTTTCTATGTCGGCCTTGCCAGTTGCCACACAAGCCACGCAGTCATTACAAGAGGCGGCTTTGCAGCAGCAGCTCCAAGAACGGGCGAAAAGCCTGCAAAAAGAGTTGGATCAGGAAATGAAAGTGTATGGAGAAGACCTACACCGTGAACTGGATCCGGAAGTGGTTTCGTTGCAATTAAAGTTGCGTATTGTGTCTTTGCAACCGCAAGAGGCGGAAGCGCTTCGCCTGCAATTAGCTCAGGTGCAACAACTGCAGCAGCGGCGTTTGGCTCAGAAAGAAGCGGAATTGGCGCAGCGTTTTGCTGCGGCGCTAGCTCCTTTGCGGGAAGCCATTCGTCAAGAGCAACTAGCTACCAGACAAACACCAGTGGTGAAAATGGAAGCTCCACGCTTAGTAGGGACAACGCCGGAAACTCTGAATGCAGAACGAATTCGTGAGTTGGAAGAACGGTTGCAGCAGCAAGAATTAGAGTGGCAAGCTCTGCAACGGCTCATCCAAGAGGAAGTGCAAGATCGGGCTGGCCGTATCGCCAGTGCACGCGGAGTGGATATTGTCTTAAGAAAACCGATTGCAGCCATGCAGGCGGTAGATATTACGGAATGGGTAGCACAAGCATTACAGCATCCGTGACAGCGGATGCTGTCTATTTTAGAGGATAACAGGAGTGACGAGGAGTATGATGAACATGATGCAAAAAAAACGTACGATTGCATTGATTCTGGCGCTGTGCTTTGCAGTTCTTTTGATTGGTGGCTGCAGTAGTCAACCTACGGTTGGCTTTGTGGATATGGAAAAAGTAGTCAAAGAAAGTCCTAAAGTGAAAGCCCTACAGGACCAATTGGATGCTAAAGAAAAAGAAATTATGGAAAAAATGCAAAAAGAGCAAAGCGGCGATCAAGCGGAAGCGCAGCAGAAACAGCAGGCTTTGGCGGGAGAATATCGTCAACTACAAAAACAAGTTGGCGAACAGTTTGAAAGTGATTTGAAAAAGACGTTAGAGCAAATTGCTCAAGAAAAGAAATTGACTGTCATTTTGTATAAACGAGAAGTGGCTCAAGGCGGCATGGATGTTACCGACGAAGTTCTTAAACGTCTCCAGTAACGGAGGCAAGTGACAAATGAAAACATTAGGCGAAATTGCCAAGTTGGTGGACGGAATCATTGACGAGGCGCATGCGGCGTTGCCGATTAACAGTGTAACAAATATTGAAGAGGCAGGGCCGGAAGATATTACGTTTGCCGTAGCGCCTCATTTGGAAAAGGCTGCGTCCAGCCGCGCTGGTGCTGTCTTAGTGGCTAAAGATATTGATGATGATTTTCCGAAAGTGGCAGTGCGGGTTGCCAACCCGCGCGCTGCGTTTGCGATCTTGTTGGAGACTTTTTCTCCGAAGCCTGTGGTGGAACGGGGCGTGCATCCTTCTGCAGTAGTGGCGGCGGATGTGGTATTGGGCGATAATGTGGCGATCATGCCTTGCGCGGTCATTGATTCTGGCGCCTCTATAGGCGCGAATACGATCGTCTATCCTCACTGTTATGTGGGAGTGGGGAGTCGGGTTGGAAGCGACTGCATTCTTTATCCCAATGTAACGGTTCGCGAAGGTTGTGAACTGGGAGATCGGGTTATTGTACACAGTGGCGCTGTGATTGGCAGCGACGGCTTTGGTTTTGTAACCGTAGACGGCAGTCATCGCAAAGTACCGCAAGTGGGCGGCGTGCGCATTGAGGACGATGTGGAGATCGGGGCTAATACCTGTCTGGATCGGGCGACAACAGGCTGGACCGTTGTGCGTCGTGGTACGAAAATTGATAATCTTGTGCACTTTGCTCATAATGTGGAAGTGGGGGAGCATTGCTTTTTCGTGGCCCAGACCGGTATTGCCGGCAGCACGAAAATCGGCAACCGTGTTACTTTCGCTGGTCAATCCGGCAGTTCCGGCCATTTGGTTATCGGTGATAATTGCGTTTTTGCAGCGCGTTCAGCGCCGATTGGCAACATCGCCAGCAATTCATTTTGCGGTGGTTTTCCGGCGCGTCCGTACAAAGAGTGGCTGAAAAATGAAGCTGCAGTTACCAAGGTTCCGGAGTTACTGAAACGGGTTCGGGAATTGGAAAAGCAGTTGAAACAGCTTGCGCTTGGTGAACCTAAGGCATGAGCGGACAAAGGGCCAGCAGGCTGTGCTTGCTAAAGAGAAACTGCCTAAGGGCCGCCTTGGCTGTAATCTTGGCTTTTTGCTTTGTGGCAACGGCAGAGGCGGCTACGACTTTGCAAGGAAGTACGGGCTTGGCTAATGTAGTCAGTGCGGATGTGCTTCCGGCGCATAGCTTTAGTATAGGCCGATATAATCGCCCGGGGGAAAAAAACGATGTAGTTGTTTTCGGCTTAGGGCAGTCGTTAGAAGTAGGTGCTTTGCACCGTACGGTGGGGACCCAAGGCGCAGCTGTGCGGTGGAACGTAAAATGGGCTTTGGCGCAAGAAAAAGTTTTACGTCCTGGCATTGCTATCGGTGTAGAAGATGTGGGCGCGCAAGCGCAACGGACGACATACGCGGTTGCCAGTAAAGGTTTGCCTTTTGGTTTGCGCTTGCATGCCGGCATTGGCAATGGGCGGTATCATGGCTTGTTCGGTGCTTTAGAAGCGCCATTGTTGCCACAAACTAAGTTGTTGTTAGAACAGGACGGGCGACAGTGGGGCGCAGGCGTTCGGATTTCCATCGGCCCTGATTTTCGACTTGATGCCGGCCATTATGCAGGAAAAACCTATGTGGGCGGAAGCTATACGTATTAAAGAATGGCGGCTTCGGCCGCCAT
>CAZKCR010000194.1:0-3627 GCA_964551055.1 uncultured Anaeromusa sp. | reverse complement strand
ACCACAATGGCATCGTCAATCAAAATACCTACGGCCAAACTCAAACCCATCAAGGACATATTATTAAGAGTAAAATTCATAACCTTCATTAAAAAGAAGGTGGCAATAATGGACGTAGGAATGGCAATGGCCGAAATAAGCGTAGCCCGCACATTTTGCAAAAAGAAGAAAGTAATAACCACCGCCAGAAAGCCGCCGAATAAGAGCGACACCATGACGTCTTCCACATTGTCCCGGATGTAGGTAGAACTATCACGTACAATGGTAACATTAATATCCTTGGGCAGAACCCGCTCCTGCATGCTTTTCATAGCTTTTTTCGCGCGTTCAGCCACATCAACCGTATTAGAGCCGGACTGCTTCTGCACCGCCACCATGACGCTGGGTTTGCCATTGGTATGGGCAAAGCCCCGTTCCTCGGCATAGCTATCCACGACTTCCACGACGTCGCCAACCCGAATAAGGCGTCCGTCGCGATTAGCCAGCACCAAGTTGCGCAATTCCTCAACGGACGTGTATTTTCCAAGTGTACGTACTGTCAGCTCCAAGCTTTTAGCACTAACCTGCCCGCCGGGAGTATCTATGTTTTGCGCATTTACCGCATCTTCCAGTTGCTGATACGTAATATTGTAGGCTTCCATTTTAGCCGGATCGATACGCAGTTGAATTTCCCGCAATGTCGACCCAAATACATTTACATCGCCTACGCCGTCCAACCGCTGTAATTCATCTTTAACAAGGTCCACAGCTAGTTTGCGAATTTCTTGGCGTGGCCGCTCATCAGAAGCCAAGCTGAAATAAATAATGGATTGCGCACTGATATCGAAGCGCTGCACTACCGGTTCGTCAATTTGATCCGGCAGTTTTTTGCGCACCCCTGCAACCTTTTCGCGCACTTCATTAGCCGCCATTTTGGGATCGGTACCGAACTCAAACTCCACAGTGATCTGCGAAGAGCCTGTCTTCGAGATGGAGGACAGTGTTTTTATCCCCGATACCGAACTGACAGCGTCTTCAATCGGCTTAGTAACCAATGTCTCCATTTCCTCCGGCGAAGCGCCGGTATACGTCACAGTTACATTGACAATAGGAAACTCCACATCCGGATATAAGTCCAAACCAATACCAGAGTAGGAACTCAAACCGAATACCACCAGCAGCAATACCAGCATGGTGGTAAAAACCGGCCTCCTAATAAACGTTTCAATCATTTTGCGGCCTCCGCATCACTGTCGCCTGCGTCGATTTTCGCGCCATCGCGCAGTTTGTTTTGACCGGAAACTACAATTTGTTCACCGTCTTGCAAGCCTTCCAAGATTTCAGCCCAGCCGCCGCCGATATAACCAGTTTTCAACAAGCGCTGCTGCACTCGTCTTTCAGCGTTGACTACATACACTGTTTTCTGGTCTTCCCGCATTACTAAAGCGCTTTCAGGCACAACCAAGGCATTTGGATGCGCCGCTCCCGTCACTTCCGCTTTGGCAAACATGCCGGGCTTTAAGATTCCAGAAGGGTTGGCGATCTCAATTTCCGCCATAAAAGCCCGAGACGCCGTCGCCGCGGACGGAGACACACGCACAATAACGCCTTCAAAGATCTGATTCCCCAAAGCTTCTATCCTCACTGACACCCGCTTGCCTACAGCTACGTCGCTGACCTGCGCTTCGCCGACCGTTACCTTGGCCAGTAGAGACGTCAAGTCGGCCACAGTGACAATGGCTGTTCCCAGCTTAGTATAGCCGCCGGATTGCAAAAACCGTTTCGTAATCACCCCAGCCTTGGGTGAGCGAACTTGCGTATAATCAAGCTTTGCTTTCGCCAATGCCAAACTGCCTTCATAAGAGCGAACCTGGCCGATGGCTAAATCCCTCTTTGTCCTAGCCGTATCCAAAGAGGAGACTGAAACCGCACCTTGCTCTGATAAAGATTCCATACGCTGTAAATCCAACTGCGCCTGTTCTAAATCCGCTTTTTTAGATAACAGGTTTCCCTCCGCCTGAATAACCTGCGCTTCCAATTCCGCCGTATCCATTTGCGCCAGCAAGGTTCCAGCCGCCACCTGATCGCCTTCTTCTACGAGCACGCGATCAAGACGGCCATCTACTTTCGCGGATACATCTGCATTCCAGACCGGCTCCAAGCTGCCCGAAAAAATCAGCACCGGCTGTAAATTCTGTCGCCCCACTACAGCGGTCATGACATTGGGTATTTTCCCCTGCGCCATACGAGCCGCGCGTTCTTTGTTCGCTGAAATATTGCTGTAGATCCGAAAGCCAATAATCGCAGACAATACGACTACAACAAGAACCGTGACCGTGAGTATCTTTTTCTTCCGTGTCACCCTTGCTTCAACTCCTACCTCTTATTTACGTTGTTTGTGCAACTATAATTGCAAACATTTAAATTGATTCCACCTATAAAGAAAAATTCCTCCCACAATAGCAATAAAAAATACTCTTGTTTAGAAAATTCTCCAAACAAGAGTATTTTTCGTTGCTCATTTACCGCAAATATAACACAATGCCGCCATAATGTCCGTTTCAGACACTTGCTTGGTCACTAAAGCCGTCCCTGCGTCTTGTAAAAGCACCCAGTGCAGCATGCCTTCAGCCACTTTTTTATCATGCATCAAAAGCGGCGCCAATTGCTCAGCACGACATACGGCGCTCCGTATGGGAAGATCAAAGGCTTTTAGAATACGCTCCAGCCGTTCACAAGTTCCTGGAACCGTCAGGCCGCAGCGTTCCCCCAGATAGGCTGCTCCGATCATGCCAATCGCCACGGCTTCCCCATGAATATACTGAGCAAATCCTGTAGCACTTTCCAAAGCATGACCCATCGTATGACCGAAATTCAAAAGGGCCCTGCGGCCCGTTTCCCGCTCGTCTTCCGCGACAATCGCCGCTTTATGACGGCAGCAGACGCCAATGACATATTCTGTTGCTTCACGATTTTTTTGTCGCAACGCTGTTGCATGCGTCTCCAGCCATTCCAAAAAAGGCGCGTCAAAAATGGCTCCGTATTTCACGACCTCCGCCAAGCCGCCGGCCCACTCGCGCTCCGGCAAAGTATCTAACGTCGCTACATCCACCGCCACCAAATGCGGTTGATAGAACGCACCAATCAGATTTTTACCCTGCGGATGATTCACTGCCACTTTGCCACCTACACTAGAATCCACCTGCGCCAACAACGTCGTCGGCAGCTGCACAAAGGGAACGCCCCGTAAAAACGTAGCCGCCACAAATCCTGCCAAATCACCTACAACACCACCGCCTAAGGCAAAAATAGGCCTCTTCCGGTCAATTCCCGCCGCCAAGGCTTCATCGTACAGCCATTGCGCCCAATTGAAGGTTTTTGCGCTTTCACCAGCCGGAACTACAGCCAGCCGCACTTGCCACCCTGCCGACTCCAACACATTCTTTACGACTTCTCCATATAAAGGCTGAACATTCTCATCAGTCACCACCAGCGTTTTTCCAGCCTTCAAACCTGCTTTACCACACAAAGCCGGCAATTGCGCTAGCACCTTGGCTGTAATATGAATCTCATACTTTCTTTCACCTGTGACTACTTCTACGATGTCCACGCAACCAGCCTCCTTGCCTTACAAATTCAACAATCTTT
>CAZKCR010000193.1:1444-3636 GCA_964551055.1 uncultured Anaeromusa sp. | reverse complement strand
TGATTTTTCAGCTCTTCCTTGATCATCTGGCCCCGCGTATCCGCCCAGGTCATCATGGGCATCAGCGGTTGGCCCGCCTCATCCAGACAAACAAGGCTGTGCAGTACCGTACTGAAACACAGGCCTTTTACCTGCGCCGCCGCTGCGCCAATATCTTGCACTGTTTTTTGGATCACCCGTTCCATCGCCGCCAGCAGCATGTCCGGATCTTGCTCCGCCGCGCCGCTCTGATCCGTATGCAGCGGGTATTCCTCTGCTGCGGTCGCCAACGCATTCCCATCCGACTGATAAACAACAGAGCGCACACCGGTGGTGCCGATATCTACGCCGATAAATAATGCTGTCTCACTCATCGCTTTCCTCCTGTTATCCTGCCTATGCCGGCAGCAATCCTTGACGCGCTTCCTGAATGGCGGCTAGGAACTTCTTCGCAGTCGCCGTAATTCCCGCATAGTCTCCGTCTTTGGCGCTTCCCGTCAGACTGCCCCCAGCCCCTACGGCTACAGCGCCAGCGCGGATCCACTCGCCTACATTATCCACCGATACGCCGCCCGTCGGCATAAGCTGCGCCTGGGGCACCGGCCCGTGAAAGGCTTTGATAATCTTGGGACCAAAGAGTTCTCCCGGAAATACCTTGATAATATCCGCTCCCAGCTCCAAGGCGCTGACGACATCCTTCAGCGTCGATACGCCCGGCATGACCGGCACGCGGTACCGATTGCAAAGGCGGATGGTTTCGGCATTCAAACTAGGAGTCACCACATATTCGGCGCCGCTCAAAATCGCGACGCGGGCCGTTTCCGGATCCAGCACACTACCCACGCCCAGCACAACCTCGCCCTGTCCGTAAGTCTTCGCCAGCTCTTCCACCACTTTATGCGCCCCAGGCACGGTAAAGGTGATTTCAATGCCGGCGACCCCTCCGGCGATACAGGCGTCAGTAATGCGTTTGGCTTCTTCGCCGCTGGCTGCGCGCACCACCGCCACCAAACCGCAGTCCGTAATCCGCCGCAAGACTTCCTCTTTTTTCATGGCCGCCTCCTTTACGCTTTACGCACAGCGCCGCGTGAGGCTGAGGAAGCATGTGCTCCGTACAGCTTCAAAAGCAGGCTGTCTTCTTCTATTTCCCGTGGCTTCTTTTCTTGACGCCGCTGGGCTTCTTCTTCCGGCGACACTTCCCAAAGCAAGCTGCGCTGAGCAATATCAATGGAAATAATGTCACCGTTTTGCACATACGCAATGGCGCCGTCATCCGCCGCCTCCGGTGATAAATACCCTATTGCCAAACCGCCGGACGCCCCGGAATAACGGCCATCCGTAATCAATGCCGTATGCCCCACTTTAGCCAGCACTTCAGTTACGCGGTGCATCTCTCGCATACCAGGACCGCCTTTTGGCCCCTCGTTGCGCACAATCACTACATCACCAGGGACAATTTTTCCTTGTTCAAAATGCTCCATGCACTCTTCTTCCGACTCATACACCTTGGCTGGACCACGGAACTGCCATTCTTCCGGCGCCACTGCAGAGCTTTTAACCACAGCCCCTTCGGGCGCCAGATTGCCCTGGAGCACCGCCACGCCGCCTTCCGGGGAAAAGGGATTGGTCCGCGGGCGAATTACCGTACCGTCTGCATGCGGCGCTTCGGCCAGGTTCTCCGTCAGCGTCTTACAATTTACCGCCAAGGCGTTGCCGCGCAGCAGCGGCTCCAGCTCTTTCATAATGGCGGGAATCCCGCCCACCGGCTCCAGATCCGCCATCGTGTATTCCTGGCTGTTGGGAACCAGCTTCGTCAAAAGCGGCGTCTGCCGGCTAATGCGGTCATAATCGCCAAAGGTCACTTCCAAGCCGCATTCAGCCGCGATTGCCGGCAAATGCAGGAAGGTGTTCAACGAACCGCCCATGGAGGAAACAACAGCCATGGTATTTTCAAAGGCTTCTTTGGTCAAAATTTTGCGGGCCCCAATGCCTTTTTGCACCAGCTCCAGCACCGCCCGACCGCTTTCTCTGGCAATTTCCTTACGCTCCGGAGAAAGAGCCAGCGGCGCCGCCGCTCCCGGCAGCGATAAGCCTAACGTCTCCGCTACAATACACATGGTGTTGGCCGTGCCCAAGAATGGACAAACCCCTGGAGT
Source organism: uncultured Anaeromusa sp. (assembly GCA_964551055.1). Lineage (GTDB taxonomy): Bacteria > Bacillota > Negativicutes > Anaeromusales > Anaeromusaceae > Anaeromusa. The sequence continues at coordinate 1,501 of CAZKCR010000193.1, read as the reverse complement.
CGGGTAGTATTCCAAGGTAACGTCCACCAGTTCTTTTTCACCGATTTCACCGCGCAA
>CAZKCR010000193.1:0-1344 GCA_964551055.1 uncultured Anaeromusa sp. | reverse complement strand
GCAATGGTATTGAATTCCAGCGGATAGCCGCCGGCTTCAATGACTCCCTGTTTTACCTCTTCCGCCAGTTCCCGCAAATGACAATGTCCTGGGACAATGTCGTTCCAGGAATTGACGATGGCGATAATGGGCTTATCCAAATCCTCATAGCGCGTACCGCAAGAACATAAATGACCTTTGGCGATAGCACGTTGGTAAGGAGGCATAGTTTGTAGCTGTCTCATGATTTTCTCCTTTTATTTTTTTCTTTTTATGTTTTTTTGGTGAAAATTTTTTTCTTTTTTCCATTATACGAAGGCTTATCCGAAAATGCAAGAAAATTTTTTACATTCTTCGGGGTGATGCGAGGCCTGAAGATGGAGCAAGAAAACCCGCGTTTCTTCTAGATTTTGCTGGCTGGAATGCTTCCGCTATGATAAAGTAAAAGGTAGATTTGAAAATTTTTTTCAGAGGAGCCGTCTTCATTATGAACAAAAATTCACCCCATACGCCGCCGCCAGGACAGCCCGGCTGTCTTACGGTGCTGCGCAGCATTTTACCCCATCTGACAAAAACGGAGCGTAAAGCCGCCGAATATATTTTGGAAAACCCCGCCGAAGTCATCCACCTGACGATTACCAGCCTGGCGGAAACCTGCAGCATTGCGGAAGCCACCATCTTCCGTCTCTGCAAAAAAGCTGGTTTCACTGGTTTTCAGTCCTTCAAAATCGCCCTAGCCGCGGAAATGTATCCTACCTTTGCCACCGAGTACAAGGAGGTATCTGCCACAGATTCCCCCGGCTCTCTTGCCGCCAAGGTGTTCCACAGCATCTCCGAAGGCTTGCAGGATACGCTGCGCATCGTCGATGAAAAAGAACTGGCTAAAGCCATCACCGCGGTTTGCCAGGCCAAACGCATCTACGCCTACGGATCCGGCGTTTCCTCCATCGTCGCCTTAGATATCGAATATCGTTTTATCCGTTTTGGCATTCCGGTTGTTTCCTATTCTGACGCACACATGCAATACACCTCCGCTTCGCTGACAAAACCGGGCGACGTCATCTTAGTCATTTCCCACTCCGGCTCCAACCAGGACATCCTCGGCGCCATCGAGCTGGCCAAGCCCTGCGGCGCTACAGTTATCGCCATTACCAGCCATCTTCGCTCCCCCATCAGCCAAGCAGCGGATATTACCCTCTGCGGCATGGCTAGGGAAGTCAACTACCGCAGTGAAGCCATGGCCTCCCGGCTCATGCACATGGCCTTGATTGACGCCTTGTATGTCGGCGTCATGCTGCAGCAGCCAGACACCATCAAAGCCAATGTCCAAAAAATGCGCACCGCCGTTTCCCGGCGGAAAGTATA
>CAZKCR010000192.1:0-3655 GCA_964551055.1 uncultured Anaeromusa sp. | reverse complement strand
AAATCTGGCTGCAGGCCCGGTTTTGTACGGTGTCGTAGCGGCGCCGACGGAAACGATTGCCATGGCTCTTCTGGTATGCACCGGATTCTTGGTAGGCATGGCCTTTGGTCCCTTGTGGGCGATGCCGATGGAATCGGTAAAACGCAGCTATGTGGGCATGGCTACAGGCGTGATGAACGCCGGCGGCAGCATCGGCGGCATTCTATCGCCTATTATCATCGGCTATTTGGTCGGCATGTCCGGCTATAACGCAGCCTTTGTCTTCATGGGCGGAGCGCTGGTGTTTACGGCATTGGTAGTATCGCTGGTTAAATTGCCGCCAAGAGCGGAAGCATAAGCGACGGAATGAAATAAACATGACCTTCCCTTTCAAAACAGAAGGGGGAGGTCATGTTTTTTCGTTGCTGGCCAGGGAGGAAAAGATAACGTACAATTAAAATTGTAAAAAAGCGGTAAAATTTGCTTGTTGAGAGTAAAGGGGGAGTCTAATTTGAATTGCAAGTATCGGTTGCTTGCTTGGCTGTTGTTTTGCGCTATGTTTTTTCTGTTTGGTCCAGTTGGTAATCATAGCGCCGAGGCGGCGAAGCATGTAGAAGCGCCGCCAGAGGACGTAGCGCCTATGGATGTACATCAACTGCTAGTCGTACGATCTGACAGCAAAAACAAGCAGGCAGGTACGTTGACGGCATGGCAGAAAAAAGATGAAAAATGGACCATGAGATACAAAGACATACTGGTCAATCTTGGGCGAAGCGGCGTGGTTTCGGCTTTGCAAAAACAAGAAGGAGACGGTGCTACGCCAGCGGGCCTGTACAAGCTGCGCCGAGCTTTTGGCTATGAACCGCTTTCTATAAGCATGCCCTATATACAAGTGACGGAGCAACATCATTGGATTGATGATGCGGCTTCGCCTTTGTATAACCAACTGGTTGTGGGAAAAACAGAGGCAAAATCCTATGAAGAGATGCGGCGCAAGGATGATTTATATAAATTAGGTTTGGTTATTGAGTATAATACCGAGCCGGTTGTGGCGGGCAAGGGAAGCGCTATTTTTATGCATATCCGTAAAGGGCCGGGCATTGCCACGAGCGGATGTATTGCCATGAAGGAACAGGATATAATGAAGATTCTCAAATGGCTGAAACCGGAACAAAATCCAGCGATTTTTATTGAGTAAAATAGAGTGTAGTCTAAATTAACGATTGGGAGGATTTGGTTTTTTTATCGCGAAAGCTACAATTATTGACAGGTGAAAATTGACTTTCTCTAAGCGGAGTTTGACTGCTTTTGTGGCGCTTGCTTCGGCAATTTCCTGTAAATATTGCGGGAGGTGTTTTATGAGTACCGTGAAATCAGAGCAGCCCAATATCGTCTTTGTTTTTATGGATAATGTCGGCTGGGGTGAGCTTGGCTGTTATGGAGGCGGGGTATTGCGCGGCGCTCCGACTCCGCGTATTGACGAGCTGGCGGCGCAGGGGTTGCGTTTGCTGAATTTTAACGTAGAGCCCCAATGTACGCCAAGCCGTTCTGCGGTCTTGACCGGTCGTCACCCGATTCGTTCTGGTACGCAAACGGTGGAGATGAGCGGCGAGTCGGATGGGCTGACGCGATGGGAAGTAACAATAGCCCAAGCCTTATCGGATGCTGGATACGCTACAGGAATGTGGGGGAAATGGCATTTAGGAAGTGACGTAGAAACTCGCAGTCCGATCGAGTTTGGTTTTGATGAAGCCGTCTGGAGTCCTCGTTCGGCGGATGAAGTTCTTTGGACGATGCAGTCGTATTTTCCCCAAGGCGATGTGACGGCGGCGCCCTATACAGGAGACGAAAAGATACAACTTGAATTTCAATCTATTTATGCGAAGAAAAAAGGCGCTCAAGCGGAAGCAGTTGCTGTCTATGACGCGGAGTTCCGCGCCGGTTTTGACCGGAAAATTACCGAATGGGCGATGGACTTTATGGAACGCGCACAGCAGGAAGGAAAACCATTCTACATGTACCTTCCGTATACGCAGGTACATATTCCTCCTATTCCGGATCCGGCATATGCAGGAAAGACCAAGCGCGGCGGCATGGCGGATCTTTTGACCCAAATGGATGATTTTACGGGTATGCTTTTGGACAAGCTGGATGAGTTGGGCTTGGCAGACAATACGATAGTGGTTTGGGCTTCTGACAATGGCGGTGATCCTACGTACCGCTATACTGCCATGGATCCGGATCCGCAGGGAAGTCAGTGGAGCGGTTTTTCCGGTCCCTGGCGCGGAGGCTATTTTACATCACTGGAAGGATCAAACCGGGCGCCGTGTATTATACGCTGGCCCGGGAAAATTCCTCAGGGGAAAGTTAGCAATGAATTGGTGCATGAAGTCGATACTTTTACTACCTTGCTGAAGGCGGCGGGGGCGAAAGTTCCGACAGACCGGCAGATTGATGGTATGGACATGCAAGACTTTTTGTTGGGAGATGCGGAACAATCGGGCCGCGACGCTATTTTGTGTTTTCAGGGAAATCGGCTGCAGGCTGTTAAATGGAGGCAATGGAAGGCACATATTTTTCAGCAGGATGAGTTTATGGGTACCTGGATACCTTATAATATCCCGCATCTCCACAATTTGGAATGGGATCCGCGCGAGGAACAGCCGGTCAGCTTTGCGCATGCTTGGGTAGCTCATCCCGTAGCGCTGGCGGTTGCCGCTTTTCTAAAAACTCTTGCGGTGGAAGCGCCGATTAAGCCGGGAACGACAGATCCTTATCAGCCGCCTGAGCCGAGCGAGCTGGAAGCACGCGAAGAGCTTCAAATTGGTTACTTAACGCAATATGTTAGCGAGCTTTCTTGGCATCGCTAAGAGAACAGAGAAGAATTTAAACGCACAAAGGAGATGGAGTATGAGCTTTTTGTCGATGGTTTTAGCGTTTGCACCGTGGATATCTTTCAAGATTATTATTAGCTTACCCGTCATGACACAGGTAGTCATGATTAAAGCGGGAATTGTTATAGCTGCTGCTATCTGTGCGTACCAAGCCTGGATTGGCTTGCACCGAGGTGCTTTGCTATGGGGGGGCTTACTGTTTTTTGGTTTTGCGTTGATTACGGTTCCTGTTATGAATAATGTCTGGGTGATGCAGCATTTGGGGGTGCTGTCGCATGGCACGCTGGCTTCCTTTACGTGGGCGTCCATTTTGTTGAAGAAGCCTTTTACTTTGGAGTATGCAAAGCAGCGAGTCGAGCCGTCTGTTTGGACGCAGCCCAGTTTTATTCGAAAAAACAATATTATAACCGCTGTTTGGGGCTGTGCGTTTACGGTCAGCTTTATTGATGCGGCTTTGAAACTGGCTCTCTTCCCAGCAGAAGGAGCTCTTTTTGAAATTATCGATAATGCTGCATTGCTCAGTGCGGCACTGTTTACTTCAAAGTACACAAAAACGAAAACCGAAGCGGCTGCACAATAACCGCGGGATAATGAGGTGACAAAGCTGGAGGCGATTTGTTCAACTTCTGCAGAGAATCGTTTGCGAACGTTTCATGTTATGGCAAAACCTACTGGAGCGGCCTGCAATCTTAATTGCGCCTACTGTTACTTCCTTAAAAAGGAAAATCTTTATCCGGACGGTAAATTTTGCATGTCGGAAGAAGTTCATGATGCGTACATTG
>CAZKCR010000191.1:0-3660 GCA_964551055.1 uncultured Anaeromusa sp. | reverse complement strand
CGGCGACGGTACGTGATTTAAAAAAGCCTGCAGCATTTGCTGCAGGCTCTTTCATTACCTAGCTTCCGCCTTGCCGGCGCTTGTGGTCGACGTACTCTTAGATCCTGTTGTCGTTTTCTCGCTGCTATTGCCGTTCTTGGTTTTGCTTGTATTGGAATTTTGCTTACCATCAAGAACAGCCTGACGTTCCGAAGCCGGCGCTCGCTGCACGAGAGCCGGAGGCTCGGCCACCCTAATTTCCCTAGGAACTGATTGCTTATATTCCTTCGCCAGAGTTTCCGTCTCCCTGCGATATCGTTCATCCATAGTAATACCTTGAATGCGCGCCACTTTGGACCGCAGTTCCGTAATATCAGGCAGCCAATAGCTAACGTCCTGTATCCAAATAGGCGTGCCAGTCACCCATTCCGTCTCCAATCCCGCCTTCACGGCATCATTGATCGTGGGCAGCAACTGCAGCATTCTAGCCGTAGGCATATCGGTTTTTACGGTAGAAGAAAATTCCTTGATCAATTCCGGAAGCTTGCTAAGGATTTGCGGCGTAGCCATTTCTTGAAAAAGCGCTTTTAAAAACTTTTGCTGCCGCGCTACACGACCAATATCGCCTTCCTCATCTCGATAGCGCACATATTCTATCGCCGTACGCCCGTTCAACTTCTGCACGCCGGGATACAAATCAATCTCCAGACCGCCGTCATCATCATAGGGATCGGAATAACGCATCCGCTTATCCACGTCCACCGTAATCCCGCCCACAGCATCCACCATGCGCATGAATCCTCGAAAATTAACGCTTACCGTATAATCAATAGGAATACCCAGCAAATTTTCTATGGTGGTCTTGGACAAAGGCGCCCCTCCAAAGGCAAAGGCATGGTTCACCTTGTCCCAGCCATGCCCGGCGATCTTCACCCGTGAATCTCGGGGAATCGACAACATGGTCGCTTTTTTCGCGTCATTATCAATGGTCACCACAAAGCTTGTATCCGAGCGTCCCACATCGTCTTCCCGCTCGTCAACGCCAAGGACCAAAATATTCACTTTCCCTTTCAACGGCGTCAACACCTTGGCGATAGGCTGATCTTTCTCATTGAATAACGCCAAACAAGCGGCCCCGGCTGAGACCACCAGCAACAACGCCGCCGTTATAACAATCCACAGCTTACTCATGCTTCTCTTCCTTTTTTTAGAAAGTCTAGAAAGCCGCGAAAATCCTTCCCGTTCATTTGTTTCCATAGCCAGTTCCTTCCTAGGCAAGTTTTGCTATCTCATCGTCTCTTAGCACCTTTGCTTAGGATAGTACTTTTAACAGGGTTTCGTCAACGCAAAGTTGCAGTAGCAACAAACTAGTTTTTAAAAAGAACTTCCTTATCGCTCTTGGCGGGATTTCAAAACCGATGCATCTCCGCCGGACAAAAGCGCAAACAAAGAGAATCCCCCGCCACAACTGCCGCCCCGCTGCGCCCCGCTGGCAGACGGGCTTTCCAGAGCAGGCCGCCTGCGCGAACTAAAACACAGCAAGCGCCGACGCCCGGTAAAACCCTCTCTACTTTCCCTTCTAACAAAACCCAGCCTTCTTCCAACGCCACTTCATCTCTCTCTGCTAAAAGCAGCCCATCTCCAGGCAAACAGCAAAAAGACGGCGCCGCCCCCATAAACTCTTCACAGGGAATATAAAAAGTCTCCGAAAGTCTTAAAATGCGCTGTTCACCAGCCGTTTCCAAGGTACAGGGAAACAGATTATCCATGCCGACCAGCCGGGCCACTTGCTCATTCACCGGCCGCCGCAGCAGCGTCTCCGGACTGCCGTCCTGAAGAATTCGCCCCGCAAAAAGCGCCACGGCGCGTTCCGCAAAATACAAGACGTCGGCAAAATTGTGACTCACCAAAAGCACAGCCATGTCTTTTTGCTTGGCCAACTGCCGCAATTCCTCCAACAAGGCGCTGCGTGTCGCCACATCTAAAGCCGCAAACGGCTCATCAAGCAGCAACAACTCCGGCTCCGTCACCAACGCCCGAGCAAGACATACCCGCTGCCCCTCTCCTCCGGATAAGCGCTTAGCCTGCCGCCCGGCCAAATGAGCACAATCAAACGCATCCAGCGCCTGCTCCACCTGCTCTTGTATTTTCCAGGCAGCTACGCCGCGAAACCGCAGCGGCCAGGCTACATTGTCAAAAACACTACCTTCCAACAGCAGCGTTTCCTGAAAGACCATCGCGGCTCGCCGTCGCAGCGCACGCGCCTTGTCGGCTCCGGCCTTTTCACCAAACAAACGGATTTCCCCTGTATACGGCTGCAACAGATTAATCGCCTGGAGCAACGTGCTTTTGCCGGCGCCGTTGGGCCCCACCAACGCCACCAATTCGCCTCGCTGCATCGTGAAAGAGCTAATTTGCAACACCGGCTCGCTGCCTGCGCGATACACCGAAACCTCGTTCAGCGTCAGAATTTCCGTCATCATAGCTCACTCTTTCTCTTGTGCTGCAGCCAGGTCAGCATAAATACGATGCTGAAAGCCCCCACCAGCAGAATCAGGCTGATAGCGATGGCCGTATCGTAGTTTCCCTTGCCTACTTCCATCACCGTAGCGGTGGTCAAAACCCGAGTCTGTCCTTTAATATTCCCGCCTACCATCATGGAAGCGCCTACTTCAGAGATGACCCGGCCAAAGCCGGCCATGACCGCTGCCAAGAGTCCCAGACGAGCTTCCCGAATGAGCAGCCGGCTGGCCTGCCAAGGAGTCGCCCCCAAGGAGAGCAGTTGCAGCCGCAGCTTGGGGTTGACGCTCAAAATGGCGGCAAAACTAAGCCCGCCCACAATAGGAGTAGCAATAATCGTCTGGGCGATCATCATCGCCGCCGGCGTATACATTAGTCCCCAGTCACCCAAAGGTCCATACCGCCACAAGCATAGACTAACGAACAAGCCCACTACTACCGGCGGCAGCCCCATACCGAAATTCACCAGCGCACTTAGCAAACGCTTGCCCCGGAAATCTTGCAAAGCCAGCCAGATTCCAAGGGGAATGCCCAAAAAAACACTGCACAGAGTTGCAACGCCGGACACCTGCATGGTCATAGCCGCCACCGCTGCAATTTCGTCGTCTCCCGCCAGCAGCCAGGAAAACGCTTGTGTTATTCCCTCTCCAACCATGCCAGCGTCCTACAGCCCAAAGTCTTTTTCAGTTTTGCCACCATCCGCAAAGAACAAGGCCTGGCCGTACGTATCCTTGCCAAAAGCGGCAATCAGCGCTTGCCCCTCGGCGGACAGCAAAAATTCCCGAAACGCCTTGGCGCCAGCTTGATTGGCTTTAGCAAACTTTTCGGCATTGACTTCCATGACATGGTAAATATTCAACAACTTGGCGTCGCCTTCCACCAGGATTTCCAGCTTGATATTTTTCTTTTGCGCCAAATACGTAGCGCGGTCTGTCAGCGTATAGCCTGCTTTTTCGTCAGCAATTTTCAAGGTTTGCCCCATCCCGGCGCCAGCTTCCTGGTACCAAGGAGCGGTCGGTTTGAGAGCAGCCCCCTTCCAAAGACCTACTTCCATCTTATGGGTTCCCGAATCGTCGCCTCGGGAAATGAACACGGCTTTAGCGTCAGCAATCGCCTGCAACGCACCTTGCGTTGTTTTGCCTTTGATCTTCGCTGCGTCTG
>CAZKCR010000190.1:0-3664 GCA_964551055.1 uncultured Anaeromusa sp. | reverse complement strand
AAAAATCCCTACAGTCTTTTTCCCACAAACTATACACTTCAGAAGAAAAACAACACAAAAGCAGCCTGCGCCGCCAAGCGCAGGCTGTACAATTGTTCAATTTTCTTTAGCCAATTCCACTTTCACCAAGAAACAGGTTCCCTGCCGTTCCAGCCGAAACAAGCGTGGATATTTCTTCAAAAACTTGGATAGCTGCTTCCCTTGCCCGGCAGGCAAGGCAAAATCCGCCTGTTCTTCTTTGAGACGCTGTCCCAGTACGGAACCGCCCACCCAATCTTGTTTCGTTTCTTCCTTGAGCCGCAAATACATATCGATGATTTGCGCCATCGGTCGCTGCACTTCTTCCGCAAGTTCTCCTACCGCCGTGCGAAGCTCCCGCTTTTCTTTGCTGCGTCCTGCCAATTCCGGCATCGCCCTCGTCGGCATAGTTTTGCTCTTCTTCTCCGGCGCTTCAAAAAAAGCAGTGTAAGCGCTCCGCAAGCTTTCTTTAACTTGCATATGCCCGGCGCCGTAAATCGGCACCCCTTTTTCCCGCACCCGCAACGCCAGAAAACGAAAATCCGAATCATTAGAAACAATCACTAGTACATGCACATTACCTAGGTATACCAACTCCATAGCCTCAATCGCCAAGGCAATATCCGCCGTATTTTTACCGCTGGTTCCCGCGGGAGTATGCACAACCGAGACTCCGTTTTCCATGGTAAAATTTCGCCATTCGCTGCGCGTTAAATCTAGATGCGACCAGTCTGCATAAGCACGGCAAAGTATAACCTCTCCCAATTCTGCCGCTTTCGTCAAAGCAAACCGCGCTAAGTCCAATTGTATATTTTCCGCGTCAAACAGCACAGCCACCCGCTGCTGCCGGTGCCGCCGCCACTGAAGCGTACTTGTCAGAACATTAATTCCCATTTCGGCCTTCCTCTCTTTCGGTGCCTTCCGGAACTATTATACCAGAGTACACCCGTTGAGGCTATGGAGCCGAGCACGTCGCTACCATTCTGTATGAAAAGAGCCAGGACGATCCACTCGTTCATAAGTGTGCGCCCCAAAATAATCACGCTGTGCCTGCAGCAGATTCGCCGGCGAGGAAGCCCGGCGGTACCCGTCGTAATAAGCCAGAGACGCTCCCATTACCGGGACCGCCAAACCTCTTTCTACGGCATCGCTCACTAAAAGCCTCCACTCATGCTGTCCTCTGCCAAAAGCCGTCACAAAGCGAGGCGCTAAAAGCAAGTTTTTTAAATCCGGCTGTTCTTGATAGACTGCCGCAATGTCTTCTAAAATGCGCGCCCGCACAATGCAGCCAGCCCGCCAAACCAACGCCACTTTCGCCAAATCCATTTCCCAGCCGTACGCCTGACGCGCGGCTTGCAGTAAAGCAAAGCCTTGCGCATAACAGCAAAGTTTAGACAGGAACAAGGCTTCTTTCAAGCGCCGCCCGGCATTTTCGCCGTCCCCGATGGCCCAAGTCCCGGTACCAGGGAGCTCCTGTGCTGCAATCACTCTTTCTTCCTTCAGTTGGGATAAATACCTAGAAAAAACCGCTTCAGTAATGGCCGGCACCGGTACGCCCAGCTCCAAGGCCGCCTGGCTTGTCCACTGACCAGTCCCTTTTTGAGCCGCCTTATCCAAAATCAGATTTACAAGAGCCTTGCCAGTTTCCTTGTCCTTGCGCCGCAGCACCGTTGCCGTGATCTCAATAAGATACGAGCTGAGAATTCCTTTATTCCACTTCTCAAACAGCGCCGCCTGCTCCATCTCTCCTAAATGCAAAGCTTCTTTCATATAAAAATAGCTTTCCGCAATCAACTGCATATCCGCATATTCAATGCCATTATGGACCATTTTCACAAAATGGCCAGCGCCGCCGCCGCCAAAATAGGCGCAACAAGGAGTGCCGTCTTCCGCCTGCGCTGCCATGCGTTTCAAAAGAGGAGCTACTGTCGTATAGGCTAAAGCGTCCCCTCCCGCCATCAAACTAGGCCCCCGCAGCGCTCCTTCTTCACCGCCGGAAACCCCCAACCCCAGATAGCGGATGCCGACGTCAGCCATTTGCTCTTCCCGGCGCTGCGTATCTCGATAATGTGAATTTCCTCCATCAATCAGGATATCGCCTTCATCTAAAAGAGGTGCGAGTTGAGTCAGCATGGAGTCCACCGCTTCGCCGGCCTTGACCATCAGCAAAATACGCCGCGGACGCTCCAGCATACCTGTCAGTTCTTCCAACGAAGCCGCGCCGCCTAACGGAAGCTCCGCCCCTTTCTCCAAAAGAGCCGCCACCTTATCCGCGGTCCGATTGTACACAGCTACCGGCACACCTTTGCCCGCCAAATTCAACGCCAGATTTTGCCCCATTACCGCCAAGCCAATCAAGCCCATTTGATACTTCATCTTGCCACTCCCCCTTTTACCGCATGTACTTACCCACTATTTCGCCTTTTCCCTCAAAACCCCTTTTTTGTGATATAGCTCACAGCAGGCTTGGGCAGGACATGGTATGCTACAATTATTTTCAACAATAAGAAGGAGGTCTACTATGTCTAAGCTACTCAGCCAGCTTCCTTTTCTCAAAAACCGGGTAAAATTTCCTGTAACGCCACACATCGCCGGCGGCTTAACAACGCCAGACCAACTACGCGCCATTGCCGATGCAGCGGAGACCCACCAAGCCGATCTAAAAATTGTCGGTAATAGCATTACCCTCTTAGGCGTCAAAATCGCTGACGGAGACAAAGTCATTGCTGCTTTAAATGTAGAAGGGGAAAGCTTCATCGCCAAAGCCGTACGCGGCGTCACCATCTGTCCTGGCAAGCCCCACTGTCCCATGGCTCGCCAAGACAGCACTTCCTTAGGGCTGGAAATGGACAAGCTCCACTTTGGCCGTCCTTTGCCAGGCAAACTGCGCATCGGCCTTAGCGGCTGTCCCAACTGTTGCGCCGAAGTCTTCGTGAAAGACATCGGCTTTTACGCCGACGCCCAAGGTTTTCATCTGGTACTAGGAGGAAATGGCGGACGCCAGGCTATCGTAGGCCGCGAAACCGCAAAAAATCTTTCCGCTGACGAGTGCTTGCAGGTAACCGCTTCTATTCTTGATTTCTACGAGCAGCACGGCCAAGAAAAAGAACGTCTGCGCCAAACCATTGAGCGCGTAGGCTGGGACGCTTTCTTCGAGGCGGTACCATTAGCTTCTAAGTCGTAGGAACGGAACTCAGAGTAACGGAGTAACAGAGGAAATCCAGAGGGATACGACTTTTAGCAGGAGTAAAAGGAGGATAGGCAGAGGGCAGAGCGGCAATGATTGGATTTGAGACTTTTATTGGAGCAAGCCGGTCCGCAGGACGAACAATCAGGTTAAGACGGATCACAGTTTCGCTTGTTTGAGCACAGCGAGTTAAGAAACTGCCGACTTAACCTGCTTGTTCGAGGCGCGCGCAAATCTTGTCTCAAATACAATCATGCCGCCCATTTTCCCAAAGCCATCTAACTCTTAATCCCCCTAGTGTCTCTAGCCGTAAAAGCTTATACCTTCTGACATGTCAAACCAAAGGAGCGGAAACGACTCACGTCGTTTCCGCTCCTTTGGTTTCTTTTTTGCCGCCGCGGCTGACCCAGATATCTCCCAGTTCAAAGGGAAGCTCGCCCACAGCCTGGCGCACTTCCG
>CAZKCR010000189.1:0-3732 GCA_964551055.1 uncultured Anaeromusa sp. | reverse complement strand
TTTTCAATATGCACGCCTAATACCGAATTTTTTCCGGTAAGCCCTTGCGGTCCCAGACCGATCTGATTAATGCCGTCTTCCAGGAGCGCTTCCATTTTAGCGGCCCGCTCATTTGCATTATGCGAACCCAAGGGGCGCATCAAGGCTTTTTTCGAAAGCAATGCCGCCGTTTCCACCGAAGTCGCAATTCCCACGCCCACTAAAAGAGGAGGACATGCATTAAGACCGTAGCTAGTCATCACGTCCAGCACAAACCGCGTTACCCCTTCATACCCTTCGCCAGGCATGAGCACCATGGCTTTACCAGGCAGACTGCAGCCACCTCCCGCCATATACGTGTGCACAGAAAGCTCGTCGCTGCCGGGAACTATATCCCAGAAAATAGAGGGCACGCCTTTACCGACATTTTTTCCTGTGTTGTACTCGTCAAAAGTCTCCACGCTGTTATGCCGCAAAGGCGCTTCTTGGGTGGCTTTTACAACAGCGTCATGCAAAATTTGCTCCATCTTCGCCAGATACGGAAATTCAGAGCCGCATTGCAGAAAGAACTGTATAGCCCCGGTATCCTGGCAGCTTGGGCGATCCAAGGAAACCGCCAATTCTTGGTTTTTGAACATAGCTTCATAAATAATTTTCGCCAGCGGCGTCTCTTCTTGAGCGCCCAGTTCCCGCAGCTTTGCCTTCACATCATCCGGCAAAACTTTGCCTGTATACCCTACAAAATTGGCAATGATCTCGGTGAGACGTACTACAGCCTCTTCTTTTTTCATCGTCATCCCTCTTTCTTTTTGCTATCCTCGCAAGTCATCTTTCGCTTACCACAAGCCAATAAGCTTCCACCATACGGCGCCCACGCCAATCCAGACGATGAAATTAGTCACCGACAAGATAAAGCCGATATTCCACCATTCCTTCTGACCGATATAACCGGCGCCGAAATAAATGGGCGCCGCTCCTGTGGCGTAATGCGTCAGTCCGGCCATCAGATTCGATAAAAACGCAAGCCCCAGCGCCGCCAAATACGGAGGCGCCCCTGCGCTGACCGCTACCGCCAAAAACGCCGCATACATCGCTGTGGCATGCGCTGAAAGGCTGGCAAAGGCATAGTGGCTGTACAAATACACCACAAATAGAATCAGCAGCGTCGGAATCCAGGAAACACCGTCAAGCAAGCCTGTCACGCTTTGCGCAAACCAGGCAATCGCGCCTTTTTTATTCAGCGCATCCGCCAGACCGACAATACCGCCCATCCACATCATGCCATCCCAAGCGCCCTGCTCTTCCAGCACTTCCTTCCAAGACAGCACTTCCGTCAACAGCATCACTGTAACGCCTAATAGCGCAACTACAGTGGCGTCGAGATGAGTCAGCTGCGACGTACTCCACAAAAGCAGCGCACCGATAAAGACGCCGCTGATGATTTTTTCGTCCCGGCTCATGGGTCCCATGGCTGTCAACTCGTCTTGCGCAATCTGCTGTGCCTCCGGCGTACGCTTAATCTCCGGCGGATACAGCTTATACAGCAAATAGGGAATCAACAGCAAAGACAAGATGCTTGGCACCAAGGCCGCCATGGCCCAGAGTCCCCAGCTCAGCTCGATGCCTACCGTCTGCAGCGCCAGCGTCGCCATCAGCGGATTCGGCGCGCATGCCGTTAGAAACGACGCGGCAATAGGCGCATCCGCCTGAAAGGAAACCGCTAAAATATACGCGCCAATCTTGCGCCCCGTCGGTCCCGGCTCCGACTTAAAGGCGGAAGCCAAGCTGCGCACAATGGGAAACATAATGCCACCAGAGCGCGCCGTATTGGACGGCGTAGCCGGGCTGATAATGAAATCGCTGAGCACCAGCGTATAACCCAGCTTAAGAGTGCTGTTGCCAAAACAGCCAATGAGCTTATAAGAAATTCGGCGTCCCAATCCGGTTTTAATAAAGCCTTTCGCAAAAAGAAAGGCTGAAACAATAAGCCAGATCGTAGTATTGCTGAAGCCGGCCAATGCTTCCGCCGGTTTCAGCGTTCCTGTAAGCGCCGCAAAGGTAATACCTGCCAGCGCTACCGCCCCTAAGGGCATTGGCTGCAACACAAAGCCGCAGATAGTCGCCGCAAACACGGCAAATAGATGCCACGCCGAGAGCGTAAGCCCTGCAGGCGTCGGCGTAAACCATAAGCCAGCCAGCAACGCTAGAACAAAGCCTCCCCGAAATAAACGATTCATACGTTAGTCCTCCTGCATGCCCGAAAAAATTTGGCTTGTAGAGAATCGAGAAAAATCAGTTTTTTGTTTTGACAGCGCTGTCCTTTACACACTTTAAAGGATAGAATATACTTTTATATAAGTCTAATACGAATAAATTTATGATCTGTATAGTTTTAAAGTTATATAGGGAGGCATGCCGCTGTGGAGTTTCGCCAATACAAGTATGTGTTGAAAGTAGCCGAAGAAAAAAGTTTTTCTCTTGCTGCCAAAAAGCTCTATATTTCACAGCCTTCCCTCAGCCAGCTCATCATCAAGTTAGAAGAAAAAATCGGCTTTCCGCTCTTTGACCGGAGCGCTTCGCCGCTGCGTCTCACCTATATTGGCGAATTATACCTGGAAACAGCCAGGCAAGTGCTGGACCTGAGCGATCAGTTTGATAAAAAAGTGGCTGACGTCGCCAACCTGCGCCGTGGCCGTCTCACTATCGGCAGCTCTCCCTTTCGCAGCACCTACCTGCTCTCGCAGATCATTCCCGCTTTTGGACAAAGATACCCCGGCATCGAACTTATTCTCAAAGAAGACACAACGCGCAGCCTCGAAGAACTAGCCCTGAACGGCGAAACGGATTTTTCCCTTTCCCTTCTGCCTATCAATACAAAGGTTTTCGACTACGAAGAGCTCTTTCAAGAAGAGCTTCTCCTGTCCCTGCCGCCTAATCACCCTCTTTCCTTGCGATACAAGCGCACCCCCGGCGACTATCATGAACCGCCAAGGATTCGCCTCAAGGCCGTCGCCGATACGCCCTTCATTCTCATGGATCAAGGGCAAAAATTACATGACACGCTTTTTTCTTTATGCAGCAAAGCCCGCTTTACCCCTAAAGTTTTGCTAGAAACGCAAAGCATGAATGCTGCTCAGGCTCTCGTGGGCGCTGGCATGGGCGCCGCTCTTTTGCCGGATACGCTGATCCGGGCCAGCAGCATTGATAAAAACCCCTGCTACTTTTCACTTTCTCCTGCGCCCAAGCGCACCGTTATTGTCGCTTTTGCCAAAGGCCGCTACCTCTCCCAAGCGGCCCGGGAATTCATCCAATTGATGAAGCAAAGGCTGTCCTAAAAAAGTTTATAAGTGCCTGACACTTTCATAACAAAACACAAAGCAACAGCTCCCGCAAAACTAATGCGGGAGCTGTTGCTCTTAAAAAACCAGTTATTTTATTCGTCTTACGATAAATTCTTTCCGGGCCTTAGCTTTCGGCAGCTCCCCTTGGCTTACCAAGACCAACGTCAAAATTAGAGTCTTTTAAGTGCTGAATATTTCTGGCAGCAAAACAGCCTTTATTTTTCTACATCCGTAAGCCATCGTTCTGCAAATACCGGCGACTCATAGGCGTCAATATACTGCAGCGCCGCCGAAATTTCTTCTGTCACAAAATACAATTCATTACAGACCGTTTTGGCAAATTGCTGGTCAATCGCCGTCTCAAACTGCTCCAACAACTTATCGTAAAAGTTATTGATGTTCAAAATGACAA
>CAZKCR010000188.1:0-3746 GCA_964551055.1 uncultured Anaeromusa sp. | reverse complement strand
CTCAATAGCTGATCAATGCCGCCAAAAGCAGCCCTGCCGCCACGCTGAGGCGGGCGGAAAAGATCCCTACCGCTACATTGCCCTTGGGAATTTCCTGAGCCACTTGATACGGAGTGATCCATTCAAACAACTTGGCCACAAGCACCTGGCTGACAATGCCCACAGCGCCCCAAAAAAGCAAATCCCATATATGCACGGAATGAAAAATGGCGGAAGCCAAGACCAACGTGAGCCCCAGCAGTTTGCCGCCCAAGTCGTGCGCCGCCGCTTCCGCGGCCCTGCCGGCTTCCCCGTCTTGCGCACCGTTATGGAGCAGCTCGCCTTCTTTGTAAGGAGTCAGCTTGGCAAAAAGCCAGACGCCGATTCCTAAAAGAGGCAGCGCCACCGCAAGATATAGCAGGAAATTTACGACATGCGGCCATTGTCCTTGCATGCTTAGCATCATCATTCGCTTCCCTCCTCCTTCAAATACACCGGCGTCACCCAAGCCCTGTCATCCGTAATGACCGGCCCCAGGCGTACCAGCAAGCCCGCAAAAGAACCGCCAGCCACAAAGACGCCCCAAAGACGTCGGCCCTCTTGCAAACCCTTTTGCGTCATAACCTGCACACGTTCCAATTCCACCGCCTCTTGGTAGATAGCCGCGCCATGCCAGCCGCTACGATTCCCCGCAAGCAAGCTCCCGTCCGCAGCGTGAAGCGTCACGCCGCCGCCTTCTCGCCCCCAAAGCGGTTTCCGCACATAAGAAGATCTTCCCAGAAACACATTTTGGCGGTAAGTCGGCAGCATATAAGTCCGCACCAGTTGCCGTTCCTGGTGCGTCAAAAACTCCTTCGCCTCGTACAGCTGCCAAACAAGGGCCTGCAGAGCCTTGGACTGGCCAACTAAAGCCAGCGGCGGATTAATTGCCAGAAGCTTTTTTCGAGCCACTAACTCTAACACGCGTCTCCCTGTCGGAAACCCATCTGCAGCGCATTCCCTCACCATGATCTCCCAGGGATGAAGGCGAAACCAACAACTAATCTCCCCGGAAGCCGACGAAGTCAAGACCTCCTGCTCATACCGCAGCTCTTCTAATGGCACAAACAAGCCTTCTGCGGCTAGTGTTTGCCAGTATTTCATCGTACCGGCATCTTCACTGTGACTGCCTAAAGCGCTGAACACCGTTGCACCGGCCAGACCAGCACGACGAGCTATATATAGCGATTCGGCAATGGCCTGACGCAGCAGCTCTTCGCCAACTCCATTCGGATTACGCCGCCCCTCGCAGACGCAAATCGTGCTATTTACGGCCAAGGCCTCCACTACGCCGCTGGGCGTATCGCAGTTATACTCCAACACTTTCCAGCCTGCAGAAGTCCATACAAAATCAAAACGTCCCAGCGCCGTAAGCCAAGGCAGCTGCAAAGCCTCTCGCATTGCTTCCCTCATACCGGCAGGCAAGCCCAGCCAGCGCAATAGCCGACAGTCTCCTTGCGAGACAATCAAAGCCACTTTATGCCACAAGGCGGCCAAGCCTTCCGCCGCCTCTTGCAGTTCTTGGCATTGCAGCGGCGCAACAGGCGTCCAAGAGGCTAGGGCATATTCATCTCCGGCAATAGTCTCCCATGGAAACAACTCCTGTAACGGCCCGTACCAGCGTTCACGCCGAACCGTGTAGCCTTCCATCAACCGCCTCCAGAAGAGGCGCTTTGGCTGCCCAGACCGCCCTTGCCCTGTGAAATCCCCGGCGCTGCAGCACCATCGCCGGAGCTTGCGCCGCCCGTACCGGAACCAAAATAGCGCGAGCCTCCATAGATATACGGCACCGGCGCTACGCCTCCTTGCCGTTGTTCCCCACGGCCTGTTCCGGCTTCCACCAATTCATCGTCATCTTCTGGTATCTCTTTTGCTTGCTGCGTCGACGACGAACAACCTCCTGCCGCCAAAGAAGCCGCGATAAAAAGACCAACTACCCAATGACGTTTCTTCATGCGCCCTCCTTCACCTTTTCCATATAATACACATACACACTGCGATCTTCATCTAGCTCCGCCGACACCTTCAGCCATTCCTCGCCTTGGTGCATCCGGTAGTCCGCCAACAGCTGCAGTTGCAGTTCTTCATACGTCAAAAACGACAACACTAGCTGCCGCTGCGCCGAAAGCAAACCGCCGCCGCAAGCGGCAATCTCCAAGGGCAGTCCGGCTGTCTTCTTCTCCGCTGCCGGCCACATAACTCGACCTTTAGAATCCGGTTGTACGTAAATGACAAAGCCATCCGGTTCAATGGCGCAGGATGTCCGTTCATAGGCTGCGCCCTCCTTAACAAAGCGATCACAAATACACCGGGCCGCCACTTCCCCTTGCGAAATGCCGTCATACACATACAGCACCGGATAGCCTTTTTCTTCATCCAACAAACGATATTCTAAGTGCGCCATACTTTCTCCCTTTCCGACCTCACTCTTCTACCGACGGCGGCAAGCGTTTGCACAACCAACCTGGCAAGCTGCCCAGCAGCCGTGCCCGCCAGCGAGCCGCCTTCCGCTGATACAGCCAGCCGGCTCCTACGCACAACACCCCCAACGCACTCAACACCAACGGAAAGTACAACGAATCGGCAAACACTTCATACGCCAGATAACCTAAATACCCCACATAGCCCACAGCGCCTGTCACTACAAAGATAGAGCGCTGAAAAAGAGGCGCCAGCAGCAAAAACACGCTTGCCGCTACCAACGTCGTCCAGCGCGGCCAGCCAGCCAGCCCCCACCAGCTTAGCACGTACAAGCCAGCAGCCAAGGAAGCGCCGCTCGCCAAATACAGCCAGCAAGCCATGTCAGGACCATTGCGACGCCAGCGCCCACGATCCACCTCTACAGCTAGGATAAAAAGCAAACACCCTAGCCAAGTATTAGCCCAAGCATCGGAAATCCAAGGTGCAAACCAATGCCATAAAGGCACTAAATCTTGCACCATCATCCATAATGAAACAACGAAAGGCGCCAGTAAAAAAGGAAAGGGAACCACCCTGGCCACTAGCAAAGACAGGATGGCCGTTGCTCCTTCCATCCATAGACGATGTTGCGGCACTAGACTGTAAAAACCGCCGGCAGCCATCAACGTCAGCTGCGCTTCCCAATAGCCGGTATACTTCAAAAAGCCGTACATCGCTAAAGGCGTCATGCATACCGCTGTTGTCACAGCCAATCCTCCCGGCAGCCGTCCTCCCCGGCGTCCCCGCAGCAATAATCCTCCCACAAGAAAAATGAAGCCATATAAAATAGCCGTGCATAAAAGCACTAGCCCGCTTAATTCCAGCCAGGCTTTGGTCAAAAACCAGCCCATAGCGCCCATGACCAGCAATACGCCTAAATAATACGCCAAATGAGACAAGCTTAAACGCGGCTCATCTTCTTTCTGCTCCTGCCATAGCTGCCACAATTCTTCCGCTTGAACTCTATTCAAAATGCCGCTGCGCACAGCTGCATCTATATCTTTTTTTTCAATCCGCACACTGCTACACCTCCAAATAAATTTATTTCGCCACAATGCCTATACTTTCCTGCGAGAAGACGGATTTTTGAATAAGCCTCTGGAGTACTGTTTTAACAGGAGTACGACGGTGCGGGATGCACCTAGGGTCGGTTGCGCCATGGAAGGCCTGGCAACCGACATCCATAGAGGGCCCGAATGAGGCTGCGGCAGCAGTGATTGTATTTGAGACTTTTATTGGAGCAAGACGGTCCGCAGGACGAAAAAGCA
>CAZKCR010000187.1:0-3769 GCA_964551055.1 uncultured Anaeromusa sp. | reverse complement strand
GGTGCTATTTGGAGCGGATTGAGGGCTTTCAATTGGCCGGAATCTGCCGGGATGGAGAAGAAGCGCTGCACTTTTTACGAGAAAACAAGGTTGACTTAGTATTGTTGGACGTGTTCATGCCGGGCATGAACGGCTTAGAACTGTTACACAAGGTACGCCGCGAAGGGCATGGCGTAGATGTTATCCTGGTGACTGCAGCAAGAGAACAGCGCAGTATTCAAGAAGCGCTGCGGCAGGGAGCTATTGATTATCTGATTAAACCATTCCAATTCCTGCGATTTCAGACGGCGTTGCTGGATTTCAAAAAACGCCAGGAATGGTTGCGGCGCGAAGTGCCTGTTAACCAAGGAGAACTGGACCGACTCTTGCAGCGGGGCAGCCGGGTGACAGAAGAGGGCGGCGAATTGCCTAAAGGCCTTGATCGCAACACCATGAAGCGCATTTGGGAGGCCATCTGCCAAGTAGATGGTGAGTTTACGGCAGAGGAAATGGCGAAGCTCGTGGGGATTTCACAGGTTTCCATTCGGAAATATCTCAAGTATTTGCAACAACTGGAGCTGTTGTTGTTTGAGATTCATTACGGTTCGATTGGCCGCCCCTTATATCGTTACCGGCAAAATGCGGAAGCTACCGTGCCGTCATTTCTTGTGTAAGATGCTAGTTTAGTTCTTTGTGCTTAGAAAAGTTACTTATATTGGATTTTATCCTCCAATCGCTTACAATAAAAAAGCAATGTATTTATCTCTCCTCCAAAGTCTTCACATGGCAAGCTGGGTTGCCATGTGAAGACTTTTTGTTTTGCAAATCTTAACATAGCTAAGCAGGGAGTATGCTATAAAAAGCAGAACGTTTTCATATAGCCATCAGCAAAGGAGGAGAAACCATGGAGCGAGTATATGTAATTGATACCAATGTTTTGGCTTATGCGGCGCAGGCGTTATTTGCATTTCAAGAGCACATGGTAGTGATTCCAGAGGTTGTTATTGAAGAATTGGATCGCTTTAAGAGGGAAGCTTCAGAACGAGGGGCTAACAGTCGTGAGGTAATTCGCATTTTGGATCGTCTCAGTCAACAGGGTGACTTGGCGGCAGGAGTCGGTTTAAATGAAGTGGGCGGGCGGCTGCGCATTGAAAGCAGAGACTTTGAAGCGCATTTACCGGCTTTTTGGCATGCAGACCTACCTGATAATCGAATTTTACAAATCTGCAAGGGGCTGCAGGAGGCAGGGCAGGATGCGGTGCTGGTCAGTCGGGATACCGCTTTACGTATCAAAGCTTCTGTTATTGGGCTGCCGGCGGAGGATTACCGTCATGAAAAAGTGGTTTCCGTAGAGCGGCAGTATACCGGTCGGGCCGAGGTGTATGCTACAGCAGAAGCTATTAACCAATTTTATTTGGATCGTAGGCAGTGGTTAGATCCGGATTGTCTGAAAGTATATGATGTAGAAAAGCAGCAATTAGTACCGATTCAAGATTTGGTCGTCAATCAGTTTCTAGTCGTACGCAATGTGGAAAACGGTAGACACACCGTACTGGGACGCTTTGACGGTACCAAGGTTGTTCGTCTGCAGCACCAGCATCAAACTCTTTTTGGCTTAACTCCTCGCAGCGTGGGGCAGATTTTTATGCAGGAATGTTTGTTGATGGATGCGGAGGAAGCGCCTGTTTGTATTATTCGCGGACAAGCTGGGACTGGGAAGACGTTGTTCTCTTTGGCCGCCGGTCTGGAAGAGATCATGGAACGCGAGCAGTCCCGCTATCAGCGTATGTTGATTTGTCGTCCTAGTGTAGCGATGGAAGATATCGGCTTCTTGCCTGGCGGTGAGAGGGATAAGATTCATCCGTATATGCGAGGGATGTATGATAATCTGTTTACGCTTCTTAATGGAGTGCGAACAGAAGGTCGTAAGGAGCGGAAGCAGATCGAAGATACGGTGAAAATGTTACTAGAAGATGGGACGATCTTGATGGAGGCCCTTGCTTTTCAACGTGGCCGCTCGTTGCATAAATACTTTTTTATTTTGGATGAAATGCAAAATTCGACCCCAGTGCAAGCCAAGACGATTATTACTCGCTGTGGGATTGGGACGAAGATCGTCATTCTCGGTGATCCGGAGCAGATTGACAATCATAACTTGTCCGAAAGCGTTAACGGGTTGGTGTATGCCGGGGAAAAGATGAAGGGCAGCCCATATTGCTATCAAATCACGATGCTGCCGGAAGAATGCGAGCGCAGCCCGGTGGCAGCTGATGCGTCGCAACGTATGAGATAGGGGGGGCAATTTGGGCAACTAAAAAAGATATAGCCTAAGGTGTTGCTTTTTGTTCTTTTATTCGTTATAATACTACAAGTGTAGAGCTTGGAGAGATGTCCGAGTGGTTGAAGGAGCACGCCTGGAAAGCGTGTGTAGGGGAAACTCTACCGAGGGTTCGAATCCCTCTCTCTCCGCCATTTTTTTGCGGAAGAAATTTTATAATATGTGGCTGTGGATGTTTCCAGGGCCGGACCACGGTAGCCATTGGGTCCTGCGCAATAGGAATCCATGAACCCCGCCAGGTCCGGAAGGAAGCAACGGTAAGTGGGCCCTCTTATGTGCCGCAGGAGCGCCTGGTGACTGCCGTGGTCCGACCTTGTAAACAAAACAATTTTAAGCAATCGAAAGCAACCCGGAGTGGTTGCTTTTTTCGCTATATCATAAATTATCTGCGTTTGTGGCTAGAAAAGCAGATGATTCAAGAGTTAGGCTCCTTTGAATAAAACTGGCGGTATTCTTGTATTTAAGACAAGATTTGCGCGCGCCTCGAGAAAGCCGGCCAAGTCGGCAGTTTCTTAACTCGCTACGCTCAAACAGGCGAAACTGTGACCCGCCGTAGCCGGCTTTTTCGTCCTGCGGATCGGTTTGCTCCAATAAAAGTCTCAAATACAATTATTGCCGCCGTAACCCTCTGCGTGCCCTCTGTTACTCCGTTACTCTGTGTTCGTTCTTTTCCTAAGTGATTTTTTATTATACTTGCCGAGAAGGAGGAAACTCTATGGCCTATGTTGCGCTGTATCGCCGTTGGCGACCACAAGACTTTGACAGCTTAGTGGGGCAGGAGCATATTCGTATTACGCTGGAAAATGCCATACGCTCTGACAAGATTGCGCATGCTTATCTTTTTGCAGGCCCTCGCGGGACTGGCAAGACCAGTACGGCGAAGATTTTTGCCAAGGCGCTAAATTGCGTACAGGGACCAACTCTGCATCCGTGCAATACCTGCTCCTCCTGCGTAGGGATTACCGACGGTTCTTCCATGGATGTGGTGGAAGTGGACGCGGCCTCCAATCGTGGTATTGACGAGATACGCGATCTTCGGGAAACTGTGAAATTTGCTCCGGTAGAGGGCAAATACAAAGTTTATATTATTGATGAAGTGCACATGCTGACCACAGAAGCCTTTAATGCGCTCTTGAAAACATTGGAAGAACCTCCGAGCCATGTGGTTTTTATTTTGGCGACAACAGAACCCCATAAGATTCCGGCAACCATTCACTCGCGTTGTCAGCGCTATGATTTTCGGCGAATTACCCAAGGGGACTTGTTAGTGCGGTTGCAAGAGGTAGCGGCAGCTGGCAGCATGAACGTAGAAGAAGATGCCTTGCGTCTTATCGCCGCTCAGGCCGATGGCGGGTTGCGGGACGCGCTAAGCCTGTTGGATCAATGCGCTTCCATGGCGACGGATGGACATGTCTCGGAAGCGTTAGTGCGTAATTTGCTGGGTTTAGTAGG
>CAZKCR010000186.1:0-3808 GCA_964551055.1 uncultured Anaeromusa sp. | reverse complement strand
TCGCGAAGGCGGCCGTACTGTCGGCGCTGGCGTTGTTACCGCAATCAACGCGTAAGTTTGGTGAGTTGTTACAGTGCAATAAACACATGCTTTGCCTGAGCGTGGTTACTGCGTTGCGGCAAGCGCCAACCCGGGGGGCGTCAGCTCCCTGGGTTGTTCTTTGCTGGGCGTGAAGACGTATGGAATGTTGTTGACAGCCCAGGGGAAGTGTGCTAAATTGTATTAGTAACGTTTGCAATATAATGATTTTTGCAGGTAAGAGAGGTACAGACGATGCGTAACGCGATTACGTTGGCTTGTACGGAATGCAAACAACGCAACTATCAGTCCAATAAGAACAAGAAAAACGATCCTGATCGTATTGAACTGAGCAAGTATTGCAAGTTTTGCAAGAAACATACCGTACACAAAGAAACCAAGTAAGATCAGGCTCGTAATTGGATAGGGGTGTAGCTCAATTGGTAGAGTAGCGGTCTCCAAAACCGTTGGTTGCGGGTTCGATTCCTGCCGCCCCTGCCAACCTATTGCTTGGAAGACGAGGATGTGAAACGATGGCTGCTCAAGAGACTGCGGCGCAAGGGACTGCGCAGTGGAAACGCTTTTTCCGTGAAGTTCGGGCAGAACTTAAAAAAGTGACTTGGCCGACCCGCAAGGAATTGCTTTCGTATACAGGCGTAGTATTTATTGCCACCGTGGCAGTAGCCATGCTGATTTGGATCATCGATGCCGGCTTCAGCGGGTTGTTGCGTGCGGTGATCAAGTAACTAGGAGATAGGGGGAAGGCCCCCTGTGTGAAAAGGCGATGGATTCTGAAAAGATGTGGTATGTAATCCATACCTATTCTGGTTATGAAAACAAAGTAAAAGCCAACTTGGAACGTAAGGTGCAGTCCATGGGCATGGAAAATGAGATTTTCAATGTTCTTGTGCCGATGGAAGATGAAGTGGAAATCAAGGACGGTCGTAAAAAAGTAATCAAGCGCAAAGTCTTTCCAGGCTATGTCCTGGTGGAAATGATCGTAAATGATCGTTCTTGGTATGTTGTTCGCAACACGCCGGGCGTAACAGGCTTTGTTGGCTCGGGGACTAAGCCGATTCCTTTAAGTGAAGCGGAAACGCGCCAGATTCTTCGTTCCATGGGGATGGAAGAAAAGCCGAAGGTGGACTTGGAGCTTTCACAAATGGTTCGGATTAAATCTGGAGCATTTGAAGGTTGGGAAGCTAAAGTTGTGCATATTGACCCGGAAAAGGGGAAGTTGCGCGTACTTGTCGATATGTTTGGCAGGGAAACACCTGTAGAGCTTGATTTCACTCAGATTGAAAAAATATAATCTCTGAAATTATCCTTTAGATAGATCGTTGTAACCACAATGAGGAGGTGGAAAAAATGGCAAAAAAAGTAATCAAACTCGTAAAATTGCAAGTTCCCGCAGGCAAAGCCACTCCGGCGCCTCCGGTAGGCCCTGCGTTAGGTCAGGCTGGCGTGAACATCATGGCGTTTGTAAAGGATTTCAATGAAAGAACAGCAGCTCAAGCAGGTCTTATTATTCCTGTAGAGATTACTGTTTTTGAAGATCGTTCCTTTACCTTCATTACTAAGACTCCTCCGGCTGCAGTATTGCTCAAAAAAGCTGCTGGTCTGGAAAAGGCGTCTGGTGAGCCGAACAAGAAAAAAGTTGCAAAACTGCAGCGCGACAAAGTGCGTGAAATTGCAGAAAGCAAAATGGCGGATTTGAATGCCGCTAACGTGGATGCTGCAATGCGTATGATTGAAGGAACCGCTCGCAGCATGGGCATTGACATCGTCGACTAAGAAGGTGTCTTGTGGGAGGATCATTCCGTAAGTACCACACAGGAGGAATTTTAAATGGCTAAATTCGGTAAGAAGTACCAAGAAGCCGCCAAATTGGTGGAAGCCGACAAGCT
Source organism: uncultured Anaeromusa sp. (assembly GCA_964551055.1). Classification (GTDB taxonomy): domain Bacteria; phylum Bacillota; class Negativicutes; order Anaeromusales; family Anaeromusaceae; genus Anaeromusa. Next base: position 1,883 of record CAZKCR010000186.1, on the reverse strand, counting down.
GTATGAAGCTGCAGAAGCCTTTGAGCTTGTCAAAAAAATTGTTACTGCCAAGTTTGACGAAACCGTTGAAGTGGCTGTAAAATTGGGTGTTGATCCTAAACATGCGGATCAACAAGTGCGCGGTGCAGTTGTATTGCCGCACGGCACTGGCAAATCCAAGAGTGTTCTGGTTTTTGCTAAAGGCGAAAAAGCCAAAGAAGCCGAAGCCGCTGGTGCTGACGTTGTTGGCGCTGAGGAATTGGTGCAAAAAATCCAGGGCGGCTGGACCGATTTCGACGTAGCTGTTGCTACGCCGGACATGATGGGTCTGGTAGGTCGCTTGGGTAAAATTTTAGGACCTCGCGGTTTGATGCCGAATCCTAAGGTTGGTACGGTTACGCTTGACGTGACTCGCGCCATCAATGAGATTAAAGCTGGTAAGATCGAATATCGTACCGACAAAGCTGGTAATATCCATGCTCCGATCGGTAAAGGTTCTTTCGAAAGCGCTAAGCTGCTGGAAAACTTCCAGACCCTCATTGACACCTTGAACAAGGCGAAGCCTTCTGCTGCTAAAGGGCAGTATATGCGGGCCATTACTGTCAGCACAACCATGGGACCTGGAATCAAGATCAATCCGACCCGTGCTGCGGCAGGCAAAAAAGAATAATTGACCATCTCGGCTGTAGATGGCAGGCGCTTTTGAGCGTAAGGGACGTTAGTCCGCCTGCAGAGGTTGAGACGGTTGCATAGGTATGAAAGAAATTTCGTCTTTTGCGACCTCTCCGCCTTGGCCGAGAGGTCGTTTCTATTTCAGCAATCTTAAGGAGGTGGATGAAATGGCCATAACCGCTGCAAAACAGGCAATAGTAGCAGAACTGAAAGAAAAACTGACCGGTGCCAAAGGCGCTGTATTAGTAAACTATCGTGGTCTGACTGTTGCTCAAGACACTAAATTGCGCCGCCAACTGCGCGAAGCTGGCGTGGAATACCGTGTTGTCAAAAACACGATGACCCGCATTGCTGCTCAGGAAGCGGGCCTGGAAGGGTTGGACGTCTATTTGGAAGGTCCGACCGCCATGGCGATTTCCGCAACCGATCCTGTAGCTCCTGCCAAAATCATTATTGATTTTGTAAAAGAGCATAAACTGCAGGCATTGGAAGTTAAAGCGGGCTTGGTAGAAGGTAATGTCATCGATGAAAAAGGTGTCAAAGCCCTTGCCAGCTTGCCGTCCCGGGAGGTCCTTATTGCCAAGATGCTCGGCAGCATGCAGTCCCCGATTACGGGCCTGGTCAACGTGCTCCAAGGAAGCATCCGCAATTTGGTCTATGCATTGGATGCAGTTCGCCAACAAAAAGAGTCGGCGTAAGGCATAGAGGAAGCCTATGGTCTTCCAAATTTCTGTCCACAAAAATTTAAACATTTTGTTTGGAGGTATATGACATGACTAAAGAAGAAATTATGCAAGCAATTGAGAACATGAGCGTTCTCGAACTGTCCGAGCTGGTGAAAGCTCTGGAAGAAAAATTTGGTGTTAGCGCTGCTGCTCCCGTAGCTGTTGCTGCTGCTCCTGCTGCCGGCGCTGCTGCTGCCGAAGAAAAAACTGAATTTGACGTAATTTTGGCCAGCGCTGGCGCTAGCAAAATCAACGTTATCAAAGTAGTTCGCGAAGCTACCGGCCTGGGCTTGAAAGAAGCCAAGGAACTGGTTGACGGCGCTCCGAAAGCCGTTAAAGAAAAAGCTTCCAAAGCTGACGCTGACGCTCTGAAAGCTAAGCTTGAAGAAGCCGGCGCTACTGTCGAAGTAAAGTAAGCCGCTTTTAAAAGGCCATCCTGTTTTACAGGATGGCCTTTTTTTTGCGCACAGAGGATTGACAAATCAACTAATTAGTGGTAGCATAATA
>CAZKCR010000185.1:0-3817 GCA_964551055.1 uncultured Anaeromusa sp. | reverse complement strand
TTGCGCATAAATGCAGAATCATCAACAATCAATATTCGAATCATTCATTATTCACCACCTTTCACCGGAGTCCTTTTTGCCGATGTTCCAATTGCTTTTTGAAAACGAAACGGACAATTTTTTGTCTGTCTCTCTCCTGAATCGATTCAAAACGAACCCCAATCCAAAAAAAGGGCGAATCATCTGTTGGTCTCTCGCAACGAACAACGGTTCCCAATGTTTCAATTAACTCATCTCCGTCATCTCCTGGAACTTGCATGCTTAGCTGCACAATCTGTCCGCATTTCAAGGCATGTTTAGCAATTAAACTTATACCCCCGCCGCTGACATCTTTTGAGTCCAAATGCAAACTATGGTCGATTAGTTCCTCGCGAGACGGCTCGCCTTTTTTTTCAGCGTAAGTAAGATGTACAGAAATTCGCGCTGCAACTCTGACAAAAGAACGCTGTTGCACCTTACGCACATTCTGCGGCAACGATATTTTCCATACAGGAAGGGGATTCAACGCCTTTCCCAAAAAAAAGCTAGTAAAAACGTACTTCCCGCCTGGAAATAGCAAGTTACCGGTAAACTTACTGCCTTCATACAACAAAACAGGATATCCTTTACTCATGGGCATAGCTACAACCAGCTCCGCCTTATGCACCTCTTCAATTCTGCTCTGATACACTTCTGTCGAGCCATCCATCAGCATAATTTCCAAGCGCTGATTAGGCTGCAACAGTTTTTCCGGTATCTGCTCCTGCTCGTTTTCGCTCATACAACTATCTCCACATCATCATATCCAAAAACTTGCGAAAGAACCCTTTCGCTCCTTTCTGGGAAACCATCACTTTTTCCTGCTGCAATTGAGCTGCAATATTACGTAAATTCTGCGTAGCTACTCCATTAGGGTATGCTAAGAAGAAAGGAGTTTGCTGACGCACAGCCTGCAGAACTTGACGATCGTCACAGACAATCCCCAAATGCTCCAAGCGAACCGCCAGAAAACGATCACAAGCCAAAGAGAATTTACGCAATACTGAAAATCCTTCGGCTTCATCCAACGCCCGATTGATAATAACATGAATGCGGGCGCTGCCTTGGTGCGCCAAATAGGTTTTCAACATTCCATATGCATCGGTAAGCGCTGTCGGCTCTGGCGTGGTTACCAAAACAATCTCATCGGCCGCTAATACAAACTGCAACACTGTCTGACCAATGCCTGCTCCTGTATCCAGCAAAATATAGTCAGCCCATTCATCCAAAAGCGCAACCTGCTCCAATAAATATTGACACCGGCCAGCCTCTAAATTAGCAAGTCGATATAATCCAGAGGCACCCGGCAAAAAGCGAATTCCTCCCGGCCCTTCCAGTAAAATTTCCTGAATTGGCACATCTGCATCCAGCAATTGAACCAGCGTGTGCTTCGGAGTCGTTCCCAGCAAAACGTCTACATTCGCCATTCCTAAATCTGCATCAATAACAACTACTTTTTGCCCCAGTTCACTTAAAGCTAAAGCTAAGTTGACTGTCAGATTAGTTTTCCCCACGCCGCCCTTGCCGCTGGTAACGGCAATAACTCGCGCTTGTCTATCTTCGCGCTTCACTGCAGCATTTGGCTGCGCCTGCTGCATTATACGCCGTAAATTTGCCGCTTGATCATACATGCTCGTCATCGCCCCTAAGCAACTCTTTCGCCAGCCAGGCAGGCGATACAATTTGCAAATCATCCGGAACATTTTGCCCATTAGTTACATAAGATAACTTCATGGGGAATTGTTGCAGCACATTTAAAATTACACCACATCGACTCGCTTCATCCAACTTGGTAAACAAAACTTTATCCGGCGCACAAACGGAAAAACGTTTAGCAATTTCCAGAGCGTCGCGGTTGCAGGTAGTCAAGCTCAACACCAAATGTTTTTCCGCCTGCGGCACTTGACTCAAGAGCAATTGCAATTCCTCTAACTGCTCTTTATTCTTGGGACTGCGTCCTGCCGTATCCAGCAACACTAACTGGCTTCCCTTACATTTCGCCAAAGCTTTTGCAAGCTCCTGCGGCGCGTAGACAATTTCTAATTGCAAACCCATTATTTCTGCATACGTCTTCAACTGTTCCACCGCAGAAATACGATACGTATCCGCGGTAATCAAAGAAACACGCATGCCTTTTTGCAACGAAAAATAGGCCGCCAATTTTGCTATCGTCGTTGTTTTGCCAACGCCTGTCGGGCCTAACAATGCCACAATATGAGGTGCACTGCCATTCAATGTAACGCCGGAAACCTTTCCTAAGCCTTGTTCAACCAAGCGTTCCAGACGCTCTGTAAAGGCTGGTTCCGTAAGAGTCCCTTTCCATTGATACAAAATGGGATCTTGTCGAACCAAGCTTTCCGCCACCGGCTGCAAAACATCAGCTTGCAACAGCTTCTCTACCGCCGCCGAAGCAAAATCATGAGTTTCTTGCCGAGACTCATGCAAGGCGCGTTCCAGTAAGGAGCGCATTTCCGCCAATTCCTGCTTCCACTCCGGTTCTGCCGATTTTACAGGTGTCAACGGGGCGCTCACTGGCACAACGGTCTCTTGAAGGTGTTGCGGCGGCATCGTCGCAGCAACCGGCGGTATAGCTGGAGCAACAACTGTTTTGACAGCAGGCGTCTCCAAAAGAGCATCATCCACTGCCGCCATAACTTCTACCCGTTCGTTGCCGAAAAGGCCTAGCATACCGCCAGTTTTGAAGCGACGGGTATGCAAAATCACAGCTTCTCTGCCCAATTCCAACTTAACCTTATTCATAGCTTCTTGTACCGATTGACCGGTAAAAATTCGTACTCTCAATTTACACCTTCACCATCCCAAGTGTTTGAATTTGCACGTTGGGTTCTAACTCTGCATAGGATAAAATTATAAGATTTTCAGCCACCCGTTCCGTCAGTTTACGGAAATACAACCGGCAGCCGGGACTGACCAGCACAATGGGTTGATAACCAATCTCCGTCAATTTAGGCAGTTCTTTAGTCAAACAATTGACAAGAGCTTGCAATTTTTGCGGTTCCAGCGCCACAAAGCTCCCCTGCTCGCTTCGCTGTACACCTGCAAGAATCAGTTGCTCCAATTCCTGATCCACTGCCAAACAAACCAAGGTTCCATTAGCGGCATATTGCCTGGAAATTTGTCTAGAGAGGGCTTGTCGAACATATTCAGTAAGTATTTCCGTATCTTTAGTCATGGCAACATAATCGCCTAATGTTTCTAAAATAGTAACCAAATCGCGAATAGAAATACGCTCCCGCAACAGATTGCACAAAACCTTCTGCAATTCTCCCACGGACAGCATACCTGGAACCAAGTCCTCCACCACCGCTGCATGACTTTGTTTCACCGCATCCACCAGCGTTTGCGTCTCTTGACGTCCAAGAATTTCCGACGCATGACTTTTGATCACTTCTGTCAAATGCGTTGTCAATACAGAAATAGGATCTACAACTGTATAGCCGGCCAGCTCTGCTTGTTCCCGGTTACTTTCCTGTATCCAAAGCGCCGGCAGGCCAAACGCAGGCTCTACGGTTTCCATGCCTGGAATGGTCTCCATTGCCGTTCCGGAGTTCATAGCCAAAAACTGGTCAAGTAATAATTCTCCCCGGGCGACTTCAATTCCTTTTAGCTTAATCACATAGATATTAGGTTTTAGCTGAATATTATCACGAATACGTATGGTTGGCACAATTAAGCCCATTTCCAATGCGCATTGACGGCGGATCATAACAATACGGTCCAACAAATCGCCGCCTTGGCTGGCATCAACCATAGGAATCAAACTATAACCAATTTCCAG
>CAZKCR010000184.1:0-3893 GCA_964551055.1 uncultured Anaeromusa sp. | reverse complement strand
TTGGCGCGCAGCGCCCGATTGCTCTGATTGCAGGACCTTGCGTAATTGAAGACTACGAACGGACACTGCGTATTGGCCGCGGCATTAAGGCCATTACAGAGCGTCTGAGCATGCCGTATATCTTCAAAGCATCCTTTGATAAGGCTAATCGTTCTTCCTATCATTCCTTCCGTGGACCGGGGCTGGAAGAAGGCTTGGGCATGCTCCAAAAAATTAAAGCAGAATTAGACTTGCCGGTTTTGAGTGATATTCACGAAATCACGCAAGTGGAGCCGGCTTCTAAAGTACTGGATATATTGCAGATTCCGGCCTTTCTTTCTCGGCAGACGGATTTGCTTTTTGCAGCTGGGAAAAGCGGCTGTGCAGTTAATGTGAAAAAAGGGCAGTTTTTGGCGCCGAATGACATGAAAAACGTGGTGCGTAAACTCGAAGAAGCTGGCTGCGAAAACATTTTATTGACGGAACGGGGCTTCAGCTTAGGTTACAATAATTTGGTTGTCGATATGCGGGCTTTGCCAATCATGCGCTCTTTTGGCTATCCGGTTGTTTTTGACGCTACGCACAGTGTACAATTGCCGGGCGGCGCTGGCACGGCGTCAGCGGGGCAGCGCGAGTATGTCGGGCATTTAGCCCGGGCCGCGGCTGCAGTTGGCGTGGATGCCTTGTTTTTAGAAGTGCATGACAATCCAGAAGAAGCCTTATGCGATGGACCGAACATGGTATATTTGGATCAATTAGAAGCAATGCTTCGTGATATTCAGGCCATTGATAGCATCGCCAGAAAACATAAATAAAAATTCGTGCCGAGGAGTGGTATAATAATATGGATATACCAATCAAGCAGACGGATGACGCAAGCGCTCGAGCCTCCAAGGTGCGGCTGGTAGTTTTTGATGTGGATGGCGTGCTGACAAGCGGCCAAATAGCTATCGGCAAAGACGGCGAAGTAATGAAAGAATTTTTTGTGCAAGACGGTTTGGGCATTGCGATGACGCATCGTGCGGGTATTAAAACGGCCATCATCACTGGCCGGGAAAGCGAAATGGTGCGTCTGCGGGGGGCCGAACTAAAAATTTGCGATGTGTATCAGGGGACGCTCAATAAACAGGCGGCTTTGCGGGAATTAATGGATAAGCACGGTCTCGGAGCGGAAGAAGTAGCCTATGTTGGAGACGATTTAAATGACTTGCCTGCGTTGGTGCAGGTGGGGTTTGCTTGCGGCGTGGCTAACTCGGTGGCTGAAGTGGCGCAGCGGTGTCATTATGTTTCCGCATATCGCGGCGGTGGCGGCGGTGTGAGGGATATTTTGGAGTTTATTTTGCGTAACCAGGGCCTTTGGGACGGGATTGTCCAGTCGTATGTTGATGGCAGCGGCCATCAACATACTCGCCAATAATGAATAACTCTTGTTTGATTATAGAAGCAGTGGTCCCACAATGGCTGTGAAAGGAGGGCATGACCATGAGCAATGCATGGCAATATCATTTGTTGAAAGCGCTGAGTCGGCTGATTTGTTTTCTGCCGTATGCATACGTTGTCAAGTTAGGACGATCCTTAGGCTTTTTGTATTGGTACATTGCCCCCAAGCAGCGGCGCCGCGGCATTCGGCAATTAGAAGAACGTCTTGCGCTGCCTGAAAAAGAAGCGGCAAAAGTAATGAGACGTCTTTGCGGCAACTTGGGGCAGACCTTTTTAGAAATTATGTTTACGCCGAAGCTGGATGCACAAAGGATTGCTCAGCTTGTGGAAATTGAAAACAGACAATATTTAGAAGAAGCGGTAGCCAGGGGACATGGCGTAGTTTTTTTGACGGCTCATATCGGTAATTGGGAATGGCTGGGAGCCGCCTTGTCTATGGCTGGCTTTCCGATGACTAGCGTAATTAAGAGGCAACCGAATGATCAGCATACTCGGCTGCTTAATGAATACCGGGAACGCGTAGGAATAGAAATTTTCGCCAGAGGCACTACGGAGTTGTTGGGTGCGGCGAAAGCGATGAAAAAAGGTAAGATTTTAGGGTTTTTAGCGGATCAAGACGCGGGAGTAGACGGTATTTTTCTAGATTTTTTCGGAAAACCGGCTTCGACTCCTTTGGGGCCAGCTGTTTTTGCGCGCAAGTTTAAAGCGCCGGTCATGCCGGTTTTTATCGTGCATAAGCCGGATTATAGCGGCCATAAAGTGTTGATTTATCCTCCCTTGGAATACGAAAACACAGGGGAAGAAAAAGATGATTTGCGGCGGTTGACTTTGAAAATGACGAAACTATTGGAAGAAGTCATTCGGGAACATCCGGATGAATGGATTTGGTTTCAAAAGCGTTGGAATACTAGGCTGGATGGGAGCTGTGAAGAAGCATGAAAAAAGGCCGCTGGCTTTTAATAACTTTTATGGCTGCTAGCGTGCTTTTTGGCGCGTATTATTTATGGCGTGAAGAGTTCCCGGATCCGCCGAAGGAAGTTGTTCAAACCGAAGAAGAGCCGATCTTTATGGAGGGGAACACCATCTCTGAAAGCAAGGACGGCAAGGTGGTTTGGGAAGTAACGGCGCAAACGATGCGGGGCAGCAAAAACAGCCCTGAAATTATTTTGCAAAATGTACGCGGCGTTTTCTACCGACCTCAGGGGGGAACCGTGGTTTTGACAGCGCCAGTGGGAGTGTATGTTCCCAAAGAACAAATTCTGCGCTTTACAGGAGATGTCAAAGCCGTGTCTAGCGACGGCGATACCTTCGTGGCTAAAGAAATGGGCTGGCTTGCGAAAGAAGAGCGTATTTACGGGCAAGGGCAGGCGCAGCTAAACCGCAAGGAATCACAAGTCAGCGGTGATCGCATTGAAAGCGACCGGGATTTTCAAAAATCGAAGGTTATTGGCAATGCCCGTTACGTAAAACAATAAAAGGTAAGGCGGATTTGAAGGAGGAACTGACTTATGAAATTTTGGAAAAGCAAAAAAACGGCGCTGGCCTTGGCGTTAGCGGTATTTTGCAGCAGTTCGCTCCTAGCGCTGGCGGCGCCGGGAGAAAAGACCGAAGTAACGGCCGATACCTTTGATTACGATTCGGCTACAGGTATGGTTGTGGCCCAAGGGGGCGTAAAAGTCGTACGCGGACAACAAACCATGACCGGGCAGACGGTAGAATACAACAGCAAAACTCAGGATGCGCATGTCAGTGGCAGTGGCGGCGTACAGGTAACTGGACCGGACTTAAATATGACATCCGTGGAATTGTGGTCTGTGGGCGGCAAGCAGCTTATTGCGCAAGGAAATGTAGTGGCCGTGAAAGGGGATAAGCGGCTGGTTGGTCCGCGTGTGGAATATTTCCAAGAAAGTGAAATCGCCATTACCCCGCAGGGCGGAACCATTTTTATGCCCGATGGCAACATGACGGCGGATCATATCCAAGCGTTCCTTAAGGAAGACCGGGCCATAGGTACGGGTAATGTACACATTGTCAGCGATGCGCGTAAGTTGGATGCTACGTCGAACTTGGCTACCTATTATGGGGAAAAAAGCGGTCAAGATCGCAGCAAGATCATCATGACCGGCAACGCCAGAGCTGTACAGGACGGCAATGTGCTTGTGGGCAATACGCTGAACCTGTACTTGGACGACAAAGCCATGGAAGGAACCGGACGCGCCCGCTTAGTCATTACTAACCCGAACCCCAATGCCGGCGCTCCGCAAACCAAGTCGTCTGAGTCGACTGATACGAATGAGTGACGTGAGAAGCTGTTGAACAAGAGAATCGGAGTCGCGTGAGGGCCCGAATGAGAAATTATTAATTTGTATTTTTCTCTGTCGTACCCTCAGATTCTCCAGTTCTCCTGTTTAAAATTTATACCCCGTAACCCTCATACGTATCCTCCGGTCACTCCGGTTCTCTTGTTCAATCCT
>CAZKCR010000183.1:2800-3894 GCA_964551055.1 uncultured Anaeromusa sp. | reverse complement strand
ATAAATCAAAAAATGCCATATGGCTAATCTTTTCCTGCGCCTCGGCGCGTTCTAACGCCAAAACCGCCAAATCCGCGAATTGCCGTAACACTTCTACTGTCTCTTCTTCCAAGGATCGCTCCTCACCAATCCAGCTCGCCGCCAAAACGCCTTTAACCTTCCGCCCCTGTTGCAGCGGAATCAAGATAACACTGGAATTTCGCAAATTTTCTTTTTGAAAGACCACATTCCACCAGGAATCTTTGATAAATAAAGGTTCTCCTGTTTCATACATTCTCTTAAGCGGTCCATCGTCAGCCGCAAGAGGCGCCTTAACAGCCTCTTGCGGCATGCCGATTCCATGATGAAGCGTCACCGACGTTCCGGCGTCATTATAAATACCTACAAAACCGCCTGCCGCCTGCACCAGTTGCAATGCATTGGCCAGCATTTTCTCCATAAGCACTTCGACATTTTCAACAGGACGAGTCAATAAACCAGTAGCAGCTCGATACTGTCGCTCGCGCAATAACAACTTGTCTTCGGTTTGACAGCGTATACTATTTTCTTCCTGCAAGCGTCGATTTGCCATATCTAATTCGTCATTCATCGCCAGCATCTCTTCATTGGCAGCCGTAAGTTCTTCATTAGCGGCAAAAAGCTCTTGCGTTCGCTCCTCTACTTTCTGTTCGAGCTCTTCATATGCTTTTTGCAAATTTTCTTCCGCTCTTTTTTGCTCTGTAATATCATGCCAAACAAATACATAATAGCGTTCTTTGCCCATTTCAAATACATCCGCGGAAAAAAGGCCAATCCGAATTTCACCATCTCGTCCACGCCACAAAGTTTCTGCTTTGCTTACAGAACACTCATTTTTGAGCAGCCATTGGGCCTGATAATTTTGCCCTTCTACCCACAAGCCCAACGATTCCACTGGTCTAGCCAACACTTCATCTCGTGCATAGCCCAATAATTCAAAAAACGCATCATTGACCTCAATAAAGGTTCCTGAAGCAAAACTTACAATCCCCACTGCATCATCGACATAACGAAAGGCTTTAAAATATTTTTCCTCCGGCCTTGCAAAACGTCTGCTGATGAGAACAATTACAATG
>CAZKCR010000183.1:0-2700 GCA_964551055.1 uncultured Anaeromusa sp. | reverse complement strand
GCGCCAACAAGTTCGTTAAGGCTATCGAGGGGCATTGTCGCTTGAATAACCGCCTTCACTTCACCATCTACCAGAACCGGGGCGGCAATAGCAACAGACAGCCGTCCGGAGCCTTTGGATACTAACGGTTCGGAAATAGTAAGCTCTTTCGTTTTAATTGCCTTTAGATAATAGTCACGATCACCTAAATAAGCGGTATCTCCTTGCGCGCGAATCACATTCCCTGCAAGATCTCCATAGTTAATACCCGTAAACTTATTGTTACGTTGCAAACTCAAAGCCAGCACCGCTACAATTTCCTGCCGGTTTTGTGGATTCACAATATGTGGGTTTACCGCTATATCTTGTACAAAAACCACTAATTCTTTTACAAAAGCGCCAGCGCGTTGCGAATAATCGAGACTAATGGCAGCCGCTGTTTCATTAACGCTTTTCGATAATGCTTTGTCGGAAAAATAGTAGCTCAAACCAGTTAGCAAACTTAGCGAACCGCACATAAGCGCCAACATAATGAGTAGCAGCCGCATCCGTATGCTTTTAATGCTAAAAACACCATCACGCTGATGTGTATGCCCTGCTTTTTTCATACGTATCCTCTCCACTATGCCATCGCTATTTGGATTATCTATCCTTATAAAAAAAGAAGAACTTACCTTTAATAGCTTGCCGGCAAGTTCTTCTTTACTACGTATCGTCTACACTGGCAAACTACTCCCTTTATGCAGTTCTAGCTTATATGCGCTGGAACAATAAAGCTGATTAGAGCAGATCTAAGTGTCTCCAAGAAGTCGTTTGTAATTATTGTTTGATTCTTTTTTTCTTTTTTCTTTTCTGAAATTCCTGCATTAAAAACATAGGTACTATTTTCTTCCCACACGACAAGGTAGATTTTTAAATACATTAGAGTCAAATAGTATGCGTACTTCGCAACAAATTTATAGAGTATTACACCGGCTGTTATAGTTTTATTTTGTATATTTTTCAGATATAGCAAGACCTCCTGTTGTAGTTTTCATTCTACAACAGGAGGTCTTGCTATTCGGCTTACGCTTTCAAAAGCCCGCCGTTAAAAAACTGCAAAATTGTTCCGCCAAAGCAGGATCAAACTGCCTTCCTTGGCAAGCAAGAATTTCCGCTTGCGCTTTTTCCGTTGATAAAGCTTTCCTATAAGGCTGGTCATGAGTCATCACATCATACGCATCCACAATTGCAAATAACCTTACATAAAAGGGAATTTCTTCCCCTTTGAGCCGGTAAGGATAGCCACTTCCATCCCAGCGCTCACGAACCGCGAGAATTAGCTCTGCAACTTCTATTTCGCCAATGGCTTGCGCCAATCGATACCCAATTTCACTATGTTTTTGCACTATTTTTCGCTCTTCTTCGGTCAGCGCACTTTCTTTCCCTAATAAATTCGCTGCTATTGCCACTTTTCCAATGTCATGAAGTTCCGCTAATCTTTGCAAAGACTTCTTTGACTCTACGGCAAAGTCAGGTTCCAAATGCTCGGCAAAGGCAACCGCCAATTTCCCTACTCGCTGCAAATGCTCTTTTTTTTCAAGGCGAGCATCGTTTAAGGACGTTTGAAACACTTGCAAAACGGTCTGACGAAACTCTTTGCTTTTCTGGAGCTTATCCTTATACATTCGACTCTCCGCTAACGAAAAAAGGTCGTTAAAGATTAAGCTAGACTGCATCTGTGTTGCCGTTCCCAGGGCAATACTTAAAGGCACTGCTTCCCCTGCGATTTGCGTACACCTGATGCGTATTTCCTCACACATTGCAAAGCATTCCTGTTCCTCGACGCACGGCAGTAAGAGCAAAAATTCATCACCGCCCCAACGAATAAGAACATCCTCTTGCCGGGCAACTTGCCGTAAAACCTCAGCTACTCTACACAACATAGAGTCCCCTTGCAGATGGCCAAATACGTCATTGACTAATTTTAGGCCATTCATATCTGCCATAATAATACTAAGAGGAGACTTATTTTGTCGAAAAATTTCCGTCAATGCAAAGTCCACATGCGCACGATTATATAGCCCTGTTAACGCATCATGGTAACTCAAAAATTCAATTTTAGCTTCCGCCTCTAGTTGTGCAGAAATATCCGTCAAGATCATCATGACTAAAAAAGGATCTGTTTCACTTTCCGGTGCAGCAACAAATTTACATTCTACCTGTACCTCAAAAGATCCAATAGGAAAACGAGAAGGAATTAGTTCCATTTTCCCACGGTTTCCTGCGACGCTGCCAAAGATCTCTTTTAAGCACTCGGACAGGCTATTTTTTTGTTCTTTTTCTCCCTGACTTAATAAGTCTACAATCGACTCCCCTGCAATTTCTCTACCAAAAATCCGTACGCATTCTGCGCTATATTGGCGATTCACCAGTAGATCTTTACCAAAAGTTAAAAAGCCTTGATTGGCATTATCAAGCAAGTTTTGAAGCTCTGATTGGTGTTTTTTCACTAGATATCCTTGACTATCGCTAATGGAATATACCTTTTGCGACTGTCGCAATAATTTTTTATACTCCCCTAAAAGGACTTTATACGCCCCCAGCAACGGACTATTATCATTTTCAAGAGCGTTCACCGCACTTTCCGCTCTATCAACAACCTTGCGTTCGCCCTCAAAAAGTTCCTCATTTATGTCCCGCCCCAAAATTGCCCCTCCTTACTGCAAAGAAAAGCCAAGC
>CAZKCR010000182.1:0-3910 GCA_964551055.1 uncultured Anaeromusa sp. | reverse complement strand
CAAGCGGTTGATGTGGCATTTGCTACGTTGCACCGAATCCAATGGTTTTTCATTGTTACAGCGGCGCTGGTTTTAGTTGGAGGAATTACTCTTTCCTGGCGTAAATTAGGAGCAACGTTGCAAGCGTTTAGCAGGCTGAACCATCGGTTCGTGGCCATTGCAGGCGGAAATTTAGAAATTAAGGCCGAGCATGAAGCGTTTAGTGAGCTTAATGAGATGGTGGATCATTTTAATCATATGGTGCACAATGTGCGTGAGCGAGATCGTAGACTCTATGAATTAGCGCATAAAGATAGTTTAACTGGCCTTGGAAATCGTAGCCTGTTTTTACAGTGGATTCAACAAGCCGTTCGGGAGAAAAAACCATTTGGCTTAGTATTCTTAGACTTAGATAATTTTAAACTGGTAAACGACTCCTATGGGCATTGGCAAGGAGATTTACTCTTAATCAAAGTTGCGGAGAAACTAGAAGCCATTGCCGGAGATACAGCTAGGTTGGCTCGTCTTGGCGGAGATGAATTTGTTTTTATTGTTCAAGAATGGGACGAGGCTCAAGGGATAGAATGGCTTCAGAATTTGAGCCGAAAAATGACGGAGTCCGTATGCATAAACAACTTTATGTTTTCTACAGAAGCTAGCATTGGCGTGGCTGTATTTCCTAAAGACAGCCACGATGCAGATGAGCTTCTTCGGTTTGCGGACATGGCAATGTATCAGACAAAGAATCGTGGAAAAAATAGTTATTGTTTTTACGATGAAAAAATGAACGAGAAGATCAAACGGAAAAATGAAATTATTGAATCTTTGAGGGACGAGAATATTTTTGATGAATTGTTCTTGCAATACCAACCTATATTTTTTGCTGACGGTAAACGGGTTCGAGGCGCAGAAGCGCTGGTGAGATGGAAAAGCGCTAAACTGGGATTTGTTTCTCCAGCGGAGTTTATTCCTCTGGCGGAAGAAACTGGGAGAATTACTGAAATCGGTAAATGGATCATGAACGAAGCGTGCAAAACCTTGGCCCAGATAAATTTTGGAAGTAAACAGCCTTATATTATGGCTATCAATGTATCTGCCATTCAGCTGAAAGAGGCTGCTTTTTTGGGAGAGGTCTATGATGTTGTAAAAGAAAATCGGGTTTCTGCGGAATGGCTTGAATTAGAAATAACGGAGACTGCGTTTATTGGGCGACTGGAAGAAACGTTAGCTATATTGCAGGAATTGAAAAAGTCTGGAGTAAGCATTGCGTTGGATGATTTTGGGACGGGATACTCTTCGTTGTCTTACTTGCATGGATTACCAATTGACACTTTGAAAATAGATCGATCATTGGTAGCTGATGTTCTTGAAAATAAAAAAGCACAAGCTATGTTGCATGGAATTATTGAGTTATCACGGGAAATCGGGCTGCAAGCTGTAGCTGAAGGAATTGAAACGAGCGAACAGGCTGAATTCATCCAACAGACAGGGTGTAATTACTGTCAAGGATATCTATTTAAGAAACCGTTGTCTAAAGTAGACTTGGTTCAGTTTCTTCTGCCATTAAAATGAGCCTGCAGGCAAATGGCATAATAAAATGAAAGTACAAAAACCAGGAAGCAGCGATGAAACGAACGTTTCAATACTGCTTTCTGGTTTTTATCATGCAATCATAAAATCACATTTACATCAATGAAATCGTAAGCCATTTATTTAGGCGGGTTCTATAGAGTATTTCTTGTACCAATCCTTTTGTACAGTCGATGGCTAAAGATCCGTGAACATTTTGCAGGCTTTTGTGAAGGAGCACGAGAAGGCTTAAGCCTGAACTGTCCATATACGTTAATTCGGCTAAGTTTAAGTGAATCCATTTTACACCGTTATCAATGTACTTTAGAATTTCTTCCCGCAATTCAGTGGTATCCTGTGAGTATAGTTTGCCGGAGAGAGTAACGTTTAAATGATTTTCGTTGCATTCTATTTGCTGATACATATATTTGGCCTTCTTTCGCTTCTGCAAGACTACATAACCTGTAACGGAACCGATTTCTAAACAAATTGAAAAATAACTTGTTGAATAAGTCTCAATCCAACAAGTTGCTTGAGACGATATGCTTACTAATACCGGAAACAGAAACATATACAAAATGTCCTAGTAGTCTATGAAAAGATATTGAATAATGCATAGTATACTCTTGGTATTAAAGAATGTAAACTCAGAAAGCGCCGTTGATAAAGGTTGAAGTACAGTATGCGATTTAAAAAAATATTAAAACTAGAACCCAAGACCTATCGGTGTGCTGAATGTAGGTCTTTAGTTTTTATGTAAAAAGAAAGACTATAAAGACTAAAGGCCTAAAAACAAACGCTTTTAATATGAACTTGCTTGTTTGGTTTAAAAAAGTTCAAGATAATGATATATTATGTTTTAAATAATACAATGAGTGATGAATTATATTCGAATTTTGTCGGTTTGGTATAAAGTAATGTATAGTGAAAATATTTGTTAAAGTGTAACATCGTAGTGATATCAGCTAAACGCTAAACCGATACACTGAATTTAATTTGCTCAAGAGATGGAGTGGTATCGTTGAATTTTGCTGATTTGTCGATTCGATGGAAAATCCTGATTCTTAGTGCGGTTTTAGGTATTTGCCTTGTAGTTGTTGGCGGAGCTGGCTGGCTTGTGGCAGACCAATTATTAGGGGAGCTTGACGGGCTTCATAAAAATGAACTCAAGCAGGCGCGGTTTGTCAATGCGGCACGTACCTATACGCGGGGCATTGAAGGAAATATGTTGGAATATTTCCTGTCTTCCAATACTGCTAGCAAAGCAGAGCTTTTAAAAGAGACGGAAGAATACGTTGGAACCCTCAAGAAAATATGGAGCGAGCTGGATCAAGTAGATTACGATGAAACAGAACAGAAAATCTACAAAAGCGCCAGAGAAGAAATTGCTACGGCAACACAGTATCGGATGGAAGCGACCCGGCTATATCAGCAGGGAGACACGGTGAAGGCTTGGCAAGTGTATTCTGAAAAAGCACAGCCGCATATTGATGCAGGTAATAAACTGCTTAGTAAATTGTCGCAGTCGGCGGATGACAGTGCCGTAGCTGCTGAAGCGCGAGCAAAAGAATTGGCCAAAACCGGCAGGCTATTGCTGGGGGGGATTGTAGCAGGATCCATTCTTTTAAGCGTATTGTTTTCATTATGGTTATCCAGACGTATCGGACAGGCCCTTCAAGCCTTGGAGGAACGGGCAACAGTTGTAGCAAGTGGAGATCTGAGCGGAACTGCTTTACGCGTGCAAGGGCAAGATGAAGTTGGGCGGTTAGCCATCGCGTTTAATGTGATGCAAACTAATTTGAGAGAACTTGTTTCAGAAACAGTTCAAACGGCAGACCATGTAGCATCGGCTTCAGAAGAGTTAACTGCCAATGGGGACCAATGTGCGCTGGCGGCACAACAAATTACAAGCTCCGTAATGACAGTTGCTAGTGAAGCAGAAAATCAGCAGGGACATGTGGAGCAAACGTCCGCATCGGTGGAACAAATTTCGGCAAGTACGCAGGAAGTGGCTGCAACGGTGGAGTCTTTGGCGAAGAGCGCAGAGGGCGCGGTGAAAACCGCGGAGCAGGGCGAAGGAAAAGTTCAGGAAGCGGTGGCGGCAATTCGGCAAGTTGAAAACGGTGCGCAAGAAGTGAACACGGTAATGGGGGAATTGGAAGAAGGATCAAATAAAATTTTTGAAATTGTGTCTGTTATCAAGGCTATTGCAGATCAGACTAATTTGTTGGCGTTGAACGCGGCTATTGAAGCGGCTCGAGCTGGTGAAGCGGGGCGAGGCTTTGCAGTTGTTGCCGATGAAGTTCGGAAATTGGCTGAAGATAGCGCCAAAGCAGCCGACCATATTGGTGAATTGATAAAT
>CAZKCR010000181.1:0-3934 GCA_964551055.1 uncultured Anaeromusa sp. | reverse complement strand
TACAGCCGGAACCGCCCCACGGTCTGCTGCATTTCTTCGGCCATCTTGGCCAGCGCTTGACTGGAAGTAGCAATCTCTTCCATCGAAGCCGACTGCTCTTCCGTCGCAGCGGACACCGTCTGCGTATGGCCTGCTGTTTCGCGACTGATGCTTTCAATGCGCTGCACCGACTGCACCACATCTTGGCTGTGAGCGCCAATCTCCTGCGCTGCTTGGCTTACATGCTGCACCTGCTGGTACATGGAGTCAATCAGACCAACGATCTGCGTGAACGTATGACCTGCATCATCCACTACCGCAGTCCCGCGTTCCACCTCGCGGGTTCCATCTTGCATAGCCACAACCGCGCTTTGGGTATCTCCCTGAATTTCAGAAATCAGCTCCGCAATGCGCTTGGCCGCTTCTTGGCTCTGCTCCGCCAGTTTGCGCACTTCGTCGGCTACCACCGCAAAGCCGCGCCCTTGCTCGCCTGCCCGGGCCGCTTCAATGGCTGCATTCAAGGCCAATAGATTCGTCTGTCCTGCAATACCGCTGATGGTATCCACAATTTGGCCAATCTCTTGGGAACGCTCGCCCAAGCGGGCAACGACTTCCGCTGACTGGCTCACCGACGACTCGATCAACTGCATCTGTTTCACAGCTGTCTGCACGGCTTTTTCGCCGCCTCGTGCAGCCTGAGCCGTCTCGGTCGAAGAGTGAGACATCTGCCCCAGATTGGCCGCCACTTCCTGAATGCGCGACGACATAGCTTCTACGCCATGCGCCGCCTGTTGTACCGCCCGCAGCTGATCATCAGTGCCATGCGCTACATCGGTAATGGATTGCGCCACCTGCTGCGACGCCTGCGCCGACTGATCGGCGCTAGCTGTCAATTCTTCACTGGAAGCCGCCAAATGCTCCGACGAGCTGGCCACCTGCTTGATCATGCCATGCAGATTTTGCTGCATCCGGGTAATGGAATCGCCCAAATGCGTAATTTCCGCAACACCGTCTACCTCAAAGCTGCGGCTCAAATCGCCATCCGCCATACGCTTGGCCGCCTCATCTAGTACCTGCAGCGGCTGAGCCAGGCTCTTCGCCGAATATACAGCCGTTGCGCCAGCACAGGCTGCCGCCAAAAGAATCAAGCCCGCCATGGTCAATACAATCGTCCATACTTGGCTGCTCACTTCACTAGAAGGCAAATAAGCTACAACACCCCAGCCGATGGACTTGGCCGGCGAATAGGAAATCATCGCCGCCTCGCCTCGCGTGGAAGCGCTTTCCTGGCTGCCGCTTTGCCCCTGCAGTACAGCCGCTATATACGGTTTATCACTAACCGATTCATTCTTTTGCACCTTGTCTTTATCTGGATGCGCCAACAGCTTGCCTTTGTTGTCCACAATATCCAGATAGCCGTCTTGACCTACTTTAACCGCTTCCGCCATCGCCCAAAGCGATTTAAGACTGATATCCGCCGCAAAAACACCGATAGGCTTGCCGGCAGTATCGCGAATAGCGGTAGAGATGGTCACTGTCGGCGCCTTGGTAAAGGAGGAAATATAGGCGTCGCTAAAATGCAGTTTCCCAGCCATGGCGTCTTTAAAATACGGCCGATCCGCCCGATTAGCCAAGGTCCCTGACGTCCTGGCAATCTGCATACCGCTGGCATCCATAACGTAAATCAATTCCATATAGGCATTCTTTTGCTGCGCCGACACCAGCATTTCCTTAATTTGCCCCGCATCCATACTCCGCGCCGTCGGCGTTGCTGCCAGCGCCTCGGTCAAGCCTTTGGCGTCGCTCATAAAGCGTTCAATTTCGCTGGCCGCCTGTCCGGTCAGCTCACGATTGCTTTCTGCAATCCCCTCTTTTTTCTGCGTCACGTTCATATACGTGCTGACGCCGCCTACCAACGCAGCAGATAAAAAGGCAAACAATACCAACAGTACAACCAGCTTGCTTTGCAACGTCTGCCTGCTTACGGTTTTTAAAACTCCCTTATCGCTCACAATTCTACACCCTTTCTAAAAAAACTACCTTCTGGCAAAATAGCCGGCACAATTCATATAAGGGTGAACACTGCTCAGGACAAAAAGGGATGACCGCAGCTATGCCCCGACGACTTTGCTCTCTCCCGCTATATTGCTCATGCCTTGACGCATTAGCTTTTCTACCAAAAAAACATCCATCGGCATAAATTCATAACTGCTTAATTCCTCTGGACCGGCCCAGGCCAGCTCATCATGACCGGAAAGCGAGAAATTCCCCTCCTGCCATTGCGCCCAATACGCGGACAAGCGCACCTCTCCATAGGAACGCAAAGCAAAACGTCCGCCAATGGCCACGTTCAAGCCCATAACATCTACAAGATTCCGCTCCAAACAGGCTTCCGGTGCTTCGTCATTTTCACAGTTACCCCAGGGAAATTCCCATAACCCTGCTTGAGTACGACCTTCACTGCGCCTCGCGATCAAAACCTTGCCTTTTTTTACGATGAGTGCCGCCACACGTTGTTGCATTCTCATCTTCTCCTTTCCAGCCTGCCGCTGTCGGATTAATGTTGTTTTCTTCTATTTTTCTAACTTTTCCTGCTAAACCACAAAAAGAAACTAAATTCTACCGGTAAATACGTCCTGAATTCGACCTGTTTGGCACCATTTTTGCACTTTTTCCCGCAGAATCGTTTGTAACTCCCCGGGAGAACGCTCTTCCAGGTCATAGTGAACTTGATAGAAAGGCTTGTTTAGATGCAGCAAGCGCTCCAAATGACTAGGCGTAGCGGAAACAATGGCTTCGCACGCTGCGGCATTCAATGCAGCCTCTAGTTCTGTCAGTTGCTCTGGCTGATACCCCAGCGCCGGCAACACCTGCTGCAAGTGCGGATACAGCTCCCGCGCCTGCGCCAAGGAACCTCTGGCCCAGTTCCAAGGATCCACAACTTCAGCGCCCACAGCCCGAGCCGCCAACCAACCAGCTCCGTAGGCCATGCCGCCGTGCGTCACAGACGGGCCGTCTTCCACCACCACTACCCTTTTACCTCTTAACACTTCGCCACAGTCTAAGCGAGGCGGTGAAGCCGCCAGCACCACCCTAGCTTTGGAGTTGACCTCTGCAATAGAGGCTTGCAGCAACGCTACCTCTTGGGACGAAGCGCTGTCCACTTTGTTGATAATCACCGTATCGGCCATGCGCAAATTGGTTTCCCCCGGATGGTACAAACGCTCGTGGCCGAGGCGCAACGGATCGGCCACCACAAGCAGCCAGTCTGGATAAAAAAAGGAGAAATCGTTATTGCCGCCATCCCAAAGAAGCACATCCGCTTCCTCTTCGGCCGCCGTCAAAACCTCTCCATAATCCACGCCGGCATAAACGATATGTCCTGCCGCCAAATGCGGTTCATATTCCTCACGCTCTTCCACAGTACAGCGTGCGCGCTCCAAATCCTCCACCGAGGCAAAACGCTGACAGCGCTGGCGCTCCAACTCTCCATAAGGCATGGGATGGCGCACAATAGCTACCCGCAGCCCCCATTCCTTCAGCCAAGACGCCAGCTGCCGCGAAACTTGACTCTTGCCAGCGCCAGTCCGTACAGCGCAGACGGCAATAACAGGCTTAGACGCCTGCAGCATCGTCTTGGCCGGACCCAAAAGGCGAAAGTCAGCTCCAGAAGCCAAAACTCTTGATGCCACATGCATCACCGTTTCATGTGAAACATCGCTATACGCAAAAACAACCTCATCCACCGCTTCTGTTCGCAGTAACGCTTCCAGTTCTTCCTCCGGCACAATGGGGATGCCCTGCGGATAAAACTGGCCCGCCAAAGACGCTGGATACCGTCTGCCTGCAATATCCGGGATTTGCGTAGCAGTAAAAGCCACCACCCGGCTGTCGGCATCGCCCCGAAAACAAGTGTTGAAAACATGAAAATCGCGTCCTGCGGCGCCTAAAATCA
>CAZKCR010000180.1:0-3940 GCA_964551055.1 uncultured Anaeromusa sp. | reverse complement strand
CAAATAAAAAAGCTTTGCGAATATATCGCAAAGCTTTACTAACTTTAATGGTGACCCCGGCAGGATTCGAACCTGCGGCCTTTTGATTCGTAGTCAAACGCTCTATCCAGCTGAGCTACGGAGTCATCTGCGTAAGTAAGTATATCCCATTGAAGCCGTCCTGTCAAGTTTCTAACAGCGACGAAGTTTTTCGAGCGCTTTCACGCCCCAGACGGAAAATGCCACACCGTATCCTAACAGTACTGCGAGTGAAATAAAAGGTATTTCTCCGCCTCCAGCCAACTGACGCAGCGACTGGCTGGCATGGGTCAACGGCAAAAGCTCCACTACCCAGGCTGCCGCTTGCGGCAGTCGATCCGGTGAAAAAAAGGTACCGCACAAAAAAGACATGGGGAGCAATATGTAGGTGCTAAAGTTAGCCATATCCTCATGAGAATCAATAATCAAAGCCGCCACAACTCCCAAAGCAGCAAACAAAAAACAATTGCAAAATAAGAATAAAATAAACCATCCGTCTACCTTTAATGCCGCGCCAAACAACCAGGCCAGTAGTAAAATGACTACTGATGACAGCATTCCTCGGACCACACCGCCTAAAACCTTACCTACAACAAAAGAAAACGAGGAAATCGGCGCAATCAGATATTCCTCTAGTGTTTTATGATACAAGCGGCTCATATTAAGCGGCGAACCTACGGAGCTAAAGCTGATATTCATAGAATTCAATGCTAAAATTCCCGGCACAATATAATCCAAATAACTGCCGCCGCTCCAGGACATAGAGCGTCCCAAGCCCCAGCCAAAAGCAACTAAATATAAAATAGGAGTTACCATACGCGATAAAATAAACTTAGCAAGACGGCGGTGCAATACAAGCCAGTCTCGCCAAAATACGGTCCAGATATCTTCGATCATACGCTCACCCTACGCCCTGTCATTTCTACAAATACATCCTCCAAGTTAGACTGCCGCAGTACTGCATCTCCAGCAAGCTGCGCCGCAAAAGCTGCTGCCTCGCTGCGTTCGGAAAAGAACCGGCTTTCCAGCCCTTCTTCTCCAGGCCACTCCACAACAAAACGGCCCACTCGTCGGCACAATACCGCAGGTGTATCTAGAGCAATGAGCTGTCCCTTATCCAGAATCCCTACGCGTTGGCACAAATGTTCCGCTTCTTCAATATAGTGAGTTGTTAGCAGCACTGTAACTCCGTCTTTATTTAGACGACGAATCAAGTCCCACAAACGGCGTCGCACTTGCGGATCCAACCCCACGGTGGGCTCATCTAAAAAGAGTATTTTCGGCTCATGTAGCAGCGCCCGGGCAATCATTACGCGCCGTTTCATCCCTCCGGAAAGACTCTGAATCCGTTCCTTGCGGCGATCCTGCAGCTCTACATACTCCATCAACATATCCATACGCTGCCGTAAAAGAGAGCGCTCCATATGATGCAAGCGCCCGTGCAACTCTAAATTTTCTTCCACTGTCAAGTCCACATCCAGATTAAAATGCTGCGGAACTACACCGATCAGTTTTTTTATCTGCGCATCCTCGCTGCCCAGCCGAAAGCCATGAACCATCACTTCACCGGAACTAGCCTTCGCTAAGGTTGTCAAGATACGAATAGTTGTAGTCTTCCCGGCCCCGTTAGGCCCTAAAAGACCAAAAATCTCCCCTTCGGGGATGCACAATTCCAGCCCGTTCACCGCTGTCCGTGAGCCAAACTGTTTTACCAACTTCCGAATTTCAATCATGCCTATTTTTGCACCCGTTCCAGAATGATCCGGTGATCTACCAAATGCAATTCTTTAATTTGAGCAGCCAAGGTTTTACGTTGTCCAAAAATATTCTCTAAAAAAATTTCATTGGCTTTAGGCACAATCGTGTCCACGCGTTCCAGCAGCAATTCTTCTTTTCCATTTTCCAGTAAATATACATTGGCCTCACACATTTGAAACGGCCTCCTTTTTCTTTCGCAGCTCGCCCAGCAAAGCATCCACTAAATGTGGCAGCGGTTCATTGGAAGAACCCAAAACCTCCACATTTTCCCTATGTAGCGGCAACACAATTTTAGGAACTCCCGCACTGGCAATGGCTTCAGCCATCCGCGGCGTCAATTCCCCCAACATAGCATTCGCCAATAAAATACTCAAGGGACCGACGATAAGATCCACACGTTCCACATTTCTTACGATTGCATTTTCACCGGTAGCGCCTTCATTTGCTCCCGCCTTCAACATAGCCGCCGTCGCCAATGCATTAGTACCTAGCGCCAACACGTCCATTTCTTCCCGAAACTCGCGCCGGATGCGATCCACAATGATCTTTCCCATGCCGCCGCCTTGCCCGTCAATGACAGCAATTCGCATACGTCCTCCCGTTCATCCTGTCGCCTGCTTTCTATTTCTTAGCAACAGGGTAACTTTTTTATTTTTCGCCAGCGCATGGAAAATTCCTTTTCCTATTTTTTGGAACTCTTGCGGTTCTTACGCGACGGTCGTAAGAGCCTCTGCAAAATACGCAAAAAAGCATCACTTGCTTTCCCCTGCATCCGACCTTCTTCAAAGTTTTCTTGCTGCTGCGGCAGTTCACTGCCAAGACGACTGGATACATCAACTCGCTTAATCATTTACACCCCTCCCAGCATGTATCCTCAGACAGGCTTCATTACACGGCAAAGCTTAAACTATCAATTTACTTTACTATCGTTATTCCTGTCCGTCGTCTTAACCATTTACCCCTCTACCTGCCATGCCATCTTTTCCATTTCAGCCATAAACGCAGCAAACGCCCCTTTTTCAACTGCACTGCATCAGCAGGGCACAACTCCTGGCAGCAATAGCAACGAATGCACTTCGCTCGATCAATAATCACCTTATCGCGCAACGACATGGCCTGCGGCGGACAGTGAGCTACACAACGTCCGCAACGAATACATTTAGCAGCATCTACTACCGGCCACGCCGTCAACTCTCGCCGAGCCGCAGCTATCATCCACGGAGGTACAACCTCCGCCAAGCTCTCATAGGTATGCGGCGGTGTAAAATTCAAGACAAGTTCCCGCCCGTCTCCCCATAGGTCCAAGTCTTCCAATCGCAACAGCCCGCGTTTTACCGCTTCCGCTTCCACTGGCAGTCCGTTCCTCTCGAACCCCATAAGCCGGCTCATCGCTGCATCTACAGCAAATGGATTGGCCCCAGCCAGCACTACGCCAGCCTCATACGCCACACCATTACGCGGCCCTTGTCCTTCCATCGCTCGCACGCCGTCTATAATCGACAAAGTCGGCCGCAAATATTCCGCCAAGTCTACTAGCCACGCCGCAAAATCTGCATGTCTTTGCATACGCAGATGATATTGCGCCTTTTCTGCACCCACAATCGTCCCAAAGAGATTCTTTACCGCTCCTGTAATTCCGGTCAAGGAATGCGTCTTCATTTTTGCTACGGAAATAATGATATCTGCATCCACACAGGCTTTTGCCAACGAAAAGCCTTGCGCCATTTTCCCTGCAGCATATGGCACATGGCACGTTTCAGCAAATGAAACTAAGCTAGCCCCTTCTTCCTGGCACACAGCCGCGATGCCAGTCTTTTCGGCCACCTTCTGCGTGCTTTCAAATGCCGGCGAATCCCCTACCAAAGGAACGCCACCGGCTTCTTTAACCAAACGAATCACCGCCCGCACTACCTCAGGATGAGTAGTCACTAAAAAATCACGATGACCGCTTTCTAGCATATTCGGCTTAACCAGCACCTTCTGGCCCTGTTTCACAAACGCCGCCATGCCACCCGCTATATTGACAGCTTCCCGTACGCCGCGCTCGACTTCTGCCGTATCATAATTGAATGTTTTCACCACCGCAACTTTATCCATAAACCCAACCTCTCTATGCATCTTGTATAGGCCTTATTATATCCCTCTCGCCGTCACATTCATACGC
>CAZKCR010000179.1:1876-3948 GCA_964551055.1 uncultured Anaeromusa sp. | reverse complement strand
AAAATAATAAAGCCAGTCTTCTCTCTGCATTTGCAAAAATCCTGCAACAAAGAAAGATCGCCTGCTTGATTTTTAAACAGTTGACAGACTGTTTGGCAATGTGCTATGATTTGCAAAACCCAACAGAATCAGTAGAGTATAAATCGCAGCGCTGATCAGAAAGCTGAAGGCCTGAAACATCTCGGTAAAGAGATGTTCAGGCCTTTTTCTTTTTGGCAGTGGAAGGAGTGGTAGTCATGCAAAAAATTGAGAGGGTAAAAGCGGCGTTACGAGGGCAGCCTGTAGACAGGCCGCCGGTATCGTTATGGAAGCATTTTCCGGAAGCGGATCGGGATCCGCTGCAGCTGGCGCAGGCGCATGTGTCTTTTCAGGAAAAATTTGATTTAGACTTCATCAAGCTGACGCCGTACGACTCCTACCCGGTGCATGACTGGGGCTGCGAAATTCGTTTTTTTGATACCCCTACCGAGGTGGCCGTCCTGCGGCGTCCGGCGATTAACCAAAGCAGCGATTGGCTGAAGATCAAGCCCATAGAGGCGTCTAAGGGCGCCTGGGGGCGCCAGGTTCTGGCTACGCGTTGCGCGGTGACTCTGGCGAAGGAGGATGTACCGGTGGTTCCTACCGTGTACAGTCCGCTGACCGTGGCCCGTAAACTGGCCGGAGACCGGGTGGCGCGTGATTTACGGGAGTATCCGCGCCTGCTTCACCAGGCCTTGGAGGCTATTACGGAAACAACGGTGGACTTTATCAGAGAAACTCTGCGCGCTGGGGCGGCAGGCATCTTTTTTGCTACCGCCTGCGCTACTCACGATTTTTTGAGCCAGGCGGAGTATGAAGTCTTTGGCCGCCGCTATGATTTGCAAGTTTTGGCTGCCGCGGAAGAAGGCTGGTTCAACACGCTGCACATCCATGGCCGGAAGATTTTCTTTGATGAATTTCTCGATTATCCAGTGCAGGCGCTGAATTGGCATGATTGCCATGAATATCCGCCGCTGCGGCGGGCCAGAGCGTTAACCGACAAATGCATCTTGGGAGGCCTGGATGAGGAAGGGGCGATTTCTTATGGTTCTCCCAGCGAAGTGATCGAGGAGGTAGCTTATTTTCTTAGTGAGACTGATTTGCGCGGCGTCATGGTGGGGCCTGGATGCGTAACCATTCCTAACCCTCCGGATAATAACGTAGCTACGGCACGGCTGGTCGTGGAACGATATGCGCAAAAAGACCTGTGGAAATACCTTTCCTTTGATTCGGCGGCCTTATAAGAACCTTTTGTTCTGTCGTGCTTTATACCTTGGCGTTTTCCCTAAAATGCTTTAAAATGAAAATATTGGAAAGCAAAAACGAGGAGGAGAACGCATGGTAAAAAAAGCATGGAGACTGGTTGCCCTTTGTTTGCTGCTGGTGTGCTTGTTGCCGGCCGCTTTGGCGGGCGCGGAGGAGCGCAAAGACGAGTGGAAGCAAAGCGGTTTTGATTTTAAGACCGTGAAATTGCTGGTGGTGAAGACGGAGTTTGGTCCTGATGCCGCTGCAGATGAGCTGAAACGGCTGGTGTTGACTGACAAGGTCAAGGGGCAGTTTTCCATTAATGAGCGTTTTGCCAAAGCAGGGCTTGCTTTTTTGTATTATCCGGAGCTGGTGAAAAAAGTAGGCGTCATCAACAATGAGAATATGGCGGAACTGGAAAAGAGCGATCCGGCGCAGTTTAATCAGTTGATGCAGGATGGGGTTGCTTTTTATGCTCAAGGGCTGCTGCAAGTGCGCTTTAATGTCTATAATGATACGGTTCGCCACATTCCGGCATATATGGAAAGCTACACCACTACGGAACGTGTTTGCAGCCGGAGAACGGTGACCGGACCAGACGGACGGCAGATGACGGTAGATGACTGGATCGATGTTCCGGTTACGCGCATACGTGAAGTGCCGGCTCATGATGAAATAACGGCGCATACGGCGGTGGAAGTAACGCTGCTGGACGCCAAAACCAATCAGCCTGTATGGAAGATGGTGGACAGCCGTGATGCCGTAGGCAAGGATAAGGACGGCATGGTTGACCGGATTTTAAAACGCGC
>CAZKCR010000179.1:0-1776 GCA_964551055.1 uncultured Anaeromusa sp. | reverse complement strand
GGTATTTTAACGCAGCTCACGAAAAATACTCCTGGCGTGCAGGATGTATTTGTGGCTTTTCCGAACAAGCGCTTTATCGACGGTACCGGCTGGGTGCCGCCTGCGGACTATGATCCCACAGGACGCGGCTGGTATACGGAAGCTGTCAATTCGCAGAAAGTGATGATGTCCAAGGTCTATATGGACTCCATTACGAAGAAGCCGATTGTGAGCTTGTCCATGGCCGTCCGGCAGCAAGGCAAAGTGGTGGCTGTAGTGGGAATGGACTTGTCTTTGCAGCAAATCAGCGATTTGGTTTTGGGGATTAAGATTCGTGATACAGGGAATGCTTACTTGCTGAATCAGGAGGGGAATTTCATCGCCCATAAGACCTTGAAGCTAGAAGAAAACATTCTGCAAGTTGAAAATGGTGCGCTGGCTGCGGGCGGGAAGATTTTTTTGAGCGGTAAACCGTCGTTCAGCGAATATGTCTTTGGCGGCGTAGACCGGTTTTACGCTTCCGAGCCGGTAGGAGACAGCGGTTGGGTTCTTGTTTTGGGCGTGCCGAAAACAGAGGTTTTTTCCAGCGTCAGCCGTCTGGCTATGACGATGATCGGCATTTGCTTGCTCTCCCTGGTCATTCTTTTGGGGATGGTTTTTGTTATCGCTCGCTCTGTGGCCAATCCGGTGGCGGAAGTGGCGGCTGCGGCGAAGCAGGTGGCCGAGGGTGATTTGCACATGACCTTGGAGCCTACGGACCGCAAAGATGAAATTGGTATTCTGCACAGCAGTTTTGCGGCTATGACCAAAGGGCTGCGGCAGATGGTCGGGCAGACGCTGCAGTCGGCGGAACAGCTGGCAGCTTCGTCTGAAGAGCTGACGGCCAGCGCCGGCCAGTCCGCGGAAGCGGCGCAGCATGTGGCGCAGTCGGCGGTAGCCATTACTGACGGCGCCGGCAGACAGAGCATTGCCGTGACCGAAGCGGCTAAAGTGGTGGAATCTATGACACGCAAGATGGAAGAGGTTGCGTTAGTGGCCGGCGCGGTAGCCGCTGCGGCGAATGAAACGACGAAAACCACCGTAGAAGGCCAAAAAGGATTGGCTTCGGCCATTGAAAGCATGCAGGCGATTGGCACCGGTGCGGAACAGGTGGGCGGCGCTATTCAGGCGCTCCATGCCAGCTCGCAGCGCATCTCCGAAATGGTGGCTATGATCACGGCCATTGCCGGCCAGACCAATCTTTTGGCGCTGAACGCGGCCATTGAAGCGGCCCGGGCAGGCGAACACGGACGGGGCTTTGCGGTGGTAGCGGATGAAGTGCGCAAGCTGGCGGAACAGTCGGAAACAGCTGCTCGGGAAATCACGACGTTGATTGCGGAGAACAACGGCAACATCCGCCAGACCGTTGATGTGATGGGCGTGCAGAAAACCCGCGTAGGCGAAGGCGTAGATCGTGTTAATGAAGCAGGACGGCAGTTTGCGGAAATTGCCCGTTTAGTGGAGGAACTATCCAAGAAGATTATGGGCATTACGGCGGTAGCGGAAGCGGTCGTGGCGGACAGCCGCAATACTGTCCGCTCGGTGGAAGAAGTGAAGTCCATTTCCGTAACCGTTGTGGGAGAGGCGGAAAGCGTTTCGGCTGCAACAGAGCAGCAAGCGGCGTCTATGCAGGAAATCGCCTCAGCCAGCCAAACGCTGGCGCACTTGGCGCAGGACTTGCAGGCTCTAGTAGGGAAATTTCGGATGTAAGGTTAGGTTAAAAATAGGTCAGAAGCTGGCGCTTCTGACCTATTTTTA
>CAZKCR010000178.1:0-3971 GCA_964551055.1 uncultured Anaeromusa sp. | reverse complement strand
TCCTATGCATTTTTAAATATTAGCATAGGCCTTATTCCTTGTCAATGAAATTCCTGGTTGTCTTTGTTTATCTTACCTCATTCGCCTCTTTGTGGCCGCTGATAGGTTCCGCTGCGACCGCCGCGCTTTTCCACTAAGCAAATTTGCGATATCTCCATTTCTTTGTCTACGGCTTTGCACATATCATAAATAGTTAGCGCGGCTACCGATACAGCCGTTAGCGCTTCCATTTCCACGCCGGTCTTGCCATAATTTTGCACGGTTGCAGCAATTTCTACCGCCTGTTCTTCTTCATCTAAATAAAAGAGCAAATCTATGCCTGATAACTGTAAGGGATGGCACATGGGAATGAGCTCCCAAGTCTTCTTTGCCGCCATAATCCCAGCTACTTGCGCTACTGCCAAAACATCGCCCTTGCCCATACGACCTTCGCGTATTTTTTGAAGCGTCTCCGCCGCCATATTCACCTTGCCTGTCGCCACCGCCAAGCGTTCCGTGTCCGCCTTCTCGCCAACATGCACCATTTTAGCTTTTCCAGCTTCATTAAAATGCGTTAGTTCCATTGCCAATGCCCTCCTTCCTCTAGAAACCGCATTTACCCCATGCGACGCGCTCCCAAATACCTCGTTTTCCAGTATGATTCGCTCAAAGAGCTGATCATAACCCCTCGGCTTGAGGAAGCATGGATAAAGCGCTCCTGCCCCAAATAAATGCCTTCATGGGAAGCGCCTTTTTCATAAGTTGTAAAAAAGACCACATCTCCCGGCTGCAGCGTCTTCTTATCAATAATTCGTCCCACCGTATACTGCACGTCTGCGGTGCGCGGCAATTTGACGCCGTGTTTTTGAAACACGTACATCACAAAGCCGGAGCAATCAAATCCCTGCGGCGTAGCCCCCCCAAAACGATAAGGCACGCCCAAGTACTGCTGGGCGGTTTCCTGCACCGAGTTTCCTGGACGTCCCTCCTTGAACTTTGGTAACGGCGGCAAGGAGGAAGTTCCCTTTTTCGCGACCGTTGCGGCCTTGCGCTCTGGAACCGCTGGCGGCTGCGTTACTAGTACTGCCGAGGACTGAGCTTGGCCCATCAGCTTTTGATAGGTTGCTTCGTCTAATACACCGCTCGCCGGCAAGCCCTGCTGCTGCTGGAACGCCCGCACAGCCGATGCCGTCAAGGGATGAAACACGCCATCTTGTTTCCCCACAGCATAACCGAGTGAACGCAATCGCTGCTGCACCGCCAAAATTTCTTGGCCGGAATCGCCTTCCTGATATACCGCTGCTAAGGCCGTTCCCCAAGACAGACTTAATAAGGTCCCAATAAGCAAGACCCCAAATAACCATGTTCTCTTCATACAAACTCCTGCATCAATGGTGTTATATCCACTTGCTGCAAGTTCGCTTTCACCAGCGGCCCCGCCTGCAGCTGCGGCAAAGCGCCGTCAAAGGTCGGCCTGTTTTCTTTATAAAATAAGCCTATGGGGATAATCTCCCCCCATAATGCCGCCAACGCCAGCGCCTTTTCTTGATTTTCCGGATCATATCCGTCCATTTCTTTTAAATCTCGCACTCTCTGCTTATACCAAGCATACGTATTAACTGCATTAAAAGATACGCAAGGCTGCAAAATCTCCACAACCGCAAAGCCCCGATGCGCCACGGCTGCTGTCATCATTTCCGTCATATGCGGCACATTAGCAGTAAAGGTTCTAGCCACAAAAGTTGCACCCATGCTCAATGCCGTATGAGCAATATTAATCGACTTTTCTACATTCCCCAACGGAGGCGGCGTAAACTTGGTCACCGTACCCAAATCCGTTGTCGGCGAAGCCTGCCCTTTGGTCAAGCCATAAATCTGATTGTTATGGACAAAGTAACTTATATCCAAGTTGCGGCGGGCCGTATGCACAAAATGCCCCATGCCCAAACCCATTCCGTCTCCATCGCCGCCTTCGGCAATGACCGTCAAATGATGGTTAGCAAGCTTAACGCCAGTAGCAACAGGCAAAGAGCGTCCATGCAAAGATTCTACCCTATAGCCATTCACGTATTGTGAAATTTTGCTGGAACAGCCAATGCCGGTTACTAAGACCGTATCATTAGCAGGCAACGAAGCCAACACATTTTTCAAAGCGTGAAAAATACCGAAATTCCCGCAGCCCACACACCAGGTAGAACTATGAGTTTGCATCGCATGATCACTCATTATCCCAGTACCTCCTTTATACGCGCCAAGATCTGGCTCGGCGTAAAAGCGCGCGAATCGTATTTCAAATAGCTTGCATCAACGACATACCCCAAATGGCCACGCAACAAAAATCCTAACTGCGCTGTTTTATTCCCTTCAATAAGCAGTGATTTCTTTACGCGCCCCAAAGCTTTTGTCAACGCCTGCACCGGGAACGGCGCCACATACAAAACCTGCAGCACATTGACGCTCAGTCCTTCTTGCTTAGCCAGTTCCATGGCCTCTAAAGCGGCGCCTTTAGTAGAGCCCCATACAAACAAGGTCAGGTCCGCCTCATCTGGCCCGTATTGCCTCAAGCCGTCTGCAGCCGCTTCCATAGCCGGCAATTTTTCATACCAGCGGTCTAAGCCGGCCGCAACCGTTTCCGGTTCTCTTGCAGCATATTCCTTATCGCCGGAACTGTAAAATCCGTCTTCACCGTGAGTGTAGCTAGTCGCGATATAAGCCCCGCCAGCTTGTCCCGGTATCGCTCGAGGAGGCGCTTCGCAGCCTGCCGCCTCGCTATACCGACGATAGGGCTGCTGAGCCGCCAACCATTCTTCGCTTGCCCGGCCCGCTTCTACTTGCGGCTCAAGAGGCGTCTTAAAAAAAGGTCTGCTTACGGAAGAATCCGCTAAATACTTGTCCGTTAAAATCAGTCCAGGCACCTGAAAACGTTCGGTTAAATCAAAAAGGCGAGCGCTTTCATAAAAACATTCGTCTACATCGCCAGGCGCCAAAACAAACCGCGGAAACTCTCCTTGTGATGCAAAAGTAGTAAACAACAAATCGGCTTGCGCCGTTCTAGTCGGCAAGCCCGTGCTAGGTCCGCCTCGTTGCGCATTCACTAATACAATCGGAAGCTCCGCCTGCGCTGCAAAGCCCAAAGCTTCCACCATCAGCGCAAAACCGCCGCCGCTAGTAGAAGCCAAGGAACGCACCCCCGCATAAGACGCGCCAATCAGCATGTTTACCGCTGCAATTTCATCTTCCGCCTGTTTGAATACAACTCCATAGCGAGCTCCTTGATCCGCCATATACACCAGCACGCTTGAGCCAGGCGTCATGGGATAGCCGGCGCAAAAACGGCAGCCGCCTTGAATCGCTCCCATAGCCAACGCCTCATTACCATTAAGCAACATCTTAGGTTCTTTGGAGGAAGCGATCGGCAACTCAAACAAGCCGGACGCTGGACAACACTTATCAACAGCTTCTTTAAAAGCCGCCTCAAAAATAGCCTTGTTTTGTTCTCTAACGTTTTCTTTTTTAAATTCATCATTCATAATCTGCAAAATGGCATCTTTGGAAAAACCGCTCAAAGCGCAAAAGGCCCCTAAAAGGGCGCTATTTCCCATCACTTTAGCAGCGTCCCCAGGTAAATTTTGCAAAAGCGGCAAGCCAATCCAAGTTCCAGGAGCGTCTCCTTGAACCTCCGGCGCCTTCACCGCCTCACAATCATATAAAACAATTCCGTCCGGACTTACTTTCGCGTAATTTTGATCAAAGGCCTGCTGTGATAAAGCGCCTAAAAATTGAAAACTTTCCTCATGCGCAGCCAATGGCTTTGTACTCAGGCGAGCCATGCAGGTATTCAAGCCGCCTTTTATTAAAGAAGGATACTCGTTAACCACCACGGACCATAAAGAGTTTCGAGAAGCCGCTCTAGCCACCATCATTCCGGCGCTCATGACGCCATACCCGGCTTCCCCTCCGAACATCACCGAATACGTGTTCATAAAATTCTT
>CAZKCR010000177.1:0-3975 GCA_964551055.1 uncultured Anaeromusa sp. | reverse complement strand
ATGGCATTTTGCAAAAAATGAATCGACGGACCTTTTTGAAGGTCGGCGCAACCGCCGGAGCGGCCATGATGACCGGCGGCTGTTTTTTGTGGCCCGAAAATATCCCCCCTGCAGTGCGGCAAGGCAAGGCGCTTTATGATGTGTTAATCATTGGCAGCGGCGGCGGAGGCATGCGAGCCGCCTTGGAAGCATCAAAGACGTCCGGGTTGAAGGTGGCGGTCATGACGAAGATGGCGCCCACCCGTTCGGCGACGACCATGGCCCAAGGGGGCATTAACGGGGCGGCGCGGACGACGGATTCCAAGGACTCGCCGGAAGTACATGCTTTCGATACCGTAAAGGGAGCCGACTATCTTTGCGATCAAGATGCCGTCGAATACTTTACGGAACGAGCGCCGGAAATTCTTTTTGAACTGGATTATCAGGGAATCGCTTTCAACCGTCAGGAGGATGGACGGTTTCATCAGCGGAAGATGGGCGGCAGCACCTATGCACGGGCGGCCTATTCGGCGGATATTTCCGGTCATGCTGTGCAGCATACTATGTTTGAGCAGTGCTTAAAAGCCAATATTGACTTTATTTCCGAATGCCAGCTGCTGGAAGTAGTGGCGCCGCAAGAGCGCCTTAGCGGCGTTGTGGCCTTGGATATGCGCAGTGGCACCGTATTGTCGATTGCCGCCAAAAGCGTCATTATTGCTACAGGAGGATACGGTCGTGCTTACTGGGTGCGGACGTCCAATCCCTACAGCTCTACAGGCGATGGTATTGCGGCGGCGCTGCGCGCAGGCATCCCTTTTAAGGATCCGGAAATGGTGCAGTTCCATCCTACTGGGTTAGCCAGCAACGGCGTTTTGATGTCCGAGTCCAGTCGGAGCGAGGGCGCCTACCTTCTCAACAAGAACGGCGAACGTTTCATGGCCAGATATGCGCCGAAAGCTATGGAACTAGGACCGCGGGACTTGGTTTGTCAGTCGGTAGAAAAGGAAATTCTCGAAGGACGGGGCATCGGGGAAGGTCTTAATGCCGCGGTGTATTTGGATTTCCGTCATATTCCCAAAGAACGCATTATGGAGCGCCTCTTCCAGGTGCGCCAGCTGGCGCTGAATTTTGAAGGTGTAGATGTTTTCGAAAAACCAGTGCCCATACGTGGCACTTGCCATTATTCCATGGGCGGTATTGACGTAATGGACTACAAGACCTGTGCTACCAAAGTGCCGGGGATTTTTGCCGCCGGAGAGTGCTCCTGCATTTCTGTGCATGGCGCCAACCGTCTGGGGGCCAACTCCTTGACGGAAGTGCTGGTTTTTGGCAAAACCGCCGGAGCCGGAGCGGCAGCCTATGTCAAAGGAGCGGCGTATGCCGATTCTAAAGAGGCGCTAGCTGACGGCGTGAAACGCTGGGAAGAGCAGTTTGCCGTCGCCACCGGACGGAGCAGCGGCCCGTCGGTGGCCAGCATTCGGGATCGCATGGCGCTGACCATGTGGAACAATGCCGGTATTTTCCGCAACGAACAGGGTCTCAACCAAGCGCTGCGGGATATTCAAGGCCTGCAGGAAGAATACAAATCCGCTTTTGTGGGCGATTCCAGCCGTGTCTATAATACGGCCTATATGAACTATTTGGAAATCGGCAATCTGCTGCAAGTAGCCCAGGCCATTGTGTTGGGGGCACTGGCGCGCAAAGAAAGCCGCGGTAGTCATTCGCGCACCGATTTTGCCAAGCGGGATGATAAAAATTACCTGCAGCACACCTTAATCAGCCGGGCCGGGGACGGCTTTAAGACAGAATACCGTCCTGTGGTTGTAACCAAATACAAACCGGTGGAGAGGACGTATTGAGATGGCGATAACATTAAAAATAGAGCGTTTTCTGGACGGTAAGACTTGGACGCAGGACTATGCATTGGAATTGGAAAAAGGCATGACCGTCTTGGCGGCGTTGCTGAAAATCAAAGAAACCGTCGATCCGACGTTGACTTTTACGGCTTCCTGCCGTTCCAGCATTTGCGGCGCTTGCGCCGTTCGGGTCAACGATAATGCCGTGTTGGCCTGTGAAACGCTGCTGGAAGATTTGGTGAAGCGCTACCAAACGCAAACGCTGACTCTCGCACCGCTGGGAAACTTTAAAGTACTACGCGATTTGGCTGTGGATTGGCAGCCGAAATACGAGCGGTTAAAAAAGATTAAACCTTTTTTACAGCCCAAAAACGAATTCAGCGCCGCCGAAGGCTGCCGCCAGACGCCGGAAGCCTTTAAAAAAATTAGCAAGAACTCGGAATGCATTCTTTGCGGTTCCTGTGTATCAGAGTGCAATAAATGTACCGTTGATAGCAGCGACTTTTTCGATCCCTTTGTCTTCGCTAGGGCGCAGAAATTTGCCGCTGATTCCCGGGACAGCGACCCGTCCGGTCATTTGGTGCCGACCGTGCAGGACGGGGGGCTATGGAAATGCATGAATTGCCAGGAGTGCACCACCAAGTGTCCTAAAGGTTTGAAGCCGGCGGAAGATATTGAAAAGCTGCGCATCGCTACATTCCGGGAAAAGATGTATCGCGGCATAGGGCCATCGCATGCGCTGGCTTTTTACGATGACATCAAGGATACAGGGCGTCTTAATGAGGCCATGCTGGCTGCGAAAAGCGAAGGCATTCAAGCGGCCTTGCGCATTCCGGTAGCCTATCGCCTGATGCGGGCCGGTAAGCTGGCGCCTTTGGAAAAACATGAAGCCATTGCTGAAATTCAGAAGGTGCGGACCATTATGGTGGCTGCGAAGGAGGACAAAGCATGAAGTACGCCTTTTTTCCAGGCTGCGTGCTCCGCGGCGCTGCAAGTGAAGCGTTTTTAGCTACTGTAAAAGTGACGGAGGCGCTAGGCGTTGAACTGGTGGAAATTCCCAGTTGGACCTGCTGCGGCGCGTCGCATCTGCAGGATGTGGATGAACTGACGGCGCTCGCCGTTAACGCCCGCAATTTAGCGATTGCCGAAAGTATGGGGCTACCGCTGTTGACGGTATGCAATACATGCACATTGCAGTTGCGTCGGGCTAAGGCGGCTCTAGACACAGATGCGGAGTTGAAGAAGAAAGTCAATGCATTGCTGGCGCCGGCAGGCTACGAATACAAGGGAACTGGTAGGGTAACTCATCTGTTGTGGGAGCTGGTTTCGCAGCCGCAACTGCTGGCGGGAAAAGTTGCTAAGCCGCTGAATGGATGGAGGGTGGCGCCCTATTATGGCTGTCATTTGCTGCGACCACCGGAAATCATGAACTACGAAGACTGCTTCCATCCGCAGTCGTTGGAAAAGGTGATTGTCGCCCTGGGGGCGCAGCCAGTGGAGTTTGCATGGAAACTCAAGTGCTGCGGCTTCCATGCCTTTTGGACGGCAGAGGCCGATGTCATGAAGGTGACCGGTCAGGCCGTGGACAGCGCGGTGAAAGCTGGCGCCGAGGTGGTTGTGACGCCTTGTCCGCTTTGTCAGATGCAGCTGGATATGTACCAGCCGGAAGGGCGGGAAGCCGCAAAGACCAATGCGGAGCTGCCTATTTTGCATCTGCCGCAGCTTATTGGCTTGGCTTTGGGGCTGACTAAGGAAGAGCTTGGCCTGGCGCGGCACATCTCGGCGACGGCGAAGCTGAAGATTTAAACAACACATAGTGAACAAGAGTAGAGGGAGTAGAGGGAGGGCTATACGGAGGGTCTACCGCGTACGGTTCTAAATATAATATAAAGAAAAAAGTGCCACCCCGGCGGTCAGCAGGCCATCCGGGATGACACTTTTTTTCTTTATCAGAAATTATAAGTTTTTACGTAATAAACGACGGCATAATTGTATTTGAGACAAGATTTGCGCGCGCCTCGAAAAAGCTGGTTAAGGCGGCAGTTTCTTAACTCGCTGCGCTCAAACAGGCGAAACTGTCATCCACCTTACCCTGCTTTTTCGTCCTGCGGACCGTCTTGCTCCAATAAAAGTCTCAAAT
>CAZKCR010000176.1:2137-3977 GCA_964551055.1 uncultured Anaeromusa sp. | reverse complement strand
AAACTTGCCGTTGCTAATACGCGCCTTAAGCGCCTCTCCCACCACCAAGCTCGGCGGCGAAATATCGACAAGCAAGTTTTGCGAAGAAAAATGCGTTGCCGCATTAGCTGTAATCATATTCACTAATTCGGAGATGGCGCTTTGCGCCATTTCATCCATTTGTTCTACAGGCATGCCCATCATCATGGTCGAAGCAATGCCCCTAGCAACCTCTTCTGAAAAATTATAGGCCAGATTTCCCTGTACATCTTGAGTCAGGCCAATCAGTACCGTTACACCCCGGCCTTCTACAAATTCTTCGCCTAAACGGATTTGCCCCCGTTGTACCGACTGAAAGCCAAGCTGCGGCAACACTGTCGCCACGGCATCCACAAAGGGATTGATCATCTTTGCGTCCATATGCTATTTCCCCCCTGCGAAGCCAACACTCATACGGATGGAGCCATGCGGCGTTTGCGCCGTCACAATGTAGGCGTCCAGTTTGGGGTTGACAATATTTATTTTGCGTCCGCTGAGAATGCTGGGTGGCGTCAGACGTAGCTCCAATTCCCGATAGGCATTGTTTACAGCGGATACGCCATTGCCGCTGACAATATTCGCCAATTCCGCCATGCCGTTCAGCATATCCTCTTCTGAAGCCTCATCACAGCCGAGAACCATACGCGTCAGTTGCTGCGCCGTATCCTCGGAACTGTCTAAAATCACTCGTCCCTGATGCTTGCCCGTCAAGCCGATGATCACCGCAACGCCTTGCGACAAAAACTTAGGCTCCTCATCCAAGGAGGTAGCAATCGCGCTTTCCAAGCCCATCATATGCAAAAGGTTCTCCTGCAGCGACTGTTCAAAAAATCCAAGGTATTTTTCCTGCCAAGAAAGAGTCTCTTCTTCTTTTTGGCACACTTTATGAATCAGCGCGGCCAATTCTTCTCCTCGAGGAGGTTTTTGAATAAAGCCTTTGACCCCTACGGCATAGCCGTTGGTCATTAAAGCTTCATCCTTCATAGAACTTACCATAATAATTTTTGCTTCTGGATCTACCAGCAAAATATCCCGGCTGCACACCAGCCCGTCCACATCCGGCAATGTCATATCCATTGTTACGACATCTGGCCGCAACTCTCGATATTTTTCCAAGCCTTGGCCGCCTGTATCCGCACAGCCGCAAACTGAAAAACCGGCTTTTTCCAACAGTCCCGTCATGATCTTCTGACTAAAAGGCGAGTCATCCACTACTAAAACGCGTAACGGTTTCATGCATCCATCACCTCAAATTCAGCCGACTAAAGGCTGTTATTTCCGATACTATTAATTCTATTTTTCCCGGAAAATTCCTGCTAACACTTACATCCAACGTAAATAGGGAGCACTAAATGATCAAATCTGTCTGCAGCCTGAATCCGGTCAGATAACAAAACGGGACCTTCGACTCACGCCGCGTCCCGTTTTGTTATCTATTATCTAAAAATGCAATTCAATCTGCACTTTTCAAAGGTATCTTCAATTTTTGTCCAGGCGTCAAAGAGGCTTGCGCCGTCAAACGATTCAGATCGCGAATCGCGTAGATTTTTTCCCGCACGTCTTCTTTTTCGCCGCAATGCTGCGCTGCTAGTTGCCATAAAGTATCTCCGCCGCGTACCGTCACTTCGGCGTAGCGAATACCAGCAGGCCCAGGACTGGATTTAACTACGGAAACCATCAAAAAGCACAGCGCTAGCAGCAGCCATGCGCAAAACCGTTTTTTACGCATATACATCGCCCCCTTGAACACTTGTTCGTCTAAAGTCATTTTAGCATACCACTTTTGTTCGCACAAGTGTTCGGGGAACTTTTTTTCTTTTTC
>CAZKCR010000176.1:0-2037 GCA_964551055.1 uncultured Anaeromusa sp. | reverse complement strand
ACATCATAATACGATTCCCGGTGCGTCAGCCCGCAAACAGCCATCAGGGTCACCAGCGCCCCGCTATGGGGAACCGTATCCAGCCCTTCCGAAGCCAGACAAACAATACGATGCAGAACCTCCGGCGACATGCCAAGAGACGCGCCCCAGGCCAGCCATTCCTGCCCCAGCATGCCTAGAGCAATCGTCAGGCCGCCGGAGGCAGAGCCGGTCACGGCAGTCATCACGTTGGTCGTCAAAATGGCAGAAGCCAAGGGTCCTCCGCCCAATTGCAAATGAAGCAAGACATCCTTGATGGCAAAAAAGCCGGGCAAGGCCGCAATAACGCTGCCAAAGGCATAACCGGATGCTGTATTCAAAATCGCCGGTATAGAGGCCATAGCCCCAGCATTCAAGGGCTGCAGAAAACCTCCTTGACGACGCACTTGACGACGCCCAACAATGGCGGCGCAGACGCTTCCAGCCAGAAGCGCCAGACAAATAGACCAAATCGCCTGCACCCGCTCCACCGAAGGGCTTAATAGCGATAATTTCAGCAGCTTCATGGCTTCAAGACTGTCCGCTGGCCAGTGATAGCCCCAAGACCAGTGAAAGGGATTGCTTAAGTACAAATTGACTAAAACAACAACCAGCAAAGGCAGCGAAGAAGCCTTCCAACCAGGCAAATTTGTTTCCACCCGCTCCGGTTCGTTTAGAATATGTGCACCATAGCCTTCTCCCTTGGCTGCTAATTTTTTGTGGCGCCAGGATATCCAGCCCCAGCCCAACAGAAAATACGCCACCGCCCCCACCAGCCCTAACCCAACACCCGACCAGGTCGTAGTGCCAAAAAAGGCCGTAGGAATAATATTTTGAATCTGCGGCGCTCCAGGTAGCGCAATCATAGCATAGGTAAAAATCCCCATCCACAACACTGCCGGCAGCAAGCGTTTGGGAATGTCCGCCTGGCGGAATAAAATAGCGCCAAAAGGATACATGACAAAAGCCACTACAAAAACACTCAAACCGCCGTACACAAGAACGCCGCATCCAAGAAGAACGGCCAGCACCGCCTGCTGTGGCCCCAAAGAGCGCACAATCTGCTTGGCCACCGCCGCCGCCAAACCACCGTCCTCCATAATTTTAGCAAAAACAGCCCCCAGCAAGAACACAGGATAATACACTTTAACGTATTCCGCCGCCTTAGTCATATATAGCTCGCTGTACACTGGCATCAGAGCATAGTCGCTGCCGACAGCCGCCAGCATCGCAAAAAAAGGAGCTACCAAAATAATAGAATATCCGCGATATGCCGCCGCCATCAAAAGAATTAAACTGATAAAAATGAGTCCCGCTTCCAATGATTCATCTCCTCGCACCTTCACTTTTTCTTTGCTTTTGAATTCGCCGCAAAATAAACTGGTTCCTTCCTGTTTACTTTTTGCTGCTGCCAAGCAGGAAGGTTGTTCCAAGGCGAAGAATTACTCCTCCATAAGAATTTCAGGCCAAAGGAGTGATGCACATGTCCAGCACCACACCAAAGCTTCCCCATGTTGTCATTATCGGCGCCGGTTTTGGCGGTCTTCAGGCAGCACATCGCCTCTCCGCCTCTCCGGTCCGCATCACTTTAATCGACCGTCAAAACTACCAGCTATTCCAACCATTGCTGTATCAAGTGGCTACTGCCGGTCTTTCTGTAGACGATATCGCCTACCCGGTGCGAGCCATGGTTAAAGACTGGAAAAACGTTCGCTTTCACATGGCCGAGGTCCGCAGCGTCGACTGCGCCGCCAAGACGGTCACTACAGAGGCTGAAACCCTCGCTTATGACTACCTAATTGTCGCAGCCGGCGGCGCCACCAACTTTTTCGGTCTCGCTAACGTAGAAAAATACGGCTTTGGCATGAAAACATTAGATGAGGCCGTCAATATCCGCAATCACTTGCTGAAGATGTTTGAACTGGCTAGTCATGAACAAAATTCGGAAACCCGGCGCGCATTGTTGACCTTTTTGGTCGTTGGCGGCGGCCCCACAGGTGTCGAGTCCGCCGGCGCCCT
>CAZKCR010000175.1:0-3983 GCA_964551055.1 uncultured Anaeromusa sp. | reverse complement strand
TAAAACCAAACTTTTTTCTAACAGATGTACCAGGGGCTCTTGCGAAGGAGGAAAGGAGAATGATAAACTATAGGATAGTCAGAAATAGAACGCACTACCATGAAAAG
This sequence comes from uncultured Anaeromusa sp., assembly GCA_964551055.1. GTDB lineage: Bacteria > Bacillota > Negativicutes > Anaeromusales > Anaeromusaceae > Anaeromusa. The sequence continues at coordinate 3,876 of CAZKCR010000175.1, read as the reverse complement.
AAAGAATGCGCAGGCATTCCGGCTGGAGGAAAAAATGGAGAAACTGGTCATTCGCGGTGGCAATTCCTTGCGGGGCACAGTAAAGGTAAGTGGAGCGAAAAATGCAGTGCTGCCTTTGATTGCAGCTACCCTTTTAGGACAAACGCCGAGTGTTATTGAAGAAGTGCCGAACCTAGAGGATGTGCGGACGTTTGCTTTGGTACTGGAACGCTTGGGAGTTCCTGCACATCGTGATGCAGAGGGACGGCTGTCAGTAGACAGCACTGTCATAGGAAATCATGATGCGCCGTATGAACTGGTGCGTAAGATGCGGGCGTCTTTTTTGATTATGGGACCGCTTTTAGCTCGCTTGGGTAAAGCGCGTATTTCTCTGCCTGGCGGCTGCGCTATTGGCACACGCCCGATTGATTTGCATTTAAAGGGATTTGAAGCGCTGGGGGCGCAGGTGGAAATCGGGCACGGTTATGTAGAAGCTACAGCGCCTAATGGATTGAAAGGCGCTAGGATTTATTTGGATTTTCCCAGCGTAGGAGCAACGGAAAACATTCTAATGGCTGCGTGCATGGCGGAAGGGCAGACCATTTTAGAGAATCCGGCGCACGAGCCGGAAATTATCGACTTGGCCAACTACTTGAATATGATGGGCGCTAAGATTCGCGGTGCCGGAACGAATGTGATTAAAATCGAAGGAGTTCCCGCTTTGAAAGGATGTACCTATACGGTAATCCCAGATCGTATTGAGGCGGGAACCTATATGGTAGCGGCCGCTATGACTGGTGGCGACGTTTACGTAGAAGGTGCGTTGACGGAGCATTTAAAACCGGTTGTGGCCAAACTGAAAGAAGCCGGCGTTGGCATTGAGGAAGACGTGAATGGCATTCGCGTCTTTAGTACTGGCCGGGTGAAGGCGGTAGATGTCAAAACGCTGCCTTATCCTGGATTTCCAACGGATATGCAGGCGCAATTTATGGCTTTGATGACGGTTGCAGAAGGTACTGGCGTGATTACCGAAACCGTATTTGAAAATCGCTTTATGCATGTGGATGAGTTAAAGCGTATGGGAGCCAATATCAAAATCGAGGGACGCAGCGCCATTGTAGAAGGAATGTCTTGCTTGACAGGTTGTCCGGTTAAAGCAACCGATTTGCGCGCTGGCGCGGCTTTGGTGCTGGCCGGACTCGTAGCGGATGGACAGACAGAAGTGGGCTATCTGCATCACATTGATCGGGGCTACGAAGATTTGGTAGGAAAACTGCGCAGCCTGGGAGCTCAGATTGACCGCGTGCCTTCGTGAGCTGAAAAACTGAAACACAGAGTAACCGAGTGAACAGAGGGGAACAGAGAGTGAAATATTCTCTAGTGAAGCTTTGGACACTTTGTTACTCTTGTTCCGTCAGTGGGGCTTTTTCGTTTTTTGGAAAAACATTTCTAGGCTTTTATCGATTTTCGTGCTTTCCGCGGTTGGATAATAAATTGGAAGAACCTTGATGACGAACCGCGAACCACACGAAAGACGCGAAAGGGTTTTGAAATATCATCTTGTTTAAAACCTATGGTTCTTTATTTTTTTGCAGGATTTCTCCAAGTTTTGTGGAACAATTTTATTTTAGTGTGTGCCTATTGAAAGGAGTATATGTATGTTTTTTGGAATGTCTACCGATATCGGTGTTGATTTGGGAACGGCCAATGTGCTGGTATATGTAAAAGGAAAAGGAATTGTGCTGCGGGAGCCTTCCGTAGTAGCTATTGATAAGGACAGCAACCGAGTTTTAGCGATTGGCGAGGAAGCACGCCGTATGCTGGGACGTACGCCTGGAAATATTGTCGCCATCCGTCCTCTGCGAGAAGGCGTTATTGCTGATTATGATACGACGGAGAGCATGCTGCGGCATTTTATCCGCAAAGTAGCAGGCAAAAGTCTTTTCTTTAAACCGCGCATCATGGTGTGTATTCCTTCCGGTGTGACAACCGTGGAAAAGCGTGCGGTCTTGGAAGCGGCGATGCAAGCGGGAGCGAGAAAGACATACCTTATTGAAGAACCTTTGGCGGCCGCTCTTGGCGCGGGCCTTGATATTGCCGAGCCTTGCGGAGCTATGGTAGTGGATATCGGCGGCGGTACCACCGATGTAGCAGTTTTAAGCTTAGGGGGTATTGTTGTAAGCGAGTCTTTGCGCATCGGCGGCGATCGTTTTGACGAATCGCTGGTTAATTTTGTGAAAAAAGAATACAAGATTATGATTGGCGAGCGTACCGCTGAAGAGATGAAAGTGCAGATTGGCACAGCATTTCCCAATAGTCGCAACGAGACGATGGAAGTACGCGGGCGGGATCTGCTGTCCGGCTTGCCGAAAACGGTTCGGATTACTTCTGAGGAAACCAGAGAAGCCCTGGCGGAGCCGGTAGCGTTGATTGTGCAGTGCGTTAAATCGGTGCTGGAGAATACGCCGCCCGAGTTGGCTTCCGATATTATGGACCGGGGCATCGTCATGACTGGCGGCGGCTCGCTGTTGCACGGCTTGGACCGTTTGATTCAAGAAGAAACTGGCATTCCTACTTATTTGGCGGAAGATCCGTTGTCTTGCGTGGCTTTGGGTACAGGGAAGGCTTTGGAATCTTTGGAAAGCTTAGAAGAGAGCCTGCTGACGCTGAATAAAAACAGCGTATTGCAAGAACGGTGAGTCAAATTGGGACTAATGGTCTGCCGAAGAAGCCACTATTCTCCCTGATGAAAAGGAAAGATTTTCACGATATATATGAAGACGTAATTTTTCATGGTTAAAGGAGAGACGGTATGATTCGAGGGATCTATGCGGCAGCCTCCGGGATGATTGCCGAAGGACTGCGTACAGATGTTACAGCGAATAATTTGGCTAATGTCAATACGACAGGCTTTAAGAAAGAAATTGCCGTCAATAAGGATTTTGAAAAAATGCTTCTCTGGCGGATCAACGACGGCATGGAGACGCCGCAAATCGGCTCTGTCGGCGCTGGAGCGGCAGTAGATCAGATTGTGACGGATCACAGCCAAGGCAGTACCCGCAGCACCCAAGGCTCATTGGATGTGGCTATTGCCGGGGATGGATTCTTTGTTGTCCAGACGCCTCAAGGGCAGCGGTATACACGGGCTGGTTCTTTTGAGATTGGTTCTAACAATCAATTGGTGACGAAGGAAGGTCATGCGGTGTTGGGAACCAATGGTCAACCGATTACGATTGAGGGGCCAAGTGGCGCGAGCCGCGTCAATATTACCAGTGATGGCATTGTGGAGATGAACGCTACAGAAGCTGGCGGCGTGCCTAACGAGGTGGGGCGCTTGCAAGTGGTTTCCTTTGCTGACGCCAAACGATTGGCGAAAGAAGGACAGAACCTTTTCACGGCCCCTGGTGGTGACCGGCCGCAGCCGGTGGCAACGCCCAATTTGCAGCAAGGGTACTTAGAGATGTCGAATGTCAATGCGGTGCAAGAAATGGTGAATCTGATTACTGCGTACCGCGCTTATGAAATCGATTCGAAAGCAGTGCAGTCGGAAGATTCGTTGTTGGATAAAGCGGTCAACGAAGTTGGCCGGTCGTAAAGAAGGGGGTACACGCGTATGATGCGGGCACTTTGGACGGCAGGTACGGGCATGCGAGCCCAACAAAGCAATTTGGACGTAATCTCCAATAACTTGGCAAACGTGAACACCACCGGCTTTAAAAAACAGCGGGCGGAGTTTGAAGATCTGATGTACCAAACTGAGCGACAGCCGGGCATGACAAGCAGCGGCAACAACAACATGCTGCCTACAGGCGTGCAGCTCGGTCATGGCGTACGCTTGACGGCGACGGCGCGCGATTTTTCCCAAGGGAATTTCCAGTCCACCAGCAATGCGATGGA
>CAZKCR010000174.1:0-3999 GCA_964551055.1 uncultured Anaeromusa sp. | reverse complement strand
TTTGAGTTTCAAGATGAAAAAAGCAAAGACTATGTGGGATTTGATATGGATCTGGCTCGGGCTCTGGCCAAAGAGATGGGCATGGAGCTGGAGATTCAGAGTATGGGCTTTGATGCTTTGATTCCGGCGCTGGACTCCGGTACGATCGATATGATTGCTTCCGGCGTGTCCATCACTCCGGAGCGGCAGCAAAAGGTTGCTTTTTCCGCTCCGTACTACAAATCTGGTTTGAGCATTCTGGTGAAAAACGAGAATACGACAATCAAGAGCTTTAAGGACTTGGAAGGCAAGAAAATTGCCGTGCAGATAGGCACGACTTCCGCGGAAGAGGCCCGCAAGATTCCTGGTGCGGTAGTGCGTGAATTCAATGGCGTGCCGGAAACCTTTATGGAACTGAAAGCTGGCGGTGTAGACGCGGTTGTAAATGACTTGCCGGTTAATCAATATTATTTGGGGCAGTTTGAGAAAAAAGGCGATGCCTTTGCCAAGCTAGCAACAACCGAACTGAAAAATGCTGAAGACTATGGCATTGCAGTGGCTAAGAAAAATACCGAACTGGCTGGCAAGGTGAACAAAGCGTTGGAAACCTTAAAAGCCAATGGCGAGTATGACAAGCTGCATCAGAAATGGTTCGGGAAAAAACAATAAAAGTAGACTTGAAAGCCTGTGCATTCTTAGAGTGCGCAGGCTTTTTAAATGGGGCGGGAATTGAACAGGAGTCTCGAGAGTCACGGGAGGGAACGCAGGAGAATTTAAATTATAACAGGAGTAGAGTGAGTAGATGGAGGGCTCGACAAGCTTTGACTTTCAAAAAATAATATATCGTACCCTCCGATTACTCCCTTTACTCTTGTTCAAAAATTAATCTTCGGCGTCCTCGTGCTCTTTATAGCAGGACTTCCAGCGGGCTGCGTGGAAGTTTGAGCGGAAGGACGTTAGAGGAGTGTGTTTATGGCAAGGAAGCAGAAAAAATCGTCACCGCGCATCGTTTGGTGGGTGGTGGCGTTATTGGCACTAGGGGCGGCAGTTTGGTATGGAATGCAGGATGACGGAAAAAACGCGTTAACTACCTTGATGCCGGCAGCCGTCCAAGAGGCGATCGGCGGAAGCGAAAAAGATAAAGAGAAAAAGGCGGCGGAAGAAAAGGCAAAGGAAAAGACCAAAGAGGCGGTTAAAGCAGTGGGAGATGCGAAAAATGCCATTCCAGAACCGAGCGGTGAAATAAAGGCGCGCTTGGCTATTGTCATTGATGATTTTGGTTATACCTCAGGACCGATAGCGGCAATTGCGGCGCTGCCGCGGCCGGTGACCTTCGCCATTCTTCCGTATCGGCCTCATTCGGCAGAAGCGCTGCAGGCGGCAAAGGCGTCGGGGAAGGAAGCGATATTGCATTTGCCGATGATGCCGCAGCAAGCGTCGGCGGCTTCGGAGGAGAATACGATTAGCCCGAGTATGTCAGATAATGAGATCCGCAGTGTCGTGGAGAAAGCGCTGCATTCGCTGCCTGGGGTGGTTGGTGTAAACAATCATCAAGGGTCGCTGGCGACAGCAGACAGCAGGGTTATGAAACAGGTGCTGAACGTACTGCATAATCGGGGGCTGTTTTTTGTGGATAGTCGTACAAGTTCTCAGTCGGTGGGACGGATGACGGCGCGACAGTTGGGAGTGCCGGCGGCGGAAAACGATTTGTTCTTGGATAATGTGGATGAGGTGGATGCGGTGAAGCAGAAGCTGCGTACGGCGGGGAATCTGGCGTTGCGCTCCGGAAGCGCCGTGGTAATTGGTCATGCGCGTATGAATACGGCTACAGCCTTGCGCGAGGTTATTCCGGAACTGGAACGCAAGGGGATTCGCTTGGTTTTTGTCTCGCGGTTGACAGAATAGTTTGAAGCGCAAGAATATCCGATGAATGCACAAGCCAGTGCAGAGGGAAACAGGGGCATTGTTACGAAGATTTATTAACAGGAGTATAGGGAGTAGAGTGAGGGTGCGGGGTTACAAGATTTACACAGAGTAACAGAGGAAAGGCCAGAGGTAACAGAGAGAAGATATTGAACAAGAGTCTCGAGAGTGGCCAGAGGGTACGACTGAGGGTTACGGCTTTTTTACAGGAGTATAGGGAGTAGAGCAGATTTTTAGGAGATTGCCGCGCTGCGCTCGCAATGACGGGTAAGGCGGACTTGAGGTGCGGGAGATGGCTTGGCTGCTGCTAAGCTGGCTTGTTGTCGTTGCGAGGAGCGAAGCGACGAAGCAATCTCTCTGAAAGCCAATTCTCTGGTCTTTCTTTGGCCTTTCTCTGTTACTCTGCGTAACGTATCCCCTCTAGCATTTCTCTGATACCTCTGTTACTCTGTGTAAACGTGTTTTCCGGTATTCTGTCATTGGAGTGAAGGAGGCAGAACTATATGTGGTTAGGAAAAGTAGTAGGTACCGTGGTAGCTCCGACAAAAGATGATACATTGGTAGGGTGGAAGCTGTTGGTGGTACAGCCGTTGAACCTGGATGGATTGAACAATATCAGTATGCAGGTGGCCGTTGATACGGTAGGCGCTGGCAATGGCGAGACGGTGTTGGTCACTTCCGGCAGTTCGGCGCGGCGAGTGACTCAAAATGACGGCAGTGCGGTAGATGCAGCTATCGTTGGTATTGTCGATAGTATGGAAATTGAGGGTGTATCCAAAAGCCAATATTGGATGCAGAAATAATTATGTTATCGGTATATAAAAGCCATGAGGATGGCTTGCGTACATTGTCCTTAGAGACGCTGGAAGATGGCTGCTGGGTTCATGCCGTACATCCGACGGCGGAGGAAATTGCTCAAGTAGCAAAAAAAGTGGGCGTCCCAGAGGAATATTTCCGTTTTGCTTTTGAGGAGGACGGCTGTCCGCGGGTGCTCCGCAGTGCCGGGTGCTTGTTGGTGATTGTGAGCGTCCCTGTTTTTCGCGGGCAGGATCGTTATGATACCATTCCCTTGAGTGTGCTATTGACCCCAAACTGTACGATTACAGTGACGCGGGAATTAACCAGTGTTTTACCTAAAGGCGGCGAAGCCGGACTGGGGTTTGATACGACAAAAAGCGTGCATTTTTTCTTCCAGCTTCTTTATCAGGCTGGAAACACGTTTTTACGGCAGATTAACAGCATTCGCAAGCGGACCGATGAAATTGAAATGAAGCTGCGGCGGTCGACAACGAACGAGGAAGTATATCGGCTGTTAGATCTGGAAAAAGGTCTGACCTATTTTACGGCGGCTCTTCGGGCCAATGACATTGTGTTGGATAATATTGTGCGGATGCGGGCTTCACCGCAGTTTCGGCGTTGGCTGCCGATGAACGAGGAAGATGAGGATATTCTGGAGAGCGTTATTATTGAGAACAAGCGAGCTTTGGCGTTGGTGCAGACCTATGGTTCCATTCTCAGCAGCATGATGGATGCATTTTCTTCGGTTATTGCCAATAATTTGAATCATATTATGAAATTTTTAGCAGGGATCACCATTCTTGTATCGATTCCTACGATGATCTCCAGCTTTTGGAGTATGAGCATGGTGGTGCCATTGCGGGAAACGGAGATAGGATTTTATTTGGTGGTTATGCTGTCTCTGTTGTCGAGCGCTTTAGCGGGGCTGTTTTTGCGTAAAAAAAGAATGCTGTGAGCATTGGGAACGGAGATTGAATAGGAGAGAACGAAACAGGAATGAACAGGAGTCACAGGAGTCGCGGGAGGGCACGAATGAGGGTTACGGGGTTCGGTTTTTAACAGGAGTATAGGGAGTAGAGTGAGAGTACGACGGAGTCAAGGATGTACAAGAATATAAAGAGATTGCCGCGCTTCGCTCGCAATGACAATAAAGATAGTTTGGGAAGCTGAACTTTACTTGTTTGAGATAAGCAGGCTTTTTGTCGTTGCGAGGAACGAAGTGACGAAGCAATCTCTTCGCAAACACCTCTGCTTTCTTTCTCTGGCCTTTCTCTGCTACCTTTCTGGTGGAGACCGGAT
>CAZKCR010000173.1:0-4022 GCA_964551055.1 uncultured Anaeromusa sp. | reverse complement strand
GGCTGTTTTAACTGCTCTAAGGCTAGAAAGAGAACCGTTTCCCCAACATACCAGAAGGCGGTGGTGAGAATTTGGATGACAGCCAACAAAAGGGATGTCACAGTGCCGCCTGCAGAATGCGAGGCGGTAAAGGGCAAGCTTAAGAGGAACTGCGGCAAAGAAATATAAATGCCGGCAATGACAACGCTCCACCAATGCCCGCTGACAAGGTCGATGCTGTAATGGATAGCTTCACCATGCGCTTTTTCCCGTAAGACAACGGCTTGAATGGAAAAAGAATAGCGTACTGATTTGATGATGCCTGGAATGACCAGCAGCAAAAACCAGCCCAAAAGACGCAGCAGGCAAAGCAGGCCCGTAGTGATGGTGAAAGGCAAGCGAGCGGAGGCTCTTTCGAAGATATGCACCAAGGAGATCTCACGGTCGGCAACAACATCGTCAATGAGGATCATAATACTTGTATAGGCCAACGTGCTGATTAAGGCGCTTGCCAAAATGAGAAGGAAAGGAGGGCTGTCTAAGCTTGTTTCCGGCATGGTTTGTACAAGATATATTCCCGGCAAGGCGCCTATGGACGCAAGGAGTACAATGGGAGAGAAATGTGCGCGCAGCAACTTCCAGGACGTCTTGAGAAGTTCCAGGTATTGCAAGGAAGGAGAAGCGCAAATGATTTTCAGATCCATAGCAAGCCTCCTGTTTTTAATTTGTGGCAGATTGTAAAATAAAAAATTCGTGAATGTCCGGAGAAATCCTTTATTTGTTCCAGAGAGAGGGTTGGCGTGTTTGCCGGTATGATGTGAAAATTAGGAGGATACTCTGCAGGGATGGCGAAATCATGCAAAAGATAGTAACTTGTGGACGGGAGTAAGGAAAGGAGACTTTGGCATGGCGGTTCGTACAAGCAGGACGACAGAAGAGGCGGCTGTACATATTGATGAACAGCGTTGCACGGCGTGCGGCTTATGCGCTAAAGCCTGCGGTATGACGCTGGTGATGAAAAACGGCAAGGTAGAGATACGGCCAGGCCAAGGCTTTGGCTGCATTGGCTGTGGACAGTGCTTGGCGGTGTGTCCGCAAGGCTGCCTTACTTTAAGCGGACGGACATTGAGAGCAGAGGATCAGATCTCTTTTGCAGCATTGGGAACTCAGAGTGGTTATAAAGAATTGCGTTCCCTATTTTTGCGGCGGCGCAGTGCGCGCTTGTTTTTGGAGCGCGAAGTGGACAAAGAGCTTGTAGAGCAGATATTGACAGCGGCGTCTGCCGCTCCTATGGGCTTGCCGCCTTCTGATGTCAGTGTGCTGGTCTTACATGGGCGTGAAAAAGTCCGGGAATTTTCTTTCGATTTTATTACGTTTATGGCAAGCCGGCGTTGGCTCTTTGCACCGCCGGTTTCATGGTTGTTGCGTCCGTTTTTGAGCAAAGAAACAGCGGAAATGATGGAAGATTTTATGCAGCCGCTGCTCGTGCAAGCGATAGCTGCCAAAGAGCAAGGTCAGGATGCTATTTTATATGGCGCGCCGCTGGCTATGTTGTTTCAGAACTCTTCCTATTCCGATCCGGCGGATGCTTCCATTGCCGCGACGTACGCTATGCTGGCTGGAGAGGCCTTGGGGCTTGGAACTTGCATGATTGGCACGGTTGCGCCTATGCTGCGTCATGCGCCGGCATTGCAGAAGAAATATGGTCTCTTGCCTAAACGTAAAGACGGGCTAATGGTGATCTTCGGCTATTCTCAGCTGCAGTATTTGCGCGGCCTTAAGCGCACCTTTGCGCAAGTGAACTATTGGTAAAAATCAGCTCATGCTTGAAATTTATTAGGATTTTCTTCTGGAGGGGGAACCGTATGAACGGTTATGTTTGGATTATTGCCTTGTATTCGCTTTTATTAATTGGTATTGGTTTTTTTATGACCAAACGGGTCAAAGACTCAGCAGATTTTTTTGTTGGAGGCCGTAAATTTGGAACGCTATTGCTTTTTATTACCTTGATTGCTCCCAATATCGGCGCCGGTTCTACGGTGGGCGTGGCCGGTTTAGGCTATAAGCTGGGGATTTCCGCCATGTGGTGGATTGTAGCTTCCGCCTTGGGAACGTTCATTTTAGCTTTTTGGGTGGGGCCGGCTATTTGGCGTTTGGCTAAAGAGCATCAATTCTATACCTTGGGAGATTATCTGGAGTATCGATACCACCGGAATTTTCGCGGCTTGATTTCCTTGTTGATGGCAGTGGGCACTATTGCTATTTTTGCGGGCCAGTTGATGGGCATAGCCTGGATTTTATCGGTTGTCGCCGACGTAAGCAAAACGGTGGGCATTTTGATTGGCGCCGTAGTGGTAGTGTTGTATTTTGGAGCCGGCGGCTTGGTATCGGCTGCCTATGTCAACGCGATCGAAGCGACAGTAAAACTTGTAGGCTTTTTTATTGCAGTGCCCTTAGTTATGAGTTTTGTTGGTGGTTGGAATGGCTTGGAAACACAGGTGGCGCAGAGGCTGGGAGACCCTAAAGTTTTTGAAGCGTATTTTAGTTTGGATGGCGCAGGCTTGACCACGATTTTGGGATTTTTCCTTATGCTGACACCGTCTTTTTTTATCTCTCCCGGTCTGATTGGCAAGATCTATGGAGCCAAGGATGAGAGTACCGTGCGGAAAAGTACAGCGCTTTGCGGCTTAGTAATGCTGGCTTTTGCGCTGATTCCAGCCGTTCTGGGCATGGCGGCTTCGGTAGTGGCGCCGAACTTGACAGAACGGGATTTGGCTTTGCCGATCGTGATGAAGGATTGTATGCCTTTTTGGGCTTCCGCCTTGGCGTTAGCGGCGATTTTTTCGGCGGAAGTAAGCGCAGCGGATGCCGTGTTGTATATGATTACCTCTTCCTTTACGAAGGATTTATATAAGACGTTTATCAATCCGGCTATTGCGGACGAGGTGTTATTGCAGCGCAGCCGCTTTGTAACGTTAGCGGCTGGAGCGGTGGGAGTAGGATTGGCTATTTTATTGCCTAATGTCATTTCGGCGCTGTCTATTTTTTACTCGTTGATGTCAGTGTCCTTGACGGCGCCGCTATTATTTGGCTTGTTTTCGCGGCGGCCCAGTACGTTGGCGGCTTTTTTGTCGGCTGGCGTTGGTATTATTTCTACGATTGCCTTGCAATTCGGCAATGCTGGCAAGGGAGTTTGGATTTTAAACGCCCAATCGACGGGAATTTTACTGACTTTGATTGTTATGGTGGCGGCTATGTATGTAGCTCCGTCTAAAGAGAGCGGAAAATAGGAGGAATAGCAGATGAAAGTATTGTTAACAGGATTTGATCCCTTTGGCGGTGAAGCAGTGAATCCGGCGCTGGAAGTGGTTCGGCAGTTAGACGGGGCAGTTATTGCCAATGCGGCAGTGGTGACGCGGGAGATACCTACGATACGAGGCAAAGCTATTGAGGCCCTTGTGCGGGCGATTCAGGAAGTGCAGCCGACAGTGGTAATTGCTGTTGGCCAAGCTGGAGGGCGTATGGATATTACACCGGAGCGTGTGGCGATTAATGTGGATGACTTTCGGATTCCAGATAACGAAGGCAATCAAGTGGTGGATGAAGAGATTGCAGCCGAGGGACCGGCGGCGTATTGGTCTACTTTACCAATCAAGAAGATTGTAGCCGTCTTGCGGGAGGAAGGCATTCCTGCAAGTGTGTCCAATACGGCAGGAACCTTTGTATGCAATCATGTTTTTTATGGTTTAATGCATTATTTGCAGCAAGAGGGAAATATTCGCCGCGGCGGTTTTATTCATGTTCCCTATTTGCCGGCGCAAGCAGCCAAGTTGACTGGGCAGCCCAGTATGGCCCTGGAGGTTTTAGTGCGTGGGCTGCAGCGCGCCGTGGAAGTGGCGGTGACGACACACAAAGATGAAAAACATGGCGGCGGCGCCATTTGCTGAGCTACGCGAGGCTCTTTGTATCGGGAGCTTGTAGCGTCCTGCGCGGAAATAGCGCTTGTGAGGCGTGCGGAGTCTTTGCAGTAAAATCATAAAAAT
>CAZKCR010000172.1:0-4050 GCA_964551055.1 uncultured Anaeromusa sp. | reverse complement strand
GCATGATCGCTTTCAAGCAGTTTGATAAACTGAGTTGTCAGTTCCGGATCGAACTGGCTGCCGGCGCAGCGCAGGAGCTCCGCCTTAGCTTCGCTTGCGGAAGCCGCCTTACGGTAAGGGCGATCATGGGTCATGGCGTCATAGGTGTCCACCAAGGCGAGGATGCGGCAAGGCAGCGGGATTGCTGACTTTTTCAGTCCTTGCGGGTATCCTTGGCCGTCCCAGCGTTCATGATGGCTGATAATCCATTCGGCGATAGGCTCAAAATCGGGAATCGATTTAGCCATGCGATAGCCTATCTCCGTATGCTGTTTCATAATGATCCATTCTTCTTCTGTGAGCGGTCCCGGTTTAAAAAGAATGTGATCAGGAATGCCTACTTTGCCGATGTCGTGAAAATGGGCTAGAAGGCGCAAATCGGCTAGCTGTGAAGCAGGCAAGCCTAGAAAACCAATAAATTGTTCCATGAGGTCGTGCAGTCGTTTGCCATGTCCTTCGGTCAAATAGTCTCTAGCTTCTAAAGCGCGTTCCAGCGTCTGAACAATGGCGTTTTTGGCGCTTTGTTTTTGAAGGAGTTTTTCGCGGTACATGTTGGTGTCCGCTTCTTTGAAGAGTGATTCCATGTCCGGGGGATTTTGGACGGAGATAGCATAGCCCAGAGAAAGGCTGACCGGAAAGTTGTGTTGGGCTCGGTTATGCTTCTCTAAAGCGCTGCGAATCTTGGTGCAGATGGCTGGGAAAAAGTCTTGTGTTGGTCGATTGAAAACAGCGGCGAACTCGTCACCGCCAATGCGGGCGAGAAAGGCGTCGGCAGGAAAGGAGTCCTGCAGCATTTCAGCTACATGGCGCAAGGCTTGATCGCCAGTGGCATGACCAAATGTGTCGTTTAAAAGTTTCAGACCATCCACATCGCACACAAGCAAGCCAGTCGGCTGTTGCATCTGACTAGACGTCTGCATCTTCTCTTCGAAAGAAGTGCGGTTATAAAGACCGGTCAAACTGTCGTGCAAGCTTTGATAGCGGAGTTTTTTCTCCCATTCATATCTTTCGGTAATGTTGCGGATGATCGCTATGACCTCACCCTGTCCGTTTGGTACTAGTCGTGCTTCGTAATGCTGTCCGCTCCACTCATATTCGAAGGTTTGCAATTGCTGAGAACTAAAGGCTTGTTGCAGATAATGCATGGCTCTGCCAGCCAATGACGGCGGGCAGATTTCGCGGAGTGTTTTTCCAAGGAATTCTTCAGGAAGCGCGGCCAGCGGCATGGTGCTGGCCTTATATTGCAAAAAGCGGCCTTCTTTATTGACAACAAAAATAGCATCCGGTATGGCGGACAACAAGGCCTGATTTTCGTATTGAACTTTAAGCAGGCGCTGTTCTGTTTTGCGGCGGACTAGATTTTCTTTCTTTAGCGAATGAAATAACTTGGAGCTGTTCAACGCTAAAGACGCCATGCTTGCGAATTGTTCCAATGCGTCCGCTTCGGCAGGCGTGAAATTTCCTTCGTTCGTGTAGCGGCTCAGGCCGATAATGCCGACAATTTCTTCGTTGTCCCATAACGGGGTCAATACGACAGCGTGCATATCAGGATAGGAAAGGTGATGCTTGTTAAAACGTGCATGCAGTGCCGTGGGCGGTGCTTTACGCGTTTGGTACGATGTATAGTCATTTTCAACAATGGTGCGTCGCTGCCGCATTAATTCCCCAGCCAAACCTTCGTGCCAGGGAAATGAAACACCGATGCAGCAAGCATGGACGCCTAAGCCATGGGCTTGAAAATGCATTTGGGCAGTGGCGTCTGTTTTATGTATAAAGCCATGCTCGGTTTGTACCAGCGAAGCCGCCGCTTTAAGAATGTACTGTAAAATATCTTCCTCCTGCAAATGGTGCAGCACCTGAAACATGCTTTTTTGAAGAGCTTGCAGTAAAAGCTGTTGCTGTTGGATCGTATGATCCCGTGTGAGCAGTTCATCTAGTTGCTGCCGCAATTCTTCCTCAGAGGCCAGTAGTTCTTCATAGGCTGCCGATAAATCATTTTGGAGGGCTTGGTTTTCCGCAGTGAAGGTAGTTAGGGAGTGGTCGATTTCTTTGAGTTGAGACAGATCGCGAATGACGTGCAAATAATAAGGCATCTTTGGCTGCGGAAAAAAAGACGTGTTGATTTCTGCAAGAAAACAAGAACGGTCTTTGCGAATATGCGTGACATGAATATTTTTATCAGTAGTGTTCGCTTCGGCAAGATGATGCTGAAGGTAGGCTGCGGAAGTTGACGCGCAAAGATGCTGCAGCGGCAATCCCCTTATTTCCGTTTGTGAATATTGATACGCATCAGCGGCGGCTTGATTTGCATAACAGATGGAGCCGTCCAGATGGGTGAGAAGAACGATGTCAGTTAGTTTGTTAAGAAGCGTTTCATAGGCAGCGTTGTTTAAGAAGCAAGAGTTGTCGTGGTCGCAAGGGAGACTGCTTTGCATCATAAACGGACTCCTCCTTAGGTTCTTCCGCGTGCGTTGATTGGTGCGGCTGAAAACTGATTTTAATGAACTTTTCTATAATTCAGCGCGAAGGTAATATTTTCCTTTCTAGCAGTCTTGTTTAGATTAACTTTTTATCGAAAAAAAGCCCTCCTAACCATAGGCATAATCCTATAGTCAGGAGGGCTTGGCTAGTTTAGGCGAATTTAGGCTTGCTCACTGATGGCCAGGTGCTTATAACGATCTTTTTCCTCGGCGCGTTTGGCATTATTGAAACGATCCAGTGTGCCAACAAGATAGCCGGTAATGCGGCGAATACGCTCGAAAGAACCGGATTCATTTTCTGCGCGGCCGCAATGCGGGCAGACTTCGTCAATAATTCCATTATAGCCGCAAAGCGGGTCGTGATCCACAGGGTGGTTGATGGCGCCATAGCCAATGCCGCTTTCCTTCATGCAGCGAACAATGGACTCAAAGGCGTCAAGGTTTTTGAGCGGATCTCCATCTACTTCTACATAAGTAATATGGCCGCCATTGGTAAGCGCGTGATACGGCGCCTCTAACTGCACTTTTTTGTAGGAGCTGATAGGGCAGTAGACAGGCACATGGAAGGAGTTGGTGTAGTAGGCGCGGTCCGTAACACCGGGAATGCTGCCGAACCGTTTGCGATCCATATCTACGAAACGACCGGAAAGTCCTTCCGCAGGCGTGGCAATCAGAGAAAAATTCAAGCCGTGCTGTTTCGAAGCATCATCCATGCGCTGGCGCATGTGTTCGACGATACGCAGGCCGGCTTCTTGGGCAGCCTCTGTTTCGCCGTGATGCTGGCCTGTGAGAGCTTTTAAGCATTCGGCTAAGCCAATGAATCCTACAGTTAGGGTACCATGTTTGAGAACATCGCGCACTTCATCGTCGGCGGAAAGCTTGTCCGAATCCAGCCAAATGCCATTGCCCATGAGGAATGGATAGTTGCGCACTTTTTTGCGGCACTGGATTTCAAAGCGTTCTAAAAGCTGGTCAATGCAAAGATCAATGAGCTCGTCCAGACTTTTGTAGAACTGCTTGCTGTCACCATGGCTGAGAATGCCTAAGCGAGGCAGGTTGATCGACGTAAAGCTAAGGTTGCCGCGGCCATAGACAATTTCTTGGGAGGGAATAGCAGAATTACCGATAACCCGTGTGCGGCAGCCCATATAAGCGATTTCCGTCTCCGGGCGGCCTTCCTGGTAGTACTGGAAATTAAAGGGGGCGTCAATAAAGGAGAAGTTGGGGAAGAGTCTCTTGGCGCTGACGCGACAGGCTAACTTAAATAGGTCGTAATTCGGATCTTCCGGGTTATAGCTGACGCCTTCTTTGATTTTGAAAATTTGAATGGGGAAAATAGGAGTCTCGCCGCAACCGAGGCCAGCTTCTGTGGCCAGTAGAATGTTTTTAACCACCATACGTCCTTCGGGGGAAATATCAGTGCCGTAATTGATGGAGCTAAAAGGAACCTGCGCTCCGGCTCGGCTATGCATGGTGTTAAGATTGTGAATCAGAGCCTCCATGGCTTGGTAGGTGGCTTTGTCGGTTTCCG
>CAZKCR010000171.1:0-4061 GCA_964551055.1 uncultured Anaeromusa sp. | reverse complement strand
TGGGCGGCTGGCTGTATTCGCGCGTGGAAATTCCACCGCGGGTGGGGCAGACCGTACAGGAAGACGGCTATATTTTTACCGTGGAAGAGTGTGATGGATCTCGTATCACTCGGGTGCTGGTGCGGTGCCTGCCGCCACTCACAGAGGAAGAAGAAAGCGTTTCCAAGAACGCGTAGCTGAGAATTTAAAGAAGGAAAGCCTTTGCATAGTAACGGAGGCTTTCCTTCTTTGCCTATTTGGATCTTTTAGATCTCGCTTGTTATGGCGTTTTTATTTGTATGCAAGTTTTCTTGAAAATACATTCAAAAATAAGGGGGAAAGAATGATGAAAGCATTGCAACTTCTCTCGGAAGACTTTGAAGACCTGGAACTTTGGTATCCGGTGCTGCGCCTGCGGGAAGCGGGGCTGACGGTGGACTTAGCAGGCGAGACTGCGGGAAAAACTTATCATGGGAAATACGGGGTGCCGGCGGTAGCTGACGTTTCCTTTAAAGATGTGACTGCTGGGGCGTATGACGTGCTGCTGGTGCCTGGAGGCTGGGCTCCGGACAAGCTGCGCCGTTATCCGGAAGTGCTGCAGTTAGTGCAGGAATTTGATGCAGCGCAAAAGCCCATCGGCCAAATTTGCCATGCCGGGTGGGTACTGATTTCCGCTAAAGTTTTGCAGGGACGCAAGGTAACCAGTACGCCGGGTATTCGCGACGACATGGAAAACGCCGGCGCCATTTGGCTGGATGAGGCGGTAGTGGTGGACAAAAATCTGGTATCCAGCCGCCGGCCGCCGGATTTGCCTGCGTATGTAGCGGCGCTGGTGCAGCTTCTGCAAGAGCGCGGTGCATAAGCATGGGGAAAGGTTTTTTGAGGGGCAAAGCAACTAGGGAAGGAACGCAGGCCCTGGCCGAACGATACGGGGCTGAGCGGTACCGCCGCCTGGGGCGCAGCGGTTTATGGGTTAGTCAGGCTGGCTTTGGCAGTTATCGGGTGGATACGGCGGTGGCGGCGCATAAAGAAGCGTTGCGCGCGGCCTTGCAAAGCGGCATTAATCTGATTGATACCAGCGCCAACTATGCAGACGGAGGCTCGGAACGCCTCATTGGCGAAGTGCTGACGGAGTTGGTTCAGGCCGGTTCGGTACGCCGGGAGGAAGTGGTGCTTGTTTCCAAGGTAGGTTATTTACAGAATAGCAATCTTCGGTTGCGTCAGGAACGGCGGCAAGCAGGCAAGGATTTTGCAGAAGTCGTTCCGTATGCACCGACCTTGGAGCATTGCATTCATCCTGATTTTTTGGATGAGCAGCTCGAACTCAGCTTACAGCGGCTGCAGATAACCTGCTTGGACGGCTTTTTGCTGCACAATCCGGAGTATTATCTTTTGTGGGCGTTGCAGCAAGGGATGCCGATTCCTGAAGCGCGGGCGGAGTATGTGCGCCGCTTGAACCAGGCGATAGCTTGGCTGGAAAAGGCGGCAGACCTAGGACGTATTGCGTGGTATGGTGTTAGTTCCAATACGTTTCCGCGCGCGGCTGACGATTCGCAGAGGACGCCTTTGGAGGCAATCTGGCAAGCAGCCTGTCAGGCTGGTGGTGAAGAGCATCATTTGGGAATTCTTCAATTTCCCTGCAATCTCTTAGAACCGGCGGCAGCTATAGTGCCTGCGTGGCCGCAGGAACGGACGCTGTTGGAGTATGCTGCTGCGTTGGACTTGGGCGTGTTGATCAATCGGCCCTTGAACGCCATTCAAGAAGGCGACTTGATCCGTTTGGATGAAGACGTATATGACGAAGCGGGGCGAGCGGCAGCGCGGCGTTTTTACGAAGCGGCGGCGCGGCTTAACTCTTCCTGGGGAGAGGCGCCCCATTTGCGCCATCTGGCACTACGGTCGCTGCGGTCGTTGCAAGGTGTAACCGCCGTTTTGGTTGGCATGCGACGGATGGCTTATGTGGACGATGTGCTGAAGGAACTGGAACGTAAAGTACCAGAGGTCAGCGGGAAAGAAATCTGGACGCGAGTAGGGAATTTACAGGCAAGGACGTAATTGAGGGGATACAAAAGATGAATGGAAACATGGAAGCCTTGCCGATTGACGAGGTACTGCCGCAATTGCAGGAAGTATTGCGGCGGCAAACTCGGGCCGTGCTGGTGGCGCCGCCTGGCGCAGGCAAGACGACCAGGGCGCCCTTGGCTTTGCTAGAAGAGCCGTGGTTGCGCGGGCAACGTCTGCTGCTGCTGGAGCCAAGGCGTTTGGCTGCACGAGCGGCGGCCAGGCAGATGGCGCGCCTTTTGGGAGAAGAGCCTGGGGAAACGGTGGGCTGGCGTATGCGCCATGACAGCTGTATTGGCGCTAGAACACGGCTGGAAGTGATTACCGAAGGCGTTTTGACGCGCATGCTGCAGGAAGATGCTTCGCTTTCCGGAGTGGGGGCTGTTTTGTTTGACGAATTCCACGAGCGCAGCCTGCAGGCGGATCTGGGCTTGGCGTTTTGTTTGCAGAGCCAGGCTGTCTTGCGGGAAGACTTGCGTTTGGTAGTGATGTCGGCGACGTTGGCGGCGCAAAAGGTAGCGTCGTTGCTAGAGCAAGCGCCGGTTATTGTCAGTGAAGGGCGCTTGTTTCCTGTTGCAGTGCGCCACTTGGGGCGTCAAGACAAGCTGACCTTAGAAGAAAATGTGGCGACGGCTGTCAAGCAGGCGCTGGTTCAAGAAGCTGGGGATGTGCTGGTGTTTTTGCCGGGAGCTCCTGAAATTAGGCGTACAGCGGCTTTATTAGCAGGGATGCCGACAGACATCAAAGTGCTGCCACTATATGGGCGCCTTTCCGGGGCGGCGCAGGATGAAGCTTTGCTGCCGGCGCCGCCAGGAAGCCGTAAAGTAGTGCTGGCTACTTCTCTGGCGGAGACCAGCTTGACTGTAGAAGGAGTTCGGGTGGTTGTCGACAGCGGCCGGATGCGAGTGCCTCGCTTTTCGCTGCGTAGCGGCCTGCCTCGGCTGGAAACGGTGCAGGTTACAGCAGATGCGGCCTTGCAACGGCGGGGCCGGGCGGGACGGCTGGCTCCGGGAAGCTGTTATTGTCTGTGGACGGAGCGCGAAGAAGCTTTGTTTATACCGACTAGGACGCCGGAAATTCTGGAAAGTGATTTGGCGGCGTTGGCGTTGGAGCTGGCTATTTGGGGCGTTAAAGAACCGCAGGAATTAGCGTGGCTTGACGAACCGCCAGCGGAAACTTTTGCGCAGGGACGGCATTTGCTGGAACGCTTGGGCGCGCTAGATACTGCCGGTGCTGTGACCATCTATGGCCGTCGCTTGTCTTCGTTGGGCTTGACGCCTCGCTTGGGGCACATGGTGCTCCAAGGAGCGGAGCTGGCTTTAGGAGCAACAGCATGCCTGCTTGCTGCTTTTTTGACGGAAGGAGAAGCGACGCAGGCGGATCTAGCCGTGGTGGTGGCGGAAGCGGCCCATCATAAGAAGCAGCCTTTGGCGAGGCAACGGCTTGTTTGGCGGGCGGCGGCCCGGTATGCGCGGGTAGTCGGCGTGCCGCATGGCGAGAAAATAAAGCCGGAGCAGTGCGGTCTTCTCTTAGCTCTGGCTTTTCCAGAGCGAGTGGGACAAAATCGTGGCGAAGGCAGGTTCCTTTTAGGCAATGGCCGGGGCGCGTGGTTGTCTAAAGAGCAGCTGCTGGCGCAGGCTTCCTATTTGGTGGCTGTGGAAGTGGATGACGCCGGTAGAGAAGGCCGCATCTTTCAGGCGGTTGCAGTAGAAATAAACGATGTGAGGCGCGTGTTGTCCGGACAAATACGCCAAGAACGCCATGCCTTTTGGGATGCTGCGACGCGAAAAATCTGCGCCAGAGAGCGGGAATGCTTGGGGGCGTTGGTGCTGAAGGAAGCGCCGACGGCTCCAACGCCGGCGCAGGTACACCAAGTTTTAAAAGAGGCGTTGCAGCGCGAGGGGCTGACCAAGCTGCTCAACTGGACGCCGGCGGCGCAGAAGTTGCGGCAACGGTTGTCTTTTGTTCACCAGTGGGACGCGCAGCAGTGGCCGGATGTGAGCGAAGAAGCCCTTTTGGCG
>CAZKCR010000170.1:0-4110 GCA_964551055.1 uncultured Anaeromusa sp. | reverse complement strand
GCGATATAACGCCCTTGGTAATAGCCGCCGCCATCTTCACGCAGTTTTTCCGCCGTCCCTGTTTTGCCGGCGATACGATAGCCTTTAACAGCAGCTTTACTGCCGCCGCCCTCGGAAACGACTTTCTCCAAAAGTCCCTTGAGTGTCTGAGCCGTATCAGAGCGGATTACCCGTCGCACTACTTCCGTAGCGTACGCTTGCTTCACTGATCCGTCGCCGTTTTGCACCTCTTTGATAATATGCGGCTTCAACAGCACGCCGTCATTAGCCAAGGCGCTTACTGCCGTCACTAGTTGCAGCGGCGTTACAGCAATACTTTGACCGATAGCCATGGTGGCAATATCAGAGTCGCGCATGCTTTTGGGTTCGAATAAAATCCCTTCTTCTTCGCCGGACAGGTCGATACCGGTTGGCTGTCCAAAACCGAAATCCCGGGCATAGCGCGTCAACCGTTCGCCTCCAAGACCCAAACCGATCTGTACAAAGCCCGTATTCAAGGATTGCTTAATGATTTCTTCCAACGGAACGGCCCCGTACGCTTCACCGCTCCAGTTTTGGATGCGCCGTCCGGATACTTCTATCGTGCCATTATCCTGAAACCACTGCCCGGGATGCACGGTGCCTTCGTTCAAAGCTGCCGCTACGACAATACTTTTAAAAGTCGATCCTGGTTCATACACGTTGGCAACGGCCCGATTGCGCCACTCCCCCGGCCCGCCTTTCCAAAACTGGTTTGGATTGTACGTAGGCCGGCTAACCATGGCCAGCACATCGCCGGTCTTGGGATCCATGACAATGGCGGTAGCTGCGGCAGAACCAGTAGCCGCCATGGCCTTATCCAAACTCTGCTCCACAATGAACTGGATATTCTGATCAATAGTCAAGAGCACTTTGCGGCCTTCCTCCGGTGATTTCAGAGAAAACACCGATTGAAAAATAGGCCGGCCTTGGTTGTCCGTAAAGATATTCTGCTTCTGCCGGCTCCCCTTCAGCACTGTATCCAGCTTGGCTTCCAAACCTTCCAAGCCTTGATCGTCGCTGCCTACAAAGCCCAACAACTGCGCCGCCAGCTTTTCATTGGGATAATAACGCTTATTTTCCTCTAAAAATCCAAATCCAGGCAATTGATACTGTTTGATAAATGCTGCCGCTTGGGCCGCTACCGGCGCATCCATGCGACGCTTTAGCCAAACAAATTTGCGTTCCGGCAACAATAAGTCTTCTTTCATCTCTTTGGCGTCAACACTTAATATAGGAGCTAAACCAGCCACAATGCTGTCGACATCAGCCTGATTTTTGCGCAATTCATCCGGATTGGCATATAACGATTTCGTCACTACGCTGACTGCCAGCTCATTACCGTTACGATCACAAATCGAGCCGCGCGGCGACTGCATATCGCGGCTGACCTCCAACTGAGCCATTGCCTTTTCCCTCATGTCACCGCCTTGAACCACCTGAATCCAGGCTACGCGCCCTGCAGCCACTGCCAGCAGCAGAAACAGCAGCAATAAGCATACCGCCAAACGCAATTGCAAAGGCTTTTTCCCAGGCCGCTTTGGCGGTCCGCCTGTTGTTTGGCCATAACCGCTCTGCGTTCCTGGCTGTCTATATCTTCGTTCACGTTCTACCATGTACTGCTTCTCTCCTATGTCCTTTGAAAAGTTGCCTAACCTTTATAATATTCTATCCCCAAGACGCGCTTCCCTGCTTAGCGCTTTTTTGTTCTTGCCGCGACAGACTGTCTTTTGTCTGCTATACTAACGAAAGATCAAGAAAGCGTTGGTTTTTTCAGCTCAGCACGGAGGTATTTATATGTTTTTCGCCTGGCCCCAGTGGAAAAAGAATCTAGCCGCCCTCTGGTTCGCCCAGTTCAGCGGGATGGGAGCCATCACCGGCGTCCTAGCCTTTCTCCCTTTATATGTAGAACAATTAGGCATCAGCGACCCGGCCGCTCAAGAGTGGTGGGCCGGGCTTCTTTTAGGCATCGCGCCACTGTTCGCCGCTATCTCCGGTCCCCATTGGGGCGCCTACGCAGACCGCAAAGGCCGCAAGCTCATGTTAGAGCGCGTAACTGTCGCTTTTTTCCTGGTCATGCTGGCGATGGCTTACGCCAGCTCTGTCTATGAAATGCTGGTATTGCGAGCCTTGCAAGGAATTTTCGGCGGCTTTACCGCGGCTGTACTGGCCTTGGTCACCAGCATCACGCCTAAGGAACACATTGATTTTACCATGAGCGTATATCAAACCGCCATGATTGCCGGGGCCGCCTTTGGTCCTCTTTTTGGAGGCTTTATCGCTGATACCCTTGGCTATTCCGAGTCTTTTATGTCCTTTGCCGCCTTGTCCATCTTGTCTCTGATCATTATTCATCTAGGCGTACAGGAAGACTTTCAGCCGCAAAGCACAGCGAAACGCCCTTCCATAGGCAGCCAAATTCGCGCCATGATTGCCATTCCCGGTCTGCGGGCCATGCTGGTTATCATGTTTCTCATTCAATTTGCCATTCAGGTTATTTCTCCTATTTTGCCTTTATATGTACAGCGTATGGCAGTAGACCCCGCCTATGTAGCCAGCGCCGTCGGCGCGGTTGTGGCAGCCGCCGCTTTGGCCAGCGCCATTTCCTCCGCCGCCATGGGACGCCTCAGCCGTTATTGGCGCTATGAAACAACGCTGCTGGCCGCCAGCATTTTGAGCGCATTCTCTTTTGTCTTGCAAGGCTTGGCTGGAAGTGTACTTTCTTTAGGCCTGGCCCGAGCTCTGGGCGGCCTTTTCATGGGCGCCATGCTGCCTACGGTCAACGCCCTGGCATATCTGCTCATCCCCCCGGACCAACGCGGCCTGGCCTTCGGCGTTACAAGCTCCGCTGCGCTTGTCGGCAATATGATCGGCCCCGTGGCAGGCGGCTTTCTCGCCATCACCCTGGGCTCCAGTTCCGTCTTCTGGACGACAGCGCTGCTCTTTCTGCTGCTGACCGGCTGGATTTACCTGCAACGGAACAATCTGCGCCAGAAAAATTGAAGAACGCTTAAGAAAAACCGCTATGCAATCCTTGTCTCAAATACAGTTATGTCGCCGCTTTTGCAGAAGCTCCTAGGCTTGCCCCTCCTTTCGCGTCTTTCGTGTATTTCGCGGTTCGTTTTAAAAATTCTGGTATATTTACAAAGTCGCGCCCCAACGAGCGCGACTTTTTTTATAAAATACACCTGTCGGCCCTCCCCTCCAGAGCAGGGAAACGTAGTCCTTTGTAGAATTGCAAAAGTATATTCACTCAACATAACGATCTGTTGTACGTTAAAAGACTGATATTGACAGGAGGACAGCTTCCATGGAAGAAAGCGACTATTTTCAGCTGGTATTTTATGGTTCCTCCGTTACTATTATTGGCGCTTATTTTTTTCAGTCTTGGCTGTTATACCGCTTATCCTTGAAATTCAACCCGGCAGCAGACTGGGTTCCGTACCTGCTGCCAGGATACGCTTTAGTACTTCTTTGCCGTCAGTTGGAATTATCGCCCTGGCTGGCGCTGGGCTTGTTTCTGCCTATAAGCTATCCGTTTTTCGCGCCCTATCTCTTTTATCGTTTAGCCAAGGTATTGTATAAACGCCCCTATTGGCTTTGGTCGCTGGGCCTGACGCTTTTACCGCCGCTTTTTGTTTTTCCGGCCTTAGATGATTCGCTGCCGGGTGAAGAGCCACAACCAGAACAAGAGCATGACGCCGAAATAACTGCGCCAGCCACAGCAACACCGCCTCCTGCAACTGCACCGGAGGAAGCCGCCGCGCCAGCGCTCAACAGTCCCCTCTCTCCCTTTCTTGCACAGGCCAAACCTCCTGAACTGCCATTCTCCATTCAAGTACAGCTTTTAGTACCGGATAATCAGGAGCCACCCTGGCTGCTCCCTTTGGAGGGACTCGCCTTTGGCCGGGATCCGCAAGGCGCTCAAATACTTTTAGACGATCTCCAGGTCTCCAAAGTCCATGCCCGTCTTTTGCCTAACCTAGGAGAAGGCGCACCAATACTTCTGGAAGACTTAAAATCCAAAAACGGCACGTATTACCAACGCCCCGCCAGCCAGCACTGGTACAAGGCCGTACCGTACTTAAAAGT
>CAZKCR010000169.1:0-4158 GCA_964551055.1 uncultured Anaeromusa sp. | reverse complement strand
CCATTGGTTTTAATTTGACCCGAGTGCGGGAGCAGCGGGACAATGTGCTGATGACCGTTATGCTGCTGACCATTTGCGACGGCTTTTCCAATGCGGCGGAGCTGGCCATGCGGGGCGAGCTTTTCAGCCGCCCGGCGGATGTAACTTTTGGCATTTTGGCGGGCGTAGCCATTGCTAGGGCGGTGATGGCAGTGTTCATCTGCTATGGCCTGCGGGAAGCCCAGGCGGTGGCGCTAGCGGAGGAACAGGTGGCTCATTATAACGAGCTGACGCTGTTGATTGCGCAGCTCAAAGCGGAGCTGTTCTATTTGCGTAAGTCTTCGCGGGACATTGAGCAAGTCATGGTGGATAGCTACGGATTGTATCAGGAAATGCAGAATTGCCAGTGCCGAGAGCAAGAGCGTCATCTGCTGGTGGCGGATCAGGCTTTGGCGATTGCTCGTAATATTCACGAAGTAAAAAAAGATTACCAGAGAGTTGTCGCTGGTATTGAAAAGGTACTGGAACCATCGGAAGGAGACCGCAAGAGCTTGTTGTCCGGCATTTTTCAGCTGATTGAGCAAAATGCCAGACGGGTGCTGGCGCAGCGCGGCGCTGATGTTTCTTTGCAGTTTGAATGCCGTCAGGATTTTTGGACTGATCAACACTATGTTATTGTATCGATTTTGAATAATTTGCTGATTAACGCTATTGAAGCCTGCGGAGATAAAGGGGCGATTCAAGTTAGTGAATCCATAGAAAAAGATACGGTTATTTTTGAAGTGCAGGATAGTGGCTGCGGCATCGCCGAGGCGGATCGGGAGCTTATTTTTCAGCCCGGCTATTCAACCAAGTTTGACCGCCGTACCGGAGCCATGTCTACCGGGCTGGGCCTGTCTCATGTGCAGAATTTGACTAAACTTCTGGGGGGCCAAGTTGTGGTGACCTCCGGCGAGACCGGAGGGACTCATTTTTATATTTCCATTCCAACTGTGCGGCTGATTGCCTGATGGTTGCGGTAAAAAAGACAAAGGTGGCGAAACAATGACATTGCGTTTGGTGATTGTAGACGACGATGCAGGAGTGCGCCGGATTTTAAAAAATATTATTGCCGAATACCGCCTGGGGACAGTGCTGGGCGAGTGCAGCGACGGCATTTCGGCGGAGCGGGTAATTGCTGACTTTCAGCCGGATTTGGCTTTGGTAGACTTGCTGCTTCCGGGGCAGGACGGTTTGACTTTGATTGATCATGTGAGCCCTTCTTTGCCCAACACAACGTTTATTATGATTTCCCAAAGTGAGAGCCAGCAAATGATTACCAAAGCGTACGAGAGGGGAGTCAGTTTTTTCATTCGCAAGCCGATTAATGTGGTGGAAGTGGTAAAGGTTATTGAGCGAGTGGGAGAAAGCCAGCGGCTGCGACAAGCCTTGTCGCTGATTTCCGAAACGGCGACTCGTATTACCGGACCGGTGCAGGGCGGACATGGAGAAAATGCGGAAAATACGCTGCGTTCTCGCGTGTATCGCAGTTTTTCCGATGTAGGTATTTTAGGTGAGACCGGTGCCAAAACTATTTTCCAGATGATTGAACACATTGCGCCCCTTTTGGCGGACGGTACGAGCGAGTACCAGTTGAGTGATATGTATCAGCAAATTTCAGAAAAAACTTCTACAGACACCAAAACCATAGAGCAGCGCGTCCGGCGGACGATTACCAAAGCGTTGCAAAATATGGCGAATTTAGGCGTGGAAGACTATGACAATGAAAAATTCCAGACTTTTAGTACGGCGTTGTTTGATTTTAAGGAAGTGCGCCAAGAAATGAACTATATTCAAGGAAAAAGCCCGTATCACGGAAAAATCAGCGTACGCAAGTTTTTAGAAGGGCTTATCTATTTAGCTCAGGATTAGGAACCGTATCCAGAATTTTTCCTAATGCTTTTTCCATTTCTTTTTTTGTAGGGCAGGATTTGCCGGAAGGCAGCGCGAAGGAGACAAAACAGCCGCAATCTTGTGCAAGGAGGGGACTGCTATGGAAATCGCAGGCAAGACGATCATCAGAGAAGAGGTATTTGCACAATTGGCGCTAGGCGCCATGGAGAAGCTGGAGGTTGTCCCGGTGGCGGCAGGCGAGGGGTCTTTGCTGGAAAAGGCCAAGGCGTTTTTGAGTCGCATGGGACCCCGGATTGTGGTGAAAAAAGATGAAGAAAACCGGACGGTGATTTTGGAATTGGGCATTGCCGTATCCTACGGCACGTACATTCCGGAGGTGGCGTCTCGCATTCGCCATCAAGTGGCCGAAGAGATTCGCCAGATAACTTGTTGGGAAGTAGAGCGCATTGATGTGCTTGTGGAACGTTTGATCTTCCCAGCAGTGCCAGGAAAAGAAGATTTGGCCGAGTGGCCGCCGGTTATGTAGATAAGGAGGCGTACAATGGGACAGGGAACAAAACCTACAGTGGGATTTATCGGTATTGGCGTGATGGGGAAAAGCATGGCTGGACACTTGCTCTCTGCCGGCTATCCCTTGGTTGTCTATAACCGGACTAAAGCGAAAGCGGAAGCGCTGCTGGAGCAAGGTGCTGTTTGGGCGGAATGCCCAGGGGCGGTGGCTAAAGCCTGCGATGTGGTTATTACGATGGTTGGCTATCCGAAGGATGTGGAAGAGACGTATTTGGGGTCGAACGGCTTGGTGGCTAAAGGACGTCCAGGAGCTCTTTTTATTGATATGACAACGTCAAGTCCGGCCTTGGCTCAGCGTATTGCCGCCGCGGCTAAGGAGGCCGGTATGGCGTCTTTGGATGCGCCGGTTTCAGGGGGCGATGTTGGCGCGCGTGAAGCGAGGCTGGCCATTATGGTTGGCGGTGAGACGGCTGACTTTGAGCGAGCGAAGCCCATTTTCGACCTGTTGGGTACGAATGTGGTTCATCAGGGAGAAGCTGGCGCTGGACAGCATACGAAAATGTGCAACCAAATCGTTATTGCCGGTAATATGGTCGGCGTGTGTGAAGCGTTGGCATATGCAAAAACCGCCGGTTTGGACCCGGAAAAAGTTTTGGGCGTCATTGCCAGCGGTGCTGCCGGCAGTTGGTCACTTAGCAACTTAGGGCCGCGCATGCTAGGCGGCGATTTTGCGCCCGGCTTTTATGTGAAACACTTTATCAAGGACATGACGATCGCTTTGGAAGAAGCGGTGGCAATGGGACTAGATACACCGGGATTAGCTTTAACCAAGTCGCTTTATGAACGATTGGCGGCGCTGGGCGAGGCCGACAGTGGCACGCAGGCGCTGTACAAATTGTATGTAAGGGAGGATGTGCCATGCTAAAGGAATTAGTGGCAAAATCACGCAGTTATCGTCGTTTTGACGAAACGGTGAAAATCAGTCGGCATACGTTGGTGGAGCTGGTTGACTTGGCTCGCCTTTCTCCGTCAGGAGCCAATATGCAGCCGCTAAAGTTTTACGTGTCGGCGGATGCGGAAAAAAATGAGAGCATTTTCCCTACTCTTGGCTGGGCAGGGTATTTGAAAGAGTGGGCCGGGCCGGAAGCCGGGGAGCGTCCTACTGGCTACATTTTGGTTCTCAAGGACAAGGGTATTGCACATGTGGCCGGTATTGACCACGGCATTGCTGCGCAAAGCATCATGCTGGGAGCGGTGGAGAAAGGCTTGGGAGGCTGCTTTATTGGCAATGTAGACCGGCCGCGGTTATTTCAAGTCACCGGCTTATCGCCGGATGACTATGAAATTTTGTTGGTGCTTGCTTTGGGCAAGCCTGTAGAGCAGGTCGTTATTGATGACATCAATGAAAACGGCGATGTGAAATACTGGCGTGACGCTTCTGGCGTGCATCATGTGCCTAAACGGACGCTGCAGGACTTGGTGGTCGGCTGATGCTTTGGTATGTGATTGCAGCGCTTTTAAGCGCAGGCGTTTATAGCTATGGAGGAGATCTCGGCTTGACTCCTTTATGGAAATGGATTGGTATCGGCCTGGTGTGGGGCGCAGCTGTGCACTTGGCTGGGCTCGGCAAGGAGGGGTATTATCATAAGAAGTGGTATAAGCTTTTTTAGATTCATTCTCTTGGTTGGTTTGTTGTGCCTGACGGGAGGCGGAGCGGCTATGGCTGCACCGCCTCCTCCTGCCGTTATAGCCGAAGCGGCGGTGGTGGTAGACGGA
>CAZKCR010000168.1:0-4163 GCA_964551055.1 uncultured Anaeromusa sp. | reverse complement strand
ACTAAAATGCGAACCGTCTCCATTTTCTTGCCCACCAGGCGCAACGCACCGACAACCGCCGAGACAGCAGCTATAGCCGTACCATGCTGATCATCATGGAATACAGGAATATCCATCATTTCCTGCAAGCGCGCTTCCACCTCATAGCATTTCGGCGATTCAATGTCTTCTAAATTAATCCCCGCAAAGGAAGGCTCTAAATATTTGACTGTCTGTACTAAATGTTCCGTCTCAGTCGTACCCAGGCAAACCGGCACGGCGTCTACATCCCCAAACACCTTGTACAAGACAGCTTTTCCTTCCATGACCGGCAGCGCCGCTTCCGGTCCGATATTGCCAAGACCCAGCACCCGGGTGCCATCGCTGACAACCGCCACCATATTACCTCTGCAAGTGTATTCAAAAGATAGGTCTTTGTCGCCGTTGATTTCTTTACAAGGCTCCGCCACCCCAGGCGTGTAGGCCAGGCTCAAATCATAGCCATCCTTTAATTCCACTTTATTAGTCATTTCCAATTTTCCGTTATTTTCCCGATGGAAATGCAAGGCTTCTTCGCGTAAACTCATACTATTTCCTCCTTGTTTTTGCACACCGTATCTTGTATACGGAAATACTTCAAAAAAACACGTTGCATTGCTGCATCGTGTTTTTAGTATACGCCTCATATGAAAATAAAACAACCTTATTTGTCTGAATTTTTAAAAAACATCCTCTATTCTATAGAGTGTAGAATCACACTCCTTAGTCTCCTCGATGCCGCCACCGCAATAACAGGGCCGAAGCCAAGGCGGTCAGCGGAATGGCCCAAATCAAACCGACGCTGCCTGTCATCGCCCGCGCAAATTCCGTAACAACACCGTTAAAGTTAATCACCTTTTCCACCAGCAGCTTAGGCTGCGCCGCCACTACCAGCAATAACGGCAAACCCGTTCCCAAATAAGCCAAAATCAACGTATTGGACATAGCGCCCATAATATCTTTGCCCACATTCATACCGCTTTTGAATAACTCTTTCCAAGAAAGGTCCGGACAAGCTTTGTCCATTTCCCATTGCGCCGCAGCGATCGAAACGGCCACATCAATCACAGCCCCCAACGCACCGATAATCATGCCAGCAAAAAGAATGCCGTGGATGTCGATGTGCTTGGCAAAGTGCAATTTAAGGGCCACCGCTTCTTCTGTCTCCATACCGGTCAAATAGAGCCAGTCAATAGCCCCCCAAGACAATAATGCTGCCACCAATACGCCTCCAAGGGTTCCAAAAAAAGCAGCCAATGATTTCAAATTCCAACCGCTGACAAACAACAACGTGATCGCTCCGGCTACTATGCAAAACCCAATTACCAGCAAATAGATATTGACTCCCGGCAACAATAAATTAGGCACCAACCACGCCCAGAGCAAATATAACGTAATGCCGATAACCCCCAGCGACTTAACGCCCACCCAGCCTGCCAAAAGAACCAAGCTAAGCACAAATAAGCCCAGCAGTACATACTGAAACATACTGCGGTCATAATCACTGATATGATAGCTGCGCTTCCCCTGGAATTCCTCTACCGATAAAAGCACCTTATCCCCTGTATGTACCGGAATATCAAACTGCGTCTGCCCGGAAAAAGCATTATAAACCTCTACCGTTTTCCCGCTTTCCGGACCTGTAGTGATTTCCACCTGCACCATTTGGCCTTTTTTCAAAACCAATTTGTTGTTTTCGCCGGTAGGCTGCAAATCCACCGCTTGCCGAACCACGCCATGCTGTAAATCCTCCGTAGGCAGAGCCGGCGCCGCCCAAGTCAGAGACTGCCATAACAGACAGACTAACAACACCAGCCAAAAGCCGTACTTTTTCATTATCGTTCCTCCTCCGAGAAGTCATTGAGTCCTTCTTGCAAATCATACTTTTTTCATACTTCTATCGTATCACAAAAACACCCCCAGAGAACATAAACAAATCCGGCAAGACGCTAACCGTCCTGCCGGATTTGTAAATTAAGCGAAAGACGCTATTAAGATGCAACGATTACCTTAATAAAAAAGCAAGAACGTTGCCGCCACATTGACAATCAAGGCTCCCGCCATAGGAATGGCCGTTCGTTTCACTACTTCCACCGGCGGCAAATTAGCCATGCCGGATACAACGACAATAACGGCGGTAATCGGTGAAACCGCACGGGCAATACTAGCGGCAAAATGCATGGGCAGCAGCATCAGCACTGGCGCAACAGACATCTTGGCCGCTACGACAGGAGTTAAAGACGCAAAGGCAAAGAAGGGCGCATTGCCGGAACCCATGACTACCGAAGACACCGCGATAATACCCACCATGACGATGATCATGCCTGCAGCGCCCATACCGCTGCTCTGAGCGCCGTTGATAATGGCGTCAATAGCGCCAACCGTTCGCAGACCATGGGCAAAGGTTTCACCGGCCACAATCAAGGTGACTACATTGGCCAGTTGCATGCCCATGCCGTCAAAAAACACTTGAATATCTTGAAATACTTTCTTGCCGTCCCAGGACCGCAGATATTCAATAACCATGGTCACAAATAAACTGATCAGCATGGCTTTGACGATATCCATTTTGACGCCTTTAATCAGCAAATCGCTAAATACCAGAATCAACGCAAGCGGTACTGTCGGCAGAATCGCATAATACAGCGGCGGCAAGGGTTTTTCTTCTTCCTGGCGCGCACTCGACAGCAAAGAAGCGCTTTCCGCCGTGTGACCTTCTTTTTTATCCAGCCATTTTTGCACCGTGTAATGCAGCACCGCCACTACCGCCATTACACAGAGCGCTACAGGAATCTGATATTGCGTCCAATAGGTCGTAATATCCAATCCCGCCGTTGTCGCGGAAAGAATGCTTCCTGTATCGGCCGGGCTCCAATCCAAACACATAGTCGTGCCAATTACCGCGGTCGCGGAAACGCGGCTGACCCCTAGGCTAACCAAAATGGGAAACATCGTCACCATCAGCAGCATTCCTAAGCCGGACGCGCTGTTAATGAACAAACCTAAAAATTGACCGATGATAAACGCCGCAGCCAATACCACATACGGCGCTTTGAGCACTCCCAAGGGCTTAATCGCAATTTTTACCAATACCCGACTGGCGCCAATATGCTCCATATAGCGCGCAAAGCCGCCTACTGCCATAATGCTGAGGCCCAGGCCCGCCGCCCGGGAGCTGAGGGTTTTACGAATAAATTCAAACATATCAAAGGGAACAAAGCCAGTTGCTTCCTTAGCCGGAAGGATCGTCCCTACTCCCAGCATCACAGCCCCTGCCATCAAAACCATGCCGCCAAAAAACAATACCGGCTGCGGCTTGTACTTCTTGACGATCATATAGCCGACCCAAACCGTCATCACCAACGCTAGCAATAACGCCATAATTACCACGTTTAAAAGCCTCCTTATTTTCTTATTTTCCCGTCTGCTTTTTACGCACTTTTTCGGAAATTCGCTATTGCCTCCCAATTTCCTTCTTAGCTCATTTATCCCTAAAACCATTGATTTTCGTGCGTATTCCAGTCATCAAGGACATTTTTCAACAACAAACATGCATTTACATTCATTCTTATCGCAAAAAGTCATTTTTTTCTCTCTCGCACGAAGACCGTCTTCTGCAAAAACAAAAAATGCCGTCTCCACAAGAACCTCCTTGCAAATATTTTTTGTTACTTCTTTGCAAAAAAGATAGCGCCCGGCTAAAAAGCCCGGGCGCTATCTTTCGGTTCTTCCACAACTACGAGTCCAAAGCGTTCCTCTAAAAATGTCAAAAAGCAATCCGTCAGTACCGGATCAAACTGTCCGCCACGGCAGCGCAGCAGCTCTCGCAAACAAGACGGAATATCCACTGGACTTCGATAACACCGATGCGTTGTCATGGCGTCAAAGGTATCGCATAAAGCCAGCATCCGGCTATACAAGGGGATTTCCTTGCCCTTCATTTGGTCCGGGTACCCTCGTCCGTCAAACCGCTCGTGATGATGCCGAATAATATCAGCTACACACTGCGCTCCCTCCACCTGAAGCAGCAGCTTTTCTCCTGCTGCCGCGTGCTGACGCATAATCGCAAACTCTTCGTCGCTTAAGCGCCCTGCTTTAGTCAAGACTTCCGCCGGAACTGAAATTTTACCCACGTCATGCACCAA
>CAZKCR010000167.1:0-4232 GCA_964551055.1 uncultured Anaeromusa sp. | reverse complement strand
GGCGAAAGTAAGTTCGGGGAGGCGTCTTGATGCGAAAAGGATGGATTTGGCTGTTGCTGCTGCCTGTTTGCTTATTCTTAACGGCTTGCGGCGGTAATGGAGGAACAACAGGAGGCTTTGATGCCTCTAAGTATGAAAAAGCAGTTGTAAAGCGAGTGGTTGACGGCGATACACTGCTTTTGGCAAATGACAAGAGAGTGCGTTTGATTGGCGTCAATACACCGGAGACAGTGAAGCCGAATTCGCCGGTGGAAGCTTATGGCAAGGAAGCCAGCGAGTATACGAAGAAGATGCTAACAGGCAAAACCGTGTATTTGGAGAAGGATGCCGGTGATACGGATAAGTACGGTCGGCTGTTGCGCTATGTATATACCGAAGACGGCAAGATGTTTAATGAAGTGCTGGTGCAGGAAGGCTATGCCCAGGTAATGACCATACAGCCGAATGTCAAATATCAGGACCGTTTTGTGGAAGCGCAGCGACAAGCGCGTGAGGGTAAAAAAGGGCTTTGGAAACAGTAAGGACAAGAACCGTTTAGGCGGTTCTTTTTAACTTATGACTGTTGAAAATGTCTTTTAGCTGCGGGCGATTTTTGTTATAATGAAAGTTAACTGATATGAAAAAATAAGAAAACATGGTGTTACGACCAGGTTCAGGAGGTTATACAACAATGGCGGAGAAAAAACTACCATTTTCCCAGGCGCAGCTGGAGGATATGCTGCAAAAATACCCTACTCCTTTTCATTTGTATGATGAGGCAGCCATTCGCGCAAATGTGAAGCGTCTGTTGGCTGCATTTTCTTGGGCGCCTTCGTTTAAAGAATATTTTGCGGTTAAGGCGACGCCCAATCCGTTCTTGCTGAAGATCTTGAAAGAGGAAGGTCTGGGCGCGGATTGCAGTTCTGCTGCGGAATTGGTGCTGGCGGAAAAAGTGGGCATTACCGGGGAAAACATCATGTTTTCTTCGAATGATACACCGGCGGAGGAATACGCTAAAGCCGCTGAATTAGGTGCGATTATCAATTTGGATGATATCAGCCATATTGAATATCTGGAAAAGCATGTCGGTTTGCCGGAGTTGCTGTCCTTCCGTTACAACCCGGGCAGCGCCCGGGCGGGGAATACGATTATCGGCAAGCCGGAAGACGCCAAATACGGTCTGACCAAAGAGCAGCTGTTTGAGGCGTATCGTATGGTGCGCGACAAGGGTGTTAAGCGTTTCGGCATTCACACCATGGTCATTTCCAACGAACTCAATCCGGACTACTTTATTGAGACGGCCCGGATGATGATGACCTTGGCCAAGGAAATCTACGAGACTCTAGGAATTCGCATTGAAATGATCAATTTCGGCGGCGGTATCGGCGTTCCGTATCGCCCGGAAGACAAGCAAGTGGACTTGGAATACGTCGGTGC
This sequence comes from uncultured Anaeromusa sp., assembly GCA_964551055.1. Taxonomy (GTDB): domain Bacteria; phylum Bacillota; class Negativicutes; order Anaeromusales; family Anaeromusaceae; genus Anaeromusa. Next base: position 2,816 of record CAZKCR010000167.1, on the reverse strand, counting down.
TGGCATCCGCAAACTGTACGAGGACATTCTCGTGCCTGCCGGTCTTGCGCCGATGAAACTGGCCTTGGAATGTGGCCGCATGATTGCCGGACCGTACGGATATTTGGTCTCGAAAGTGCTGCATAAAAAAGAAACCTATAAAAATTATGTGGGCTTGGATGCGTGCATGGCCAATCTGATGCGCCCCGCTTTGTACGGTTCCTATCATCATATTACTGTGGTAGGCAAAGAACAGCAGCCTCAAGATCATGTATATGATGTAACCGGTTCGCTGTGTGAAAACAACGATAAATTTGCCATTGACCGGGCATTGCCGCAGGTGGATATCGGTGATATTGTGGTAATTCATGACGCTGGTGCACATGGTCACGCCATGGGCTTTAATTATAACGGCAAGCTGCGGTCTGCCGAAATTCTCTTGAAGGCGGACGGCGCCACCGAACTGATCCGTAGGGCGGAAACCTTGGATGATTATTTTGCCACCTTGGATTTCTCAAAACTATAAGGTTATTGTAGTAAGAAAGGGCAAAGCCGGTTTAGGCTTTGCCCTTTTTCGCACGATATAGTTCATGAATAGTTTGCGCAGGTCGTAGGAAAGAGAGAGATTTCCATGGAAATTCGCAATTTGCAAGGACTGATGCAGAATTGGCTGCCTCAGGTTAAAGGAAATACAGAGGCGACGCCGGCGAAAACGGTGGCGGCACTGCAGGGGAGCGGCGTCAAAGTGGGCGCCGACGGCGTGGATATGCAGGCGGACGGAGAAATGAAAGCGGCCTTGCAGCGACTGCAAGGCGTTATGCAGGAACAACTGCAGGATGTGGCTGATTTGCCGGCGGAAGTGCGCAAGGCGGTAGAGGCTATCTTAGAGCAGTACACACAGGCGCAGAAAGTGGTTCCCGAAGGAATTAACGCCATGCTGACCTCACCTCGACAGGCGGCGGATTTACTGTCGCGTTTGGCGGATGCGCTGAGTGAAGGCGCGACGCTTAAAGAGGAAGGCGGCGAAGGCGTCAAGCAACTGGTGGATCGTTTGGTGAGCGCCTTCAAGGAGACCTTGTCCGCTTCGCCGGGAGATCTGGCGGCAAAGTTGGCTTCGTTGGTCCAAGACATCAATGGACGACAGGCGCCTTTAGACAAAGAATTAACGCAGCTATTGCAGCAATTGACAAGCAAAATGTTGGGGAATAGCAGCAATAACAGCAGCGGCAGTACGCCGGAGGTAAGCCCTTCATTTCAGTCAGCGGCAGCGGCAACCGCTGCTTTGAAGCAAATGGCTCAGAGCAACGAGGCGTTCTTAGCGGTTATGAAAGCGCTGACGCAGGAAGAAGGTATTGGCGCGGCGCTGCAGGAGGCAGCAGGCAACAATCCCGCTATGACAGCGGCTAATGAGATGGTGGCTGCTGCAGCTAGCAGAACGGCGGGAGGGACGATGGTTCGTCCTGCTGTTAGCGAAGGCGTCAAAGCGGTATTGCAACAATTGGCGCAGGCGTTTCAAAGTCAATTGCCGGAAGGACTGCAACAGTCTGGAGTGCAGGGACAAGTGTTGGAAGGAACCCGTTTGTGGGCCTTGCTTAAGACTGTCGAAAGCGGTGCAACAGCAGGGCTAAATCGGCAAGAGTTCAAGGCGTCAGGAGAGACTTTCCGCCAACTGGCTGCTTGGCTAGATGGCGGGGCGCAGGGAGAAACGCCGGATTTGGGCGAGTTGTTTGGGTTGGTGCAATTTTTGCCGGAAAGCTCGCAGCAAAGTATTTGGTCCTTAGCCCGGCAGCAAGGGCTGCCGGATGTGTTGCGACAGTGGGCTGTTTTGCTGGGAGAGGGAACGACGGAGAATATGGGGGCGTCGCCGGAATTGTCTTCTTTGCAGCAGCGTCTGGGGAACAGCGGCGATGCAGCTCGTATGGCCAATCTGTTAAATGAGGCAGCGGATTGGCTGGAAGGAAACAGTAATCGTTCTTTAGCGGCTATGGGTCGTATGGTCAAGCTGTTGCCTCCGGAAGTAGCTAAATTGGTGCAGCAAGTTCTGGCTCAGGATGGATCGGCGGAGCAACTGCGCAACATGGGAAATTTGTTTACGCAGTTGTCCGAAGAAGCTCCCCAAAGTCAAACTCTTTTGTTTTTACGCCAAGCCGGAGCGCAGGCGCCAGCAGGCGGGGCGGATGGGGCGGCGCAGACGGCGCAAAGACTATTGGTTTTGATCAGCCAATTAGCCAGCCGACAAGGACAAGCGGAAGGAGAGCTGACACAGCTGCTGCAGCAATGGCAGGCCAAGGTACAGGGAGATCCGGCGCAGAACTTGCTTTTGGAACGGGCGGTACGGCAATTTGGCGCGCAGGTGCCGCCGGACGTGGCACAGACGGCGCTCAAGAGCAATTTGCCGGATTTGCCCAAGTTTTGGGTGCTTTTAAAGACCTTGGAAGCAGGCGAATGGAATGAGCTTCCCGTACAAGTTCAGCGAAAGTCGGCGGATGTGGTCCGTGAATTGGCTTCATCTTTGCAGCGGCCAGCCGTATGGGAAGCCGATGTCAAACCGGAACACAGCTTACTATCGTTTACCACAACGTTGCTCTTTAACCCCCAAGGTACGCCGTACCCCATGTATTGGCACTTGTATCATCAGCAGAAACAAGACTCTGAAGGCCGGGATACAGGAGAGTTTGAAACTTGGCTGCGAGTGTGTTTGGAAACGGAAAATATGGGAACCGTCGACGTGGTATTTCGCTATTACGACGAGAAGGCATTGGATGTGCGTCTGCGCTTTGAAGGTGAAGATGGCGCTGACGCCTTCCGCGAAGTACTGCCGGAAGTGCGCCAGGCTG
>CAZKCR010000166.1:0-4241 GCA_964551055.1 uncultured Anaeromusa sp. | reverse complement strand
TATACTAACGCCATACACCAAGAATATCGTCAGGCGATGAAGCCTTCTTCTTTCCGAACTTAGGGGAGAAGAAGGCTTTTTGTTTGATGGCGGCCAATGACGGCGGCAGGGAATGAAGATTCCTTGTCGCCGTTTTTGTGTCTGTAGGGTGGTGTGGCGGAAATCCGCTGTAAAAGCAGACTGTTTGCGACACAGTTTGCGCAGAGAAAAGGGGGAGAAGGGTATGAAAAATTGGTGGAAAACTCTAAGCTTGGCGTTGCTAAGCAGCTTGCCCGCGTCTCTGGCGTTGGCGGCGGAAGAAGGCGCGGCAGCGGCTGCAGAGGCTGTGGAAGCAGTAAAATTAGACACAGGTGATACGGTTTTTGTTATTTTAAGCGCTGCGTTGGTTATGCTGATGACACCGGCCTTGGCCTTATTCTATGGGGGCATGACGCGTAGCAAAAACGTACTAAATACAATCATGCTGAGCTTTTTCGTTTTAGCACTTGTTTCGGTGCAATGGGTATTATTCGGTTATAGTCTTGCATTTGGGCCTGATATCAATCATTTGTTAGGGAATCTGGACTGGGTAGGCTTGAAAGGCGTAGGCCAAGAGGCAAATGCCGACTACGCGGCGACTGTGCCGCATCTCGCATTTATGACTTTCCAATGTATGTTTGCGGTCATTACGCCGGCGTTGATCACCGGCTCAATTGCTGAAAGAATGCGTTTTCCGGCATTTGCGCTGTTTGTGTTGTTTTGGACTACCGTTGTGTACGATCCTTTTGCGCACTGGGTGTGGGGTGTTGGCGGCTGGCTGCGTGATTTGGGCGCGTTGGACTTTGCCGGCGGCACGGTCATTCATATTCTGTCCGGCGTATCCGGCCTAGTTGCTTGTTTGGTTATGGGGAAACGTCGCGGTTATGGCGTATCTCCTATGATGCCTCATCATTTGCCGATGACGGTTTTAGGCGCGGCTCTTCTGTGGTTTGGTTGGTTTGGTTTCAATGCGGGCAGTGCTTTAGGAGCCAGCGGTTTGGCTGCTAGTGCATTTGTAGTAACTAACACGGCAGCTGCAGCTGGTTCTTTGGGATGGTTGCTGGTAGAATGGATGCATAATGGCAAACCAACTGTTTTGGGCATTGCCAGCGGTAGCATCGCCGGTTTGGTAGGCATTACTCCGGCAGCAGGCTTTGTGGAAATTGTGCCGGCCGTTATTATCGGTTTAGGAGCAGGCATGTTGTGCTATTTCGCAGTCAGTGTCTGCAAGCGTCGGCTGGGTTATGATGATTCGTTGGACGCTTTCGGCGTGCATGGCGTGGGCGGCACATGGGGCGCTTTGGCTACCGGCTTGTTCTGTACGAAAGAAGTGAATCCCGCTGGAGCGGATGGATTTTTCTACGGCGGCGGCTTGGAGCAGTTCTGGATTCAGGCGGCCAGCGTGGGTATGGCGATTGTTTTTGCCGCTGTTATGACCTTTGTGATTCTGAAAGTGATTGCCATCTTTACGGAACTGCGTGTTTCTGAAGATGCAGAAGTGGTGGGGCTTGATATCAGCGAACACGGCGAAAACGGCTATGTAAGCCAGGAATTTGGCGCAGGCGTTCCCATGGGCGCCGGAGCCATGTCGTTCGAACGGCTGGAGCAACCTGTTGCCACGAAAGCGCATTTCTCGTAAACTGTAGTAAGTAGTAAGAGAAATGCGAGTTGAGGGAGGATTGGGTATGAGCGATTTGATTAAGATCGAAGTGGTCACTCGTCCAGGTAAGCTGGAAGATCTGAAGGATGCTTTGGCGGAGATCGGCATAACCGGTATGACGGTGACCCAGGTATATGGCTGTGGCAGTCAAAAAGGGCATACTGAAGTGTATCGCGGTACGGAGTACGCGGTCAATTTGTTGCCCAAGGTTAAAGTAGAAACCGTGGTCAAGGAAAGCGAAATGAAAGCCGTCATGGATGTGATGCGCAATACGTTGCGAACTGGTAAATTGGGCGACGGCAAGATTTTCGTATATCCCATTCAGAACGCCATTCGCATTCGTACGGGTGAAGAAGGCGCCATGGCTGTGGGCGAGAAAAAAGAGTAAGTGCATAGAGAAGAACTGCCTTTTGCGGAGCGATGTCCGCAGCAGGCAGTTCTTTTTTTTGAGCATGTTGTAGCAGTTGATACGGGGGGCAGCCTTGCATTTGAGACAAGATTTGCGCGCGCCTCGAAAGCGCGGGCTAAGGCGGCAGTTTCTTAACTCGCTGTGCTCAAACAGGCGAAACTGCGATCCGTCTTAGCCCGCATTTTCGTCCTGCGGACCGCCTTGCTCCAATAAAAGTCTCAAATACAATGGCCGCCGTCATAGGCCTCTCTTTAAAAGGCCAGATATCCATGGCATATCCGGATCGCGTACGTCAGGTACTTCCGCGCCATCGTACTCCTCATTTAAAAATTCGTACTCCGTAACCTCCTGCGTACCCTCCTTTTCTCCGGTTCTCTTGTTTAATTCTGTTTCTCTATTTTTGGTTATCCGGCGAATGGGCAGCGATATATTTGGCTACGTCGAATTTCTTTTTGGCGCCGCCGAAGGTCATGGAACGAACTTTGCCGAAAACAGGGCGGCTGGGCCAAGGGCGATCATGGACGCCTCCGATGCTCCAAGCAATTCCTGCATAGCCGTTGGGGTCGCGGCCGTCTAAGGAATACCGGTCATTAAGAAGAATGGCTGTATCCAAGGCTTCTTGGGAATGTGACGACCATTCTAATATTTTCTTAGCCCAATACATGCGTAGATAGCCATGCATTTTTCCCGTTTGCACTAGCTCATTCTGAGCGGCATTCCAAAGAGGATCGGCAGTAGTTCCGTTTTCTAGTTGTGAAAATAGATATGTTGCCGGTCGAGGGTCGCTGAGATGTTCTTCTAACGTCGTTTGCGCCCAAGGCGGGAAGGCTGTTATTTGATCATAGTCCGGTGTGTAGAAGCAATAGTTGTCAGCTAACTCGCGGCGTACGATAAGCTCTTCGAGAAAAGCGTCGCTGTCTGGGCTACCTGCGGGGAACAAGCGCTGTATTTCCCAGGCGGCGCGTTGAGGGGAAAGCTGACCAAAATGCAAATAAGGGGAAAGCTGCGACTGTCCCGGAAGATTTGGATCATTTCGTCTCCAGGAATAGCCGGGCAAGATCTGGTGAAGAAAATAGTCCAACCGCTGCAAGGCGGCTCTGCTGCCTGGTTTTAGCCAGGTCACCGGCGCAGGGCCAGTGTGCTGCTTGCCGATAGTTCGCCATTTTCCCCAAGAAGTGCGCGGTGCAAGAGGGGGACCTTGGACCGCGACGCTTGCAGGGGCGCTTAAAAACTGGGGTGTAAGACGATGGAGTTTGGGGCGCAGTGTGTAGGCGGCGTATTCCCGTTTGCTGGAAGCCACCCAAAGAGGCACGATATTATGCCCGTCTACTTCCGCGACAGGCAAGTGTGTTTGTTCCAGGACTTCTTTTAACCAGCGCTGCTTAAGACGCAGGGGATCTAGGTCGCAAACTAAAAAAGCCGCCTTCTGTTGGTTTAAAAAAGACGGCAAGATTTTAGGGGCGGCGTCCGGCAGCAACTGAAAAGGAATGCCCAAGGCTGCCAGCTCTTGTTCTGTTTCCTCCAGGCCTTGGAGCATGAAATCATAATGACGCCAAGAAGCTTGTAAAAAAGAAGGGCTTAAGCAAAAAACGACTGCTAGAGAGCGCTGCAGCGATGAAGCAAGCGCGGCGGCATACACTAAAGCAGCGTTATCACGACAGCGCTGTTCGCGGCTCATCCAGTATATAACAGGTCCGGAAGCGGGCAAGGTGTTGCGTAATAGGCGTATTCTTTCTTGCATGGAGCTAGCCTCCTTGGCTGCTTAGGCTTGACAGAGGGGGAGGGCGGAAATTTCCTTTGGCGTAAGCAAGCGAATAATTTTGGCGGTCAAATTTTCCGTTAAGTCTAATGTTACGTGTTCACTTAAAGGCAGACCGGTTTCGTCAGTAACCAATTGGAGCAAAGGGCGGCAGGGAAGTTTGGAGGGGACGTCCAGCACAATGCCGAAAGCGCCCGTGTTCAGGCATACAAAGGAGCCGATGGGGTAGGTAGCCAAATGAGCGAAAAATTCCGTTAAGGCTTGGGGTGAAAAATGACTTCCTGATAAGGCCTGCAGCAGATCATAGGCTTGGTCGGGGGCCATGCCTAAGCGATAGGGGCGGTCGCTTGTGACTGCGTCATAGACATCGGCAATGCTGGTGACCTGGGCGAAAG
>CAZKCR010000165.1:0-4261 GCA_964551055.1 uncultured Anaeromusa sp. | reverse complement strand
TTTTTTGCTTTTATCGTAAAAACAGTAATAAACAAAGGATTTCATGGTACGAGCAATTATCTTACCTTCCAGTTATCATCACAGATATGATGTTTTGTAAATTCTCTGTTAAATGCAAATATTCCTGCTATATCTTTCCGATTTTATGGAAAATAAAGCCCTGCTCACAGAATCATTTTCTGCAGGCAGGGCCTTGCGTCATTAACTAACAAAAACTATTTTCCGGCTACTTCCGCTTCAAAACGCGCCATAACAAAGCACAAATCAGAAATCCGGTTCAATACAATCCCAAGTGTTTCCGACACAGCTTCACTCCGTCGCAAACGCACAAACTGGCGCTCAGCCCGCCGCGTAACGGTCCGCGCCAAATCCAGCGCCGCCGCCGCTACCGTGTCCCCCGGAATAATAAACGAGCTCAACGGCGGCAGCTGCGCCTGAAAACGATCAATGGCTGCTTCCAGCTTGCTTACTTCTTCCGGTTTCACATAGACAGCACCGTCGACGCTGGCCATTTCTGCCATCACCAGCATCAGCAGTTTCTGCACTACCAGCGTAGTTTCCTGTACTTCCGTCGATACCGCTTGGGCCCGAGCCAACCCTAAAGCCGAACTAATTTCGTCAACCGAGCCATAGGCCTCCACTCGCAAACAATCCTTATCCACCCGCTCACCGCTTAAAAGCGCTGTCGTACCCTTATCTCCGGTTTTCGTATACACACTCATTACTATACCTCCCCTTTTTTATACTCTGGAAAGAAACGCATAATCTCTACACTAGCACTATTCAGGCTATCCGAAGCATGTACCACGTTTTCCGTCACATTCAACGCATAATCTCCGCGTATCGTACCCGCTCCCGCCTGCAACGGATCGGTAGCTCCCACAAGATGCCGCACTTGCTCTACTGCCCGCGATCCCATCAATACCAGCGCCACTACTGGCCCCGATAAAATATACGCAGCAAGCTCCGGAAAAAACGCTTTCTCCACATGCTCTTGATAATGCTCCCGCACTAAGGCCTCGTCAAAGCTCAACATGCGCAAGGCCTCTACTTGCAAACCCTTTTGCTCAAAGCGGTTTAAAATAGCGCCGCATAGCCCTCGTCGCACTGCATCGGGTTTTAAAAGCACCAGTGTTTTTTCCATGCACGCCTCACTCCTCAACGTTCATGTATTTTGCCGCCAATTCTACATAAGACTTAGCCGACGCTTGTAAAGCGGCAATATCTTCCTCTGTAAGAGAGCGGACCACCTTCGCCGGCGATCCCATCACCAAAGAGCCAGGGGGAATCACTTTTCGTTCCGGCACCAAGGAACCAGCAGCAACTATGCAATTATCGCCGATCTCGCAGTAACTCAACAAAATAGCTCCCATGCCGATAAGACAATTATTTCCCACTTTGCAGCCATGCACAATCGCATTATGCCCCACAGTAACATCCCTGCCAATAATAGCCGGATAATCATGCATGACATGCACCGTGCTGTTATCTTGAATATTGGTATTAGCGCCGATAAAAATAGGATGCACATCGCCGCGCAACACGGCATTGTGCCAAATATTCACGTTATCTTCCAACGTTACATCACCAATTACACGCGCGCCATTCGCCACAAACACATTCTGGCCCAATTGAGGCGTCTTACCTGCAAAGGCTTCCATTATATTGTTTTTACTCATCGTTGTAACAGCTCCTCATATTGTCTCTGATCCAACTTGCGCAGTACGGCGCAAAGCAGTTGCACCGCCGACTCATAGTCCTTGCGATGAATAATGCCATGATGACTATGAATGTACCGCGTCGGTACGCTCAACACCAAGCTGGGCACGCCGTCTCCATAGAGATGCACCTTGCCGGCATCCGTGCCGCCGCCTTCGGAAAAGCCCAGTTGAAAGGGAATCTTCTCCGTTTCCGCCATCTCAATTACCCAGTTGCGCAAGGGAGTATGCGGAATCATAGACGCATCATAAAAGGTAACCGCCACACCCTGTCCCAATTTAGACGATGCTTGTTCCGGAGTTACACCCGGCGTATCTCCCGCCACACAGGTGTCAATAATAAACGCGAGATCCGGCTTAATGGCTGCGGCGCTCGTCTGGGCGCCACGCAAACCTACTTCCTCTTGAACCGTACCTGCCCCATAAATTTCATTGGGATGCTTCTCTTTACTCAGCTGCAACAACACTTCGGCCATAATAGCGCAGCCCACCCGATTATCCCAAGCCTTGCCTAATAAAAAATCCGGATTAGCCATAACGGCAAATTCGCCCTGCGGCACGACTGGGTCCCCCGGACGAATGCCAAAGACCTCCTTGGCCTCCTTTTCATCGACAGCCCCTACATCAATATACATATCCTTGCGATCTACAAGCTTTTTCCGTTCTTCCGGACTCAAAATATGAGGCGGTTTGCTGCCAACCACACCGGGGATGCGAGAACCTTTCGACGTCAGCACCATAACCCGCTGTCCCAGAGTGACATGATCCCACCAACCTCCCAGATTGGTAAACTTCAAAAATCCTTCCTTCGTGATATGCTTCACCAAAAAACCAATTTCGTCCATATGCGCTGCCAACATAATCTTGGGTCCGCTTTGACCGCCGTGAGTGCGAAAAAGCACGCTACCTGTTTTATCATAGGAAATCTCGCTGCATCCAGCCAGTTTTTCCTTCAATAACTCCTTTACTTCGCCTTCAAAACCAGATACGCCATCTGCCTCTGATAACTGTTTCAACCACTGCACCTGTTCATCCATGACTGCTCCTCCTTACAATTGCTCAGTATATACATAGTATTTGAACATACTATCGCAAAAATCCTGCCATAGTGCCGCTTCCGGCAGGAAAATTCCTTTTGTTAACCGAATTGGACAGTATTTGAATTGTTATGAATACTCACTTTTTACAATAATAGGAGATGTTCTGGTTTGAATACATATCGCATCCAAGTTATTTGCTGTCTCTTTCTCTATGGCGCAGCGCTTTGTTTTGTTTATGTTTACTGCAGTTATGACATTCAACGTTATCAAAGCGCCTTAGCTGCGCCTATGACGCAACCGCCGCCAACGCCGCTGGAAGAAAAATATTGGAATGAAGAGCAGCAGCGGATGCAATCTCAGGTTCGCAGACTGCGCGACGAGTACGAACGAGTAAAAGGCACTGTAGATGTTAATCGCGACTTCATTGAATGGTCGTTGAAAAAAGCGGAACAAAGGGAACTAGAGCATCTGCTTTCTCCCAATCCCAAGCATACTCCGCCGCGCCAGGAACTGCAGCAGCGAATCGCAGAAGCCCAACGGCAACGGCAAGAAGCATTGACCAAAACCGCTCTCTGGGGAGGTTTGGCGCTTCTCCTCGCCTTAGCATATATTTTTGAACACTACTGCAAGAATCGACACCATTAAAGAAAGCTCCCCCCGGCGCTAATGCACCGAGGGGATCTTTACTATTCCCGTATATGCCGTTACTTCTTAATGCTTCTCCTACGACATGCCCACTTTATGTCTCGTCGGAACATCCCAGCATTCTTCCACACCATGGGGCCGCTCCGTACAAAGAGCCAACGCTTCTTCCATGGTCATAATCTCTGGACGAAGTACAGGCTCTGAGCCATTACGGAAGGAATAAAATTGTCCGTTTCTGTGCAAAATCATCTCATCTGCATCCCACTCGCCTTCGCAGGCATTCACCGCTCTCCAAGAAACAGTTCCTACCAATTCCATATCTTTCATTGTACTTCCCCCTTTCTTTTCAGAGAACGCAAGTTAGCCTATTTCTAGTTCTTACTTGCAATATGAATCAAATTGGAAAATAAGTCAATCTTTAAAAATCGGAAAAATCAGTCATTTTGCCAGTTTTTAAGTTCGTTTCTATTTCCTGCTTCTTCTTAATTTGAAAACAGACAAAATACCTCTTTCTTAGTATTGGCTCAGCTTCGCTAAAATAGCAGCAAATACAGTCTCTTGACAGATACCTCCACAAGAGTTATCCTTATATCGTAATAATCAGATATAACGATTCGAAAGGAAGTGCAGCAATGGACGCAAATACAAAAGCCTATCTCGATTTAGCCGAGCTGTTAAAGGCGCTGGCCCACCCTTTACGTCTATGCATAGTCCGTGGTCTGCTTCAAAAAGGCGGTTGCAACGTCTCGCATATGCAAGAATGTTTAGGGGCACCGCAATCTACGATCTCACAACACCTCCAGAAATTGCGCGCCGCCGGTATTATCACAGGCACTCGCAAGGGCCTGGAAGTTCAAT
>CAZKCR010000164.1:0-4325 GCA_964551055.1 uncultured Anaeromusa sp. | reverse complement strand
AGTTTTAGCAGTGGCTCTTGCTTCGGCAAGATGATGCTGAAGGTAGGTTGCAGAGGTCGGCGTGCAAAGATGTTGCAGCGACAGTTCTGCTATTTCCGTTTGTGAATATTGATAGGCGTCAGAAGCTGCTTGATTTGCATAACAGATGGAGCCATCCAGATGGGTGAGGAGAACGATGTCGCTTATTTGGTTAAGAAGCGCTTCGTAGGCAATAGTATTTAAGAAGCAAGAGTTGTCGTGCTTGCAAGTGATATTGCTTTGCATCATAAACGGACTCCTCCTTAGGTTCTAACATGTATGTTGGTTGCTGCAAGTGAAGTCTGATTTTAACGAACTTTTTTATAATTCAGCGTACTGCTAAAGTTTTCCTTTTTATTCATCGAAAATGGGGAGTTTTTTATTAAAAAACCTCCCAACGATAGGCAGCGTCCTATCATTGGGAGGTTGAAAGCTTTTTTGAATTTAAGCTTGTTCGCTAATAGCTAAGTGTTTATAACGGTCTTTCTCTTCAGCGCGCTTGGCATTGTTGAATCGATCCAGTGTGCCCACAAGATATCCGGTAATCCGGCGAATGCGCTCGAAAGAACCGGACTCGTTTTCGGTGCGTCCGCAATGCGGGCAGACCTCGTCAATAATCCCATTGTAGCCGCACAGCGGATCATGATCTACGGGATGATTGATGGCGCCATAGCCAATGCCGCTTTCCTTCATGCAGCGGACAATGGACTCGAAGGCGTCAAGGTTTTTGAGGGGATCGCCGTCTACTTCCACATAGGTAATATGGCCGCCATTGGTCAGTGCGTGGTAAGGCGCTTCCAACTGCACTTTTTTCTAGGAGCTGATAGGGCAATAGACCGGCACATGGAAGGAGTTGGTATAATAGGCGCGGTCCGTGACTCCGGGAACGCTGCCAAAGCGTTTGCGGTCCATATCTACGAAACGGCCGGAGAGTCCTTCCGCAGGCGTAGCAATCAGAGAAAAATTCAGGCCATATTGTTTAGCGGCGTCATCCATACGCTGCCGCATATGCTTAACGATGCGCAGACCGGCTTCTTGCGCCGCGTCCGATTCGCCGTGGTGCTGGCCTGTGAGGGCTTTTAAGCATTCAGCTAAGCCGATAAAGCCCACTGTCAGCGTACCATGTTTGAGCACTTCGCGCACTTCGTCGTCAGCGGAAAGTTTGTCTGAATCCAACCAGATGCCATTGCCCATGAGGAACGGATAGTTGCGGACTTTCTTGCGGCATTGGATTTCAAAGCGCTCTAAAAGCTGGTCGATGCAAAGATCAATGAGTTCGTCCAGGCTTTTATAGAATTGCTTGCTGTCTCCATGGCTGAGAATGCCTAAACGAGGCAGATTGATTGACGTAAAGCTGAGATTGCCGCGGCCGTAAACAATTTCCTGGGAAGGAACGGCGGGGTTGCCAATAACGCGCGTGCGGCAGCCCATATAGGCGATCTCCGTTTCCGGGCGGCCTTCTTGGTAGTACTGGAAATTAAAAGGCGCATCAATAAAAGAAAAGTTAGGGAAGAGGCGTTTCGCGCTGACGCGGCAGGCCAACTTGAACAGATCGTAGTTAGGATCTTCCGGGTTATAGCTGACGCCTTCTTTGATCTTGAAAATCTGAATAGGGAAAATAGGCGTTTCGCCGCAGCCTAAGCCGGCTTCCGTAGCTAAGAGAATGTTTTTGACTACCATGCGTCCTTCTGGAGACGTATCGGTGCCGTAATTGATAGAGCTAAAGGGAACCTGCGCGCCAGCCCGGCTGTGCATGGTATTAAGATTGTGAATCAGAGCCTCCATGGCTTGGTAGGTGGCTTTGTCGGTTTCCGCGACAGCCTGCGTAAAAGCAAACTGCTGGGCTTTGTTGAGTAAAGCATCGTCAAAAGAATTTTGCAGCAAAGAGAATTCTTTTTGTTGATAGCCGTTGTCATTTGTCAAAGTGATTTGTTGTTGCTCTTGTTCATATAAGGAGTGAGCCGCTTTGGCGACAAGGTCTCCAGTATTTTTCAGGCCGCTCTCAAAGAACAACGCTTTGCTCAGATTATCTTGGTAGCGCTTGACGAAGGTTTTGCGGACGCCCTCTGCCAACCCGTAGTCGAAGTTAGGCACGCTTTGACCGCCATGTTGGTCGTTTTGGTTGGACTGAATAGCGATGCAGGCAAGAGCGGAGTAACTGGAAATATCGTTTGGTTCCCGCAGTTGTCCATGGCCGGTGGAGAAACCGCCTTGGAACAGGCGCTGGATATCAATTTGACAACAAGTGGTGGTTAAGGTATAGAAATCAAAATCATGAATGTGGATATCGCCGTCCTTGTGGGCTTTGGCATGTTCCGGTTTCAAGATATACATTTCATTGAATATTTTGGCGCCTTCTGAGCCGTATTTTAACATGGCGCCCATAGAGGAATCGCCGTCAATATTGGCGTTATCCCGCTTCAAATTACTTTCTTTAGAAGCGCTGTGCGTAATTTCTTCATAGGTTTTCATTAAACGGGTGTTCATTTCCCGCATTCGGGTGCGTTCAGCACGATATAAAATATAGGCCTTAGCAGCTTTTGCCAGATCGGCGTTAATTAAAACCTTTTCCACAATATCCTGGATATCTTCTACACTGGGTGGCGTGTTTTGTGCGGTATAAACTTGGGTAGCTTGGTGAACTACTTCCGTAGCCAGTTGCAAGGCTTTCGTGCTGTCGTTAATTCCTGCAGCTTGCAGGGACTTGGCAATGGCATTAGCTATTTTTTCTAGGTTAAAGGGAACTTGACGTCCGTCACGTTTAACAATGGTAGTCAGCATGGGCAAGGCGGCAGCATAAAATGCTGCGCCAGTCACCTCCTTATGTAGATGTGAAATGCGAGTTTTCTTGTAAAGTCGATTCTAATTTTACATGAATATATAGTGTTGGTCAATGGGCATGTGCACTATATGTTGTGCTTTTGGCGTCCTGGGCGAAAAAGATGAAAAGTCCTGTTTTTATAAGTACTGCGGGTAAAATAGTCCCGATACTTTGACTTAGCAGAGACTTGCATCATTGGAACCGGTGCGAGCACAGACAGAAAGAAATTGTATATCAATGCATAAGAAAAGACAAGAAAGAAAAATGAATTTGTCAAAGTTAGAGCAGCTATTTATATAAGTGTACATATCAAACAAGGAATAGAATGAATAATACAAAAAAAGTAATATAAAAGTAAAGAGCCGTATATGAAAAAAGATATATTTATTAAACGATAAAAGATATTAATTAAAGCGATGTATATATTTACACTGAAAAGCTGAGTATGGTAAAATAATCACAAACAAGGGTACTGTATTGTGTATACAAATATATTTTTTTTGCACAAGAAAGTGAAAAAAATCACTAAAAAGATTGAGAAGCCTTTGGAATTTTGGTAAAGATTTATTTTGGTCATAAATTACAAGATGAGGTGGCATTATGCAAGCATTGCAGCAAAGACCTAAAATTGTTGTCGTTGGAGGCGGCTTTGGGGGCTTAGAAGCGGTACGCCAATTGGCGGATAAGAATGTGGACGTGGTGTTGATCGACTGGCGTCATTATCATTCGTTTCAGCCCTTATTGTACCAAGTAGCCACCGCCGCATTGGCGCCGGCTGATATTGCAAGCTCCACTCGCTCGCTTTTACGAAAGCAGGAGAATTTAGAGTTTCGCATGGCGGAGGTCGCCGGCGTGGATTTTGCCAAGAAGACGGTGCAAACCAGCAGTGGCGAAGTCACCTATGATTACCTGATTGTAGCAGTAGGCGGAGAAACTAATTTCTTTGGCATGGAAGATGTGCAAGCGCATGCCTTTGTCTTAAAAGACATTGACGAAGCGATTGCGATTCGCAATCATATTTTGTTGAAGTTTGAAGAAGCGCAGCAAGAAGAGCAGGTTCAGCGTCGCAAGGCGTTGCTGACGTTTGCCGTCAGCGGCGGCGGCGCTACTGGCGTAGAGTGCGCCGGCGCCTTGACGGAATTGATCGAACGGACGCTGTTGCCTGATTATCCGGCATTATTGCGTGAAGAAATTAAAGTGGTCTTAGTGGAGGCGGGGGAGCGGCTGCTGCCTATGGTGCCGGAAGCCTTATCGGAAGCGGCGCGGCAAGCATTGAGCCGCAAAGGCGTAGAAGTGCGATTGCAAACGGCTGTTGCCGGGTATGATGGTGCTTGCCTGACTTTTCGCGACGGCAGTACCTTGGCGGCGCGTACCATGATCTGGGCCTCTGGAGTCAAAGCCTCTTCGCTAGTGGAACAGCTGCAGGTGGAACGAGGCCGTCAAAATAGAGTGCTGATAACGCCGACCTTGCAGGTTCCGGGAGCAT
>CAZKCR010000163.1:1368-4333 GCA_964551055.1 uncultured Anaeromusa sp. | reverse complement strand
AATGCTTCGCAAAAGACGCCCATTGTCGTAATTAAGAACTATGCTAAAATCGCTTCGCATTATCGAGTCTGAGCAAGCTGACGACCACGAAGACATCTGTCTTTGTGGTCGCTTTTCTAAAGCTAATAGGAGGCAGTCATGAAACGAATTGATGGACGTATGCCGGCGCAAATGCGCAAGGTGAGTATTCAAAGAGACTATATGCGCTATGCCGAAGGGTCGGCTTTGATTGAGGTTGGTAATACGCGGGTGTTATGCGCGGCGACGATTGAGGATAAAGTGCCTCATTTTTTAAGAGGCAGCGGCGAAGGCTGGATTACTGCTGAATATGCGCTTTTGCCTCGTTCAACGCAGGTGCGGAATGTACGCGAGTCGGCTAAAGGGAAAGTCACTGGCCGGACGCATGAAATCCAGCGTCTCATAGGAAGAGCGCTGCGCAGCGTGGTAAATCTTAAGGCCTTAGGAGAGCGGACGGTCTGGATTGACTGTGACGTACTGCAAGCCGACGGCGGCACCAGAACGGCATCCATTACCGGTGCTTTTATTGCGTTAGTGGACGCGGTCAATACCATTTATGATGAAAAAAAACCTTTTGCTGTTACCGATTTTTTAGCAGCAGCCAGCGTGGGTATTGTGGACGAGCAAGCCTATTTGGACTTGTGCTATGAAGAAGATTCCAGGGCGATCGTAGATATGAATGTAGTCATGACAGGGAACGGACGCTTTGTCGAAGTGCAGGGAACTGGAGAACAGCGGCCTTTTGCCAGGGAAGAACTGGCAGACATGCTGGCTTTGGCGGAGCAGGGCGTGGGGACGTTAATTGACTATCAGAAGGATATTCTTGGACCGTTAGCCTGGAAAGTAGGGCGGGAGCCATGATAGAGATTGTTGTTGCAAGTAAAAACCAGGGGAAAGTTGCTGAGTTTGAAAAGGCGTTCAGCCAACTGCCTGTGAAGGTTTTGTCTTTAAAAGATTTTGGGGATATTCCTGAAGCGGTGGAAGATGGAGCAACCTTTGCTGAAAATGCCCGTAAAAAAGCGCAGCATTATTTACAGTCTACCAAGAAACCTTGCTTGGCGGATGATTCAGGTTTAGAAGTAGATGCCTTGGGAGGAGCTCCTGGGGTTTTTTCTGCTCGCTATGCAGGGGAAGCAGCAAATGATGCGGCCAATAACGCCAAGTTGCTGCAACAGATGGCTGATGTCGAATCGGAACGGCGTACAGGGCGCTTTCGCTGCGCTCTGGCCTTAGCCTTTCCAGACGGGAGGATATTGGAAGCAGATGGTGTTGTGGAAGGAAGGCTGCTTATGACGGAGAAAGGCGACGGCGGGTTTGGTTATGATCCGTTGTTTTTTTTGCCTGAATTGGCTAAGACCTTTGCTGAGTTGACTTTGTCGGAAAAAAACGCCATTAGTCATCGCGGCAAAGCTATTGTAGCTATGGCGGCGCAATTGGTTGAGGCGGAATTAAAATGAAACGCTTGGGAATTTTGAGCGACACCCATGGAAACCTGCAACTGCTAAAACGGGCGGTTGAGGAAACCGGTCCTGTAGATATGTGGCTGCATGCGGGAGATTACATTCGAGACGCACGGTGGCTGGCTACATGGTGCCCTGTACCGGTGGTCGCTGTTGCCGGCAATTGCGATCGGCCGGGAGATGGGAAGGTTGAAGAATTTGTAGAGATCGAAAATGTATTGATTTGGCTGACCCATGGTCACCGACAGCATGTAAAAAACGGACGAGGCGATCTGATTTGGTGGGCGCAGCAATACGGCGCGCAAATGGCCGTGTATGGTCATACTCATCAAAATGAAAACCAAGTACAGAACTCTGTATTAATATTCAACCCTGGAAGTTTGGAACATTCCCGAGATGAGGCGCCAAGTTGGGGGAAGGTCTGTATAGAAAACGGTAAGGTAATGGAGGCGGAAATCCTTCATTTTCAAGGGTTTGAGCAGTTTTTGATAGAAAAGTAATTAAAAAATTTAAGGTTGTAAAGGCAACGTGATTGTGCTAAAATTAACGTAAAAATTATTTCCATCTATTTAAATTTATGTAGAAACAGGAGGAGTTGCTTTGCGTACCATTGAGGTTGCCAAAATTACTGAGGCTGTTGCCAAAATGTGCATGGACGCCTGCTACTATTTGTCGGACGACGTGTACAAAGCTTTAAAATCAGCTCAGGAGACCGAAGAATCTCCCCTCGGCAGAGACGTAATCGCTCAGATCGTCAAAAATGCCGACATCGCTCGTGAGGAAAGCGTGCCGATTTGCCAGGACACTGGCATGACCGTTATCTTTTTGGAGCTCGGTCAGGATGCGCACATCGTTGGAGGCGACTTGACGGAAGCCATCAATGCCGGCGTAGCGAAAGGGTATACCGAAGGCTATTTGCGTAAATCGGTTGTGGAAGAGCCGCTGTTCAATCGTAAAAACACGACGAACAATACTCCCGCAGTCATTCATACTACCATCGTGCCAGGGGATAAGCTGAAAATCAAGTTGGCCCCGAAAGGCTTCGGCAGCGAAAACAAAAGCGGCATGAAGATGTTGGTTCCGGCTGACGGCGTTGAAGGCGTGAAAGCGGCTGTCCTTGATATTATCAAGCATGCAGGCCCGAATCCCTGTCCTCCTATGGTTGTCGGCGTAGGTATTGGCGGCACCATGGAAAAAGCGGCGTTGTTGTCGAAAAAAGCGCTGGTGCGCCGCATCGACAAGCGCAATGACCATCCGGAGTACGCTAAGCTAGAAGGAGAACTGCTGGAAATGATCAACAAGACCGGCATTGGACCTCAGCTGGGCGGGACTACCTCGGCTCTGGCAGTTAACATTGAATGGTATCCTACGCACATCGCCGGCTTGCCGGTATCTGTAAATATCAGCTGTCATGCTACCCGGCATGCCGATGTGGAACTCTAAGAAGGAGGTGTGAGAGAGATGGCCGAGAAGAAACGTATTACTAC
>CAZKCR010000163.1:0-1268 GCA_964551055.1 uncultured Anaeromusa sp. | reverse complement strand
TGCGCGGCATGATTGGCAAGGGCTCCCGTTCTAAAGAAGTCGTTGAGTCCATGAAGAAGAATGGCGCCGTGTATTTTGCTGCTGTTGGCGGAGCTGCTGCTCTGATTGCCAAATGCATCAAAAAATACGAAGTGCTGGCTTACCCTGAACTCGGTCCGGAGGCACTAGCTGCATTGACGGTAGAAGATTTTCCTGCCATCGTCGTTGTCGATAGTGAAGGGAACAGCTTCTACGAAGAAGGACAAAAACCATACCGGAAGATTTAACTCCCTGGTTGAGCAATCCTATTAACGTCCTAAAAAATGCGGGCTTAGCCCGTGCATCATGTGCCCATCGAATACAGGAGGTAAAAGCATGAGCAACACTGAATTTTATATCCGGCGCCTTCATTCCATTTCGGGGATCGTGCCGATCGGACTGTTCCTGTTGGAGCATACCGCAACCATTTCTACAGCCCTGGTGGGTCCTCAAATGTTTAATGCCGGCGTTGAGCACCTGGCATCCATTCCTACGGCGGTGATGATTCCGTTGGAAATCTTCGCCATTGCCATTCCTTTCTTGTTCCACATCATTTACGGTCTGATGTACGCTTTTGATGCACAGCATAATGTGGGCAACTATACATACGCCCGCAACCGTCAGTTCTGGCTGCAACGCATGACGGCTTTCATTACCGTTGCTTTCTTAATCTGGCATGTTGGTTACATGCGTTTCTTCATGAAATACAGCCCTGGAATCAACTTCAATACTATGCATGACTATCTCAGCAATCCGCTGGTTATGGTTTTGTATATTATTGGCTTTGTGGCTGCGATTTATCACTTCACAAACGGTCTCTTTACATTCTGCATCACCTGGGGTATTGCTGCCGGTCCGAAGGCGCAAAACTTTGTCAATAAGCTGGCATGGGGCCTTTTCGCTTTGATGAGCGTAGCTGGCGTTGCAGCGGTTGTCAAATTTGCTGCTGGCGCATAATCCTCCCCATTCCATGTTGCTGTAATCTTAAATTTTGGAAATAAGGAGAGAACCCTAGTGAAAAAGAAAATTATTGTTGTTGGCGGCGGCCTTTCAGGCTTGATGGCCACTATGAAGATCAGCGAAGCCGGTGGCGAAGTCGATCTCTTCTCCCTTTGCCCTGTTAAGCGTTCGCATTCCGTTTGTGCACAGGGCGGCATTAACGCCTGCATGAACACTAAAGGTCAAAACGACTCCATTGACGAGCATTTTGACGATACTGTCTACGGCGGCGACTTCCTGGCTGACCAGAA
>CAZKCR010000162.1:0-4336 GCA_964551055.1 uncultured Anaeromusa sp. | reverse complement strand
TGCCGTCCGTTCCCAGACAGCCTACTACCGTTGTTACACCAGAGGTGGTTATACTGGATAGCAAAACTTCCGGTGTCCGGGTAGCATAGCCACCTTCGCCGCCACCGCCAATCAAGTGAACATGACTGTCAATAAAACCAGGAAATAAGCATTTACCATCTAGCTGTATTTCTTGGCAATCATAGCCCACAGGCACTGAGAGATTTTTCCCAATGGCCGCGATTGTTTTTCCTGCAATAAGGATATCCTGAATACCCAAAGGCTCTGGTGCGAAAACTTGCGCTCCGCGCAACAACGAAAAGAATGGTTTTTTCATAGCAAACATCCTCTCTTCCTACTTAGAAATTATGAAAAAAGAACAATCAGGCGCATAGCCCAGATCGAAAGAAGAGCATTAATAATGCAAATACCGATGATCGCAGCATAATGGCGAGTATTGACTGCGGAAATCCCCAGACAGCGTCCGACGTTCTGGACTGGATTGCCCATCAAGTAGATGGAGGGAACCAAAATGGTTACTTGCACCGGATCAAGAATCCCATTGTTATAAAGACTGGCTGCGACACCTATGCCCCCGCCCATGCTCATAATGGAGGTAATAATGACAGTAGCGGCTTCGCCGGGCAGGCCCCACAACGACATAATCGGAGCAAAAGAAATCCCGATAATCTTAAGCAAACCAGTAACGTCAAGAATGCGAATAATAACAAAAGCCATGACAACGTTTGGCAATAAGCTGGTAGTACCAATGGTGAAACCGCGTCGGGCTCCTTCGACAAAAAGGTCCAAAACATTTGGCTTTATTTTCGAACTTTGTTCATTTGCAGACATAGTAACCCCTCCTTATGCAGATTTAGCGGCGACTGTTTTTAAATAAAGGCGCATCAGATTGGCTCCAATCACCTTAAACACCAGCATAACAATAATAGGAACCAGAATAGGAACCGTCATAAAGGCGAATACCGCCGCTCCAGATGAAAAATAGTTGGTAATAAACGCGCTCGCACTGGTTTGATAGGCAATGATCACCGAGCGTTCTGCATCGCTGATTTCACCAGCATCAACAAGCTCCTTGATCATCCCGGCCGCTGCATCTGTACTTTGCATGTTGGCAATATTAGCCAACGCACAAATTCCAGGCACGCCAAGAAGAGGTTTTAAGATTGGCGACATCAATTTCTGGGCGGCTCGCAGCCCCCCCAAGCCATCTACTACATTGACGAGACCAAGGGCCAAAATAACAGCCGGAATCAGCTCAAGAGCAAAAAGAAAACCGTCACGCGCACCAGTTCCATTTGCACCGCGAAAAGTAAAGCTGGCTGCGGCTCCTTGAATCTTGCCAAAACTTCCGTTTAAAACGTTGAAATCGAGAGCCTTCCAAGGCCCTTCGCTAGAAGAAAAAATCCCGGAAAACAGCAAAATGGCAGCAAAAAAAGCTGCGTACCCAATCCAACCGACTTGAACAGTACTTGTTTGTTTTGTAGATCCCATAAATACCTCCTAATTATGTATAGACTACGCGCGTATTATTAACTCAGCAAGGACCGTGCCAAGGTATTAGAAAAAAATCATACCGCTAAAAGCGCCCCTTGCAAGGATATTGAGAACTATCCCTTTCTGAAAAGAAGGACAAAAAGGATTTAAAGGGAATATAAAAGGGAATATTTACATTAGGAGGAGTCCCTTTGAAATCTTTGGCCATTGTCGCCATGGGAGAAAACACTGCCCATGCTTGCGCACAGCAATTGCAACAAATCATGGGTAATAACGTAAATATCAGCCAGTATTTTTTGCGAGAAAAACCGCCAAAAGAAATCCAGGCAGATGTAGTTTTATTTGCCAGTGACGAAGCATATACACAGGGCAAACTCATCTGTTCTGCAAAAGCGCAGATACTGACGGCACGACGGTCGATCAATTACCACGAGGTAAAAAAACTACTGACAATCCCCTCTGGAACCGATGTGCTGCTAGTAAACGATTTGATGACAAGCACCAATACTACCATCGCCTTATTGCAAACCCTAGGAATTGATCATATCAATTACCACCCCTGCTGCCCGGAAATGACTCAATACCCGCAACTAAAAATTGCAGTAACGCCTGGGGAAGCGCAATTAGTGCCTGATTTTGTAGAAACGATTATCGATATAAAGACGCGTTTAATCGATATTACGACGATTGTTGAAGTATTGCTAAAGCTGGAACTAATTTCAGTGTACGCAGAATTCCTATCTGCAAACTATGTGCGAGATATTATCACTCTCAGTAAAAACAGTTATCATGATGTAGCGGAAATACATCGCCTTGAAGAACTGGTACGCGAGAAAAGACTGCGAGAACACAGCATTGCTCCATACACATTAGAAAAGATCATCGGCAAAAGCAAAGCAATTTCAAGAACTCTCGCCATGGCGAAAAAAATGGCGCCATCGGATTCTACACTCCTAATTCGCGGCGAGAGCGGCACAGGAAAAGAGCTTATCGCGCAGGGAATTCATAATGCTTCCACGCGACGCAACGGCCCGTTCGTAGCCGTTAACTTTGCGGCTCTTTCAGAGAATCTTTTAGAAAGCGAGCTATTCGGCCACGTACCAGGAGCCTTCACCGGCGCCAGCCGCACTGGCGCGGTAGGTCTTTTTGAGGAAGCCAATCAAGGAACGATTTTCTTGGATGAAATTGGCGATGCACCGCTGTCTTTTCAGGTGAAATTGCTGCGCGTTCTCCAGGAAAAGCAAATACGGCGAGTTGGCAGCTCCAAAGTTATTCCCATTAATGTCCGTGTCATTGCTGCAACCAATCAAAACCTAGAACGAAAAATACAAGAAGGTTCCTTCCGCGAAGACTTGTACTACCGTCTGCATGTTCTGCCTATCTACGTACCTCCTCTGCGTGAAAGAGGGCAAGATGTTTTATTGCTGGCAACGGCCATGTATTGTCAAAAATGCCTGCCGGTTGCGCCTGAACAATATTTTGCCCATCTTAAAGAATACTTGCTAAGCTACAACTGGCCGGGAAATATTCGCGAATTGCAAAACCTGGTAGAATATCTCACGACGCTGTCACCAGATGCAGCGCCAAAAGCCCATTGGCTTCCGCCATCATTTCTCCTGCCATCCGCCAAAACCGAGCAGTCGGAAAAGCTATTGACAGCGAATGACCTTCAACTGCTTGCACAGAAAGTGTATCGAGAAGTGCATCAGGCTAACGAAGGACATTATGCAATCGGCCGACGTTCCCTGGCCGTAAAGCTGCAAGAGCCAGAAAGCAGAATCAGAGAAGCCCTACAAATACTGCTGGCCGCAAAAAAAATCCGAAGCCGTCGTGGTCGCAGCGGCTTACTGGCGTTAACTGAGTGAATCCTCTCAGCCATGCTGGCACCGCCCCGAACAGGAGTGACAAAAAAAGCCGGCAGCTGCAAATCAATCGATAATGCAGCTACCGGCTTCTTTATAGAAACGTTTCCAGTTTTTGTTTTTACAAGCTTTTACCTAGTGCTCTTGCTCTTTCCAAAGCGTCCGTCTTTAGTATTTCGTCTTTATCGTGCAGTCCAGGCACGACAAGTACGCCGCGGTCTTGCCAGCTCATAAAGTCAAGCATGAGCTGATACGAACGGACAATACCGTCAAACACCTTTTCTTCCTTGTCGCCGCCAGTCACCAATAAAACGCACTCCTTAATCGCCAAAGGCTTTTCAGCGATTAAGAATGAGTACATTTTATCTAGTGCCGCTTTCAGCTGCGTCGGAAAAGAAAACCAATACAGCGGTGTTGCCAAAACCAGCATATCTGCCGCCGCCAAGTGCGGCGCCAGCTCGTTAAAATCATCAGGAATCGAACAAGCCGTGCCTTTTTTAAAGCAAGTCTTACAGTCAATACAGCCTTTGATCGTTTTATCGGCGGTCGTATATTTCATAACCGTATGGCCCGCCTCTTGCGCTCCCGCAATAAAGGCATCCGCCAGCTTCTCGCTATTGCCGCCTTTGCGCGGACTCCCTGTCAAAACCAAAATATTTTTTCCCATCTTACCATGCCTCCTTCACTAGTCTCCGCCTTATTTTTTCTTATCCGCAAGCAGTGTCCCGCCGACGCCAATATTCTCCGTGCTGTTTTCTTTCAACAGCACAATAAACGCCGTCTCCGGCGCCTTCATAATCTCCGCCGCTTCTCGCGTCAGCACCTCCGCCAATTTTCGTTTTTGCTCCACATTCATCGTTGCACCTTCTACCGTAATAACCGGCATAATCCATTCCTCCTGTTATAGCCGCTCTATGAGAATGCGACTTGCGTTTTTTTCATTATAACTATATCGCTCCCATTATAAAAGTATGCACTTT
>CAZKCR010000161.1:0-4374 GCA_964551055.1 uncultured Anaeromusa sp. | reverse complement strand
GCTACCCGCCCCAGCGAATCATCCACGGCCACATCTTCCGCCAAACTCCCTCCAAAAAAGCCGCAAGCCTCCAAATGCTCTCGCCATAAGACTTGCGCCTGCTGTCTTGTCTGGCAGTGCAAATACGCCTTGTTTTTCCCCACCCTTTACTCGCACCTTTCCTTACCAGTCGTCGCCGTCTGGATCATTACCTTCTCCCCTTGATAAAGACCGCTCTTTTCCGCAGGAATGTGCAATATTCCGTCAGCCTGCGCCAATACGCCGATTAGTCCGGACTTGCCCAAAATAGGTTCCGCTACATAGCTTCCGTCCTGCTCCACCAGACGCACGCTAACAAAATCATCCCGTCCCGGCGCGGAAGGCAGATTACGCGACAATACCGCCGGCACGCCGCTGGCTGCCGCTAGTTGCCGTTCCCCGGCCAGACGTCGTACCGCCTGGGCCACTAGTTGACTGCACACCATAAAAGCGGCTACCGGATGCCCAGGCAGGCCAAAAATCGGCACCTCCTGGTCCATGGCAAAAATGGTCGGCTTCCCCGGCTTAATCGCCAGACCATGGAATAAAAGTCCCGGTTTGGTGATAGCCTGCAGTGCCGGCACGGTAAAATCTTTAGCTCCCACGGAGCTGCCGCCGGAGATCACCACTAATTGACAAGTCGCTATCGCTTGCGCCAAGCATTCACAAAAACGCTCATAGCTGTCTTTGACTATACCAAAACGCGCCACCTCACAGCCCATCTCGCTTAAAAGCGCGCTAAGGGCATAGGAATTCACATCGCGCACCTGCCCGGCAGCAGGCTTCACCGCAAGGTCCACCAGTTCGTCGCCGCTGGAAATAAGCCCCACTTTAAGCCGTTTGCGCACCAGCACTTCCTGACAGCCGCACGCCGCCAACAGGCCAATATGCCGCGCTCCAAGACGCACGCCATTTTCGAAAATCACTTCGCCGCAGGCTGCGTCCTCCCCCTTGGTCAGCACGTTCTCATGGGGGGCCGCTTTCTTCTGCACCAGCAGCGTTCGTTCGTCCGGCTGCTCAGCATATTCCAGCATCACTACCGCATCAGCCCCCGCAGGCAGCATGCCCCCCGTAGGAATGGCCGCCGCCTGGCCTGGCGCCAGTGTTAACGCCGCTTCCTGGCCCATATGTATCTCTCCGACCAATTCCAAAAGCGCAGCCGCAGCCTCGCTGGCGCCAAAGGTGTCGGCGCTGCTCACGGCATAACCGTCAACAGTAGAGCGGGAAAAAGGAGGCACATCCTCTTGCGCCCGTATGTCCGCCGCCGTAATGCGTCCCTGCGCCGCCAGCAGCTCCACCTTTTCTGTTTCTGCCACCGTTGTTAAGGCCTGTGCAACAACGTCCTGCGCCTTTTGCCAATCCAAGCATGCCAAAAAATCCATTATATACCTCATTTCCCAGGACAAACTTGAAAACAGGCCTGGCCGAAACCCTTCGGCCAGGCTGTTCTTTTTATCGATTTAGAAATCAAACACCTTATTCAATTCTTCCTTCGGCACATCAAAGACCACTTCATGAGGAGGCAGTTTTTCCGTACGGAAGAAATCGGGCAAATCGTCAGATCCTTCGGCAATCCCAGCCTGTTTATTGAAGCGCCGCTCGTCCCGCAGCACCTGTTTGCCCATTTCTAAATAATCGTCGACGCTTTTATTCCAGCCATAGCGGGCGTTGCACATTTCCACAATCCCTTCTAAGCCGGCAGGAATATCCAAAATAGCAAACGCCACGAACAGGCAGAGACCTGTGCTGTCCACAAAGGCCGTAGCAATCTGCAAATTCCGGGACAAATCCACTTGCCCCTCCGCCACTAACGGGTCGAGCTTGCCTCCAACATTAAGAATATTGGTAGCCACCGCATAACCGGCGGTATGATCGGCTCCCATGGGGGTCGTAGCGTACGTTACCCCTTGTCCTTTAACCGCCCGCGGATCATAGGCAGGAATGGCCTGTCCCTTAACCACCGGCACCCGGCGCATGCCAAACACCTTGCCTGTCACCGCCGCCCCGGCGCCGATAATTCGTCCCAAAGGCGTCGCTTGTCCCACTTCATGAATCAAGGAAATCGCAGCTTTGCTGTCTCCCGCCGCAAAAAGGCCGGCTTCCATCAGCACGCCTAGGGCTACCCCGGTGTCAATGGTATCCAAACCATAGTCGTCGCACAAACGGTTCATCAAGGCTACATCATCCAAATTATTAATACCTAGATTTGCGCCCATGGACCACACGCTTTCATACTCAAAGCCGCCTGTGAGCACCTTGCCTTCTTTGTCATGGTAAATTTGCGAACAGCGGATGACGCAGCCCGGCGAACAGCCATGGCCCACCTTGCCGCCCCGCGCTTTGATGGTCTCCGCCATGGACTCGCCGCCCAGATCATTGGCTCCTTCAAAACGTCCTTCGCTAAAGTTGCGCGTCGGCAAGCCGCCTGCTTCGCTCAAAATATTGACAAGTACGTCGGTGCCGTACGCCGGCAGCGCTTGGCTGGTGACAGGATGTGTCAAAAGAGCGTTAGCCAGCTTTTTCGCACCAGCCCTGTAGGCCGTTTCATCGACATAGGCAATTTTACTCGCGCCGCTGTCATCAGCCACAATGGCTTTGATGCCTTTGCTGCCCATGACCGCCCCCAGACCACCTCGGCCCGCTTGCCGGGTAGGAGCTCCTTCCATGTCCGTAAAGCCCACGCAGGCTGCGGCCATCCGGTTTTCTCCCGCCGTACCGATGCAGCCAATAGCGGCCTTTGCACCATATTTACTTTGCAACTTAGCCACCGTGTCGTATATATTCAAGCCTTTGAGTTCCGGCATCTCCACTAAAGATACACCCGCAACAGACGCCTGAATTACATACGTTCCGCCTTGAGAAGGCAAGCCTTCCACAATAATGCCTCTAACGCCCAACCGTCCCAGCCGAGTGCCCATAGCGCCGCCAACATTGCTTTCCTTAATACCGCCGGTCAGCGGACTTTTGCCGCCGAGAGACATACGTCCGCCATTGGGAGCGCCAGTGCCGGAAAGCAGGCTGGTGACAAAAACCAGTTTGTTTTTCTCACCTAAAGGATGCGCTGTCGGCTCCACTTCCACCTCGGTAATACGGGAACTCAAAGCCCGTCCGCCTAGACCTGCATACTGCTCTCCCGCTTCTTCCTTAACAGACAAATCGTTCATGTTAATTCGATAAAACATCCTGCCATCGCCTTCTTTCCTTTTTTGAATACCAAAAAACGCTGCTATATTCTTACACCTATTCGAAACTTTGTTTTTGCACTATTTTTACAATTACTGTTTTTCGCCGTCAAGATCTAAAAACCTGCCTCTAGCATGGGTTTTCGTTAAAATTCAACCGCCAATCTGATACATCTTCCGCTCATTATCCGCCCCCCAACCATGTTGCATGTAATGCCGTTCCGGTTTGGCCAAAACCGCTTGGCGAAACAGCGCCGCCAGTTCTTCTACACCTGCCTGTTTGGCGAGGACCGGTTTTAAACTGACCTCTTCCTTGCCAAACAAACAGCCTCGCAGCCTGCCATCCGCGGTCAAGCGCAGCCGATTACAAGCCCCGCAAAAATGTTCGCTCATAGCACTAATAAATCCAACCGTACCCAACCCGCCTCGCAGATGATATGACCGGGCCGGTCCATGTCCCAACGGCGCTTCACCGTCAACCAGCTCGTAACGCGCCGCCAACCGCTCTTTTACTTCCCGTATGGGTACGAAACGCTCTTCCCGGTAAAATTCCAGATCGCCCACAGGCATACATTCAATAAACCGCACATGGACCGGCATGGTTTTCGCCAAATACGCCAGCTCCACCACCTCCTGCTCATTGATGCCCCGCAGCACTACTGTATTAATCTTAACCGGAGACAAACCTAGCTCCAGCGCCAAAGAAATGGCGCGCAGTACTTGCGGCAACCCATCTGCGCCCGTAAGTTTCTGAAAAACAGCGGCGTTCAACGTATCTAGGCTGAAATTGACCCGCCGCAGTCCCGCCTGCTTTAATTCTTGGGCCATTTCCGCAAACAGCATGCCGTTTGTAGTCAGCGCTACCTCTTCAATCTGCGGCGTAGCGGCTATATCTTTTACCAGCTGCACAATATTTTTACGCACCAGCGGCTCCCCGCCAGTCAGGCGAACGCTGTCAACACCCACGCTGGCCGCCGCCTGCACCACTTGATGCATCTCTTCTAACGTCAGTATGTTAGCATGACCAATATCAGGCACGCCGCCTGCAGGCATGCAGTATTGACAGCGCAAATTGCAACGATCCGTGACGGAAAGGCGCAAATAATGAATATTTCTACCATATTGATCTAGTATGACCCTCACCTCGCTCGTCCAGTTTAACGTTTCTTTCCTT
>CAZKCR010000160.1:0-4401 GCA_964551055.1 uncultured Anaeromusa sp. | reverse complement strand
TGAAATTGAATCTAGCGGTTTTTCATAAGCTGGATGTTTTTTTCCATGTTGGCTTCAAAACGCTGAAAGTCATGGCGCAGTTGCTGCTCCAGAAGGGCTTTGGCGGAGCCTTGCGGCAGTGCGGTTTTGGGGCGGTTGAAGTCGCCGTTTATAAAGAGGCTTTCCCCGGGAAGATACGAATATTCCAGGCTGCTGAAGGCTAGCCACTTGAGATTGCCGTAGCTGAGTCCGAACCATTGGGCAGCTTTGGCGTATTCCATCGTCAGATTGCTGCGGGAGATACCTTCATCGTCGGTGCAGAGCGCTACAGGGACGTCAGCGTCCCAATATAGGCGGAAGGGATGCTTGTCTCCGCCGGCGACATTTAAAATGCCGTCGTTGCTGGTCAGGCAGATTTCAACTGTTGTTTTATGGTCGCGCATTTGGCGGAGCAGGCCGTAGACATCGTCTTCCCACTGGATGCTGATGCCATGGCCGATTCGCGAGGCGTGTCCCAAGGCGATGCTTTGGCTGATACGGTTGCGCATGGGTTCATACGGAGAATAGGCCAAGGTAAGCTCACCCGCATGAAGGTTGACCTTGAGCTTGGCTGCATTGGCTGGATTCTCTGCGACCAAGGTGCGCCACTCGCGGTCCAAAATACGCATTTGGGTATCAAACTGGGTACGGGAAATCCAGGAATCTTCTGGATCCAAGAAAGTAAGGCTGCGGATGCCTTGATCGGAAAAACGCACAATGGTGGAAAGCGCGTGGCGTATTTCCTGGGTGAAAAATTCTTCGTAAACCTCTTGGTTCCAAGGGCCGTTTTTTAAGGAGTCCGGCAGGGCGTTGCGGTTAATGGGCATGATATAGGCTACGTCGACATTCCAGATACCGCCGGCTTGGGCGATGGTCTCGCGGCGCGCCGCATCCATCTGGTGCAGCCAGATGCGAATGGCTTCTTCTTCACGCGGCGGTTCGGTCATGAGCTCCAAGTAGCTGATTTTTTGGTTAATTGCTCGTCCGACTTGCTCGCGTAGCATAGCTTCTTCGCTGGGCACGGCGGCGGCAAAGCGGCCAAAGGAATCGAAGAAATGGTCGTGGCCATTCTCTACTTCTTTCGGCTGGTTGCGCAGAGAAAGAGCGGAAAGAACTTCGCCCATTTTAGAATTGCTCTGTTTTAGCTCCTGCGCAGTATAGCAGGGATTCGTAGTTTCTTTGACAAAGGCTCTGGTGGTACGGTCAAAAACGAGGTTTTGAGCGATGGCCGAATCCAGCAGAGTTTCGGTATAGACGGCGCCCCAAGGATGGTTATGCAAATCCGCTCCTTTAGGCATTTTGTGTAAAAAGGCGACCAGCAGGGCTTCATTTTTCTTGGCGCTTTCAAAGTATTGGGCCACCTGCGAGCTGGTGCCTTTGTCAACGGAACCGCCGGCGTAAATGACAGAGGTGTGAAGGAGAAGAACGCTCAGTAGTATAAGAAACGAACATAAAGTTGTTAACAAGGTAGACGCGCTAGGGCGGCGTGGCTGAATTTGACGAGGGCAAGCGGGTGCGATGATGCGAGCCTGCAATAAGATCCCCTTCTTTCCTATGAAGTCTTGTTAAAATCATATGTTGTATTCTGGAGAGAAAGCAGGATTCCTGTGTGAAAATAAAGGCAACAGTGTTTCTTTTGCAGGATTCTTGCAGGCAGGCGAGAATGTACAGGGCAGCAGAGAGGAGGAACTTTTCTGCGAAGGAGGAGCCTATGCGCAAGGATGCGGTTCGAATGGGTATTTTCTGTCTGGGAATGCAGCTGTTTTTTATGTCTGTTGCCTCTGCTGATACAGGACAAGTAGCCGTTTGGAATGAACAATTAGCGGCGATTGACGCGCAGATTCAAGCGCAGGGTTTGGAGCCGACCCAAAGCGTTTCAGGTCAGGCTGCGGCGAAGATTGTGCCGGGAGTAACGGCGGCGCTATTAGAGCAGAAGCGCCAGATTCTGATTAATGCAGGGTTCACGAAGTTTGCAGCGGTAAATTCGTACGGTAATTTTTATTCCTTTACCGGACAGAGCGGCTACACCGACACAACGGTACGGATTGTGGAAACTACGCAATCGCTGCAACTTATTCGTCGAGGTAATCACCAAAATGCAAATGAGATTGCGCAGGGCTATTTGGGAGCCTGGTGGTCTCCTGTATATTATTCGGCGGAGGAGTCTCGAAACCGTCAGGCTATTTTAAAGCAATGGGGTTCTGACTTGCAGGATATTTACGTTATTGCTGTACCGGCCGGCACAACGCTTGTTGCTGGAGAGGCGTCGCCGATGTCTCAAAACGGGGAGAGCCGCAGCGGGGGAGCCTATCAATACTGGAAGCGCAGCGGCCAGTCTGAGAATACGATGAACTGGCTGGTATACGCGTTGTATGCGCCTAACTATTTGAGCAGCTACAGCCAGGCCTTGGTGGGCGCTCAGCGTTTGGGGCGGGAAGCTTTGGGCGATGTGTCGCAGCATTTGCAGGAGCTTCGTACTCAGAAATTGCCTGTGGAGGGTTTGTGGTTACAATCCTATGGAAGGAATGGCGCGTATGTAGATGCCGCAGGAAGCTCTTTTCATAATCAGTCTTATGGGTTGCATCTGGGCTGGGATCGTTCGCTAAAAACCGGAACCGATCAGGAGGCTTACTGGGGGCTTGTAGCCGGACAAGGACGCGGCAGCTTAAGTCAGAGCGCGGCCAATGTGACGAACCAACTGGCGGCAAACTACGGCGGCGTGTACGGTGTACAGCGAAGCGGCCTAAAACGAGCTGTGTCACCGTATTGGCAAGGAGCTTTTTTGTATGGGCATCTGAGCGTTGATAATGAAGTTCCCGGCTATTATGGGTACGGTTTGCGCCAACGCTACGGAGGCAGTATGGTGGCAGCTTCGCTGGAACATGGGGTTACGTTGCGACGTACGGCCGAGCTGACGGTAGAACCGCAGGTGCAGCTTTTATATGTCTCTGCAGATCATGCGGCGATTTCAGACAAACTGGGAGCAACGATTTCTGTCAAACAAGGCGCATCGCTGAAAGGTCGTGCAGGTTTGGAAGTTCGTCATACGTCGCTGACGACGCAACAATTGCCGCAAAGTATTTGGCTTCGCGGCGATTATATTCGCGAATTTAAGGGCGATTCCATTGCGCTTGTTTCAGGCGAAGAAGCGCATAGTTTTGGCGGACGGCAAAGCTATGTGTTGAGCTTAGGGGCGCATCGGGCGTTCCCTGGAGGATGGCTGCTCCAAGGAAAAGTGGAAAAAAGCTTTGGAAGTGAACGGGGGCTTCAGGGACAGTGGAAGCTGAGTAAATCTTGGTAATTTGGTAATGTTGGAGGGAATGATGAAATTAATTATTGATGCCGATGCTTGTCCGAAAGCAGTACTTTCGTGCTGTTTGAACGCGGGAAGGCGTTATGGAATTTCGGTGGTGACCGTGGCAAGCTTTAATCATCAGATTGCTTCAGATCATCATATTACCGTAGGGAATGCTTCGCAGGAAGCCGATTTGAAAATCGTGAACCTGACGGAAGCGGGTGATTTGGTTGTTACCCAGGATTGGGGATTGGCGGCGCTGATATTGGCAAAGAAGGCTCATTGCCTCAGCCCAGCCGGGAGCGAGTATCGGCCGGAGAAAATGGATTTCTTGCTGGAGGAGCGCGAAATCAAAGCGAAAGTACGCCGTGGAGGCGGACGAACGAAAGGACCGCGCAAACGCCAGGCGGAGGATGACGCTCGTTTTGCGGCGAGTCTGGAGCGGTTATTGGAGCAAATGACAGAAAAAGAGACTGCTGCGGATTATGGAGAGGGAATTTCTTGAATTAAGCAAAAAAATAAATTTTTCAAAGAAAGTCAAAGTGAGAACCTTGACGACAAGGACTTTGGACGGTATAGTAAAAGTAAAAATATACCAATGTTTTTACTTGCCAGATTACATTGCGCTACATATCCACTAAGAAAAAGACTTCAGCGAAGGTCTCTTCTTTGTGGTTTTTTTTATAAGAGGCTGTTGGTTTGAGGTGTGTAGAAAGGCAGGGAGGCAAGAACATGTGTAAAAACTGTGGATGCTCCGCGCCGGGAGAGGCGCGCCTGGTACTGCGAATTACAGGGATTCCCAAAGGAAGTACGCAGGCGCTGGAGCAGTATCTGCTGGATTTACCCGGAGTGAACCAAGTGCATCTGCATATGCCGCTTTTCGGGCATAACGGGCAGGTGAAGCTGGATTATTTGCCGGAGCGGACGACGCCAGCGCAAATTACAGCCGCTATGGAGTCGTGGGAGCCCTGGAAGTGGTAAAAACAGGCCTGATAAGCATTTTGCTTTATCAGGCCTGTTTTTTTAAGATGAATAGTTGACAGTTCAACTTAATTTTGATACTTTAAATATAGTTGAAAGTTCAATTA
>CAZKCR010000159.1:0-4416 GCA_964551055.1 uncultured Anaeromusa sp. | reverse complement strand
TCATACTTTCTCCTTTAAGTATCTTTTTTATACCAACACAGAAAAAACTGCATACTTGTTCATTTATGCCTTTGTGCTATAGTAATTGTAACAGGAGAACTAACAAGAAGAAAGAAGGAATTAACAATGTATGTATTGGCAATCAACGGCAGTCCGCGAAAAAACTGGAATACGGCAACCTTGCTCAACAAAGCCTTAGAAGGAGCCGCCGCTCAAGGGGCGCAAACCGAACTCATCCATTTATACGACCTCAATTTCAAAGGCTGCATAAGCTGTTTTGCCTGCAAGCTAAAAGACGGTAAAAGTTATGGAAAATGCGCCTACCAAGATGATTTAACTCCCATTTTGGAAAAAATTGAAAAAGCAGATGCCATCATCCTTGGCTCACCCATTTACTTTGGCAACGTCACCGGCGAAGTGCGCGCCTTCATGGAACGCACGCTTTTCCAATATCTCGTATACGACAAAGACTATTCCTCTTTGGCGACGAAGAAGAAAAAAGTCAGCTTTATCTACACCATGAACATAGCGGAAGAAAAAGCTGCTGACTGGGGCTATCCGAACACCTTAGGCACAATGGAGAAATACTTCGCCAGAATCTTCGGCACTACGGAATCGCTTTACGCCTATGACACCTACCAATTTTCCGATTACGCTAAGTACGTCTCCACCGCTTGGGATGAAACGGCCAAAGCCAAGCAGCGCAACGAGGTATTCCCGGCGGACTGCCAAAAAGCCTTCGCTCTAGGCGCGCGCGCCATTGAAAAGAAAATTTGAACAAGAGTCGCGAGAGTATTGGAGCTCTTGATAACGGTTACGAAGGGAACGAACTCAGAGTAACAGAGTAACGGAGGGTCCCCAGAGGGTTACGTCAGGATTATTATATTTTGAGACTTTTGTTAGAGCAAGATAGTCTGCAGAACGCAACAAATTTGTCTCAAATACAAAGATAAAGGCTGTGGAAATCTTATTGCCAAGATTTCCACAGCCTTTATACCCTCAGACGAACCCTCCGGTCACTCCGGTTCTCCTGTTGGTTCCTCAATGAAAAATTCAGCGCCCTCAATAATACTCTACCGTAAACCAGGCCAATTCCGCTTCAGTCTGGTCTTCCGCTAAACGGCGCACTTGCTGAACTTGCTTATCCAAAAACGCTTTTTCACCGCTGACCATGGCTACGCCCAGCGTCGCCCGCTGCCAGGTTTCCTGACCGTCTACTTCGGCTACAGAAGCCCCTGTACGCGCCCGGATGCGTTCCACCAGGCTTTTTACCACCTGACGCCGATCTTTGCGGGAAGCGGCTTGGGGTATAAATAATTCCAAGCTGCATACGGCCACATACATCGTTAGCTCCCCTGCACGACGACCTGAAAATTACGCCGCCGCGGCCCGTCAAATTCGCAAAAATAGATTCCCTGCCAAGTGCCTAAAGCCAGCTTACCACCGACAATAGGTACAAGCTGACTGCAGCCAAAAAGACTGCTTTTCAAATGTGCCGGAGAATTTCCTTCGCCATGGCGGTAAGGCAGCTTAGGTACCAGTGCTGCCAGGGCCAAACGCAAATCGTGCAGCACATCCGGATCGGCGTTTTCATTGATGGTCACCGCAGCCGTCGTATGGGGCACAAAGACCAGCGCCGTTCCTTCGCTCACGCCGCTGTCCCGCACCGCTTTTTGGACCTGCCCGGTAATATCCAAAAAGCCTTCCTGCGGCGTTTCCAGACTGTATTGATACATGAGTCTTCTCTCCTTAACGCTGCCGCACTGTTTCCGGCCAGCAATTGACAAAGTTCAACGAATCCAGCACCGGCGCCGCGCCCAGATAGTATAAGTCCAACGCCCCGCCGGCGTTTTCCACCTGCACCGAAGCGCAGTCTTCAAAATGACAATGCCGCACAAAAGTCTGCTCCATCGGTTCGGTATTGTCCTTCCAAATCGCGCCGCCGCGCTGCGCTGTCCGGCAGTCTATGAAGCGACAATATTCCAGCGTAAGCTGTGTAGAGCCTTGTACTGCAATCGCACCGCCGCCCTCGGGTCCTTCGCAATCTTCAAATTCCGTATGCTGCACAAGCATCTGCGCACCGCGCAGCATATATATAGCTCCGCCGCTTTCTTTAGCCCGGCAGCGACGCACCTGACAATCCTTCAGCCGCACCGAGGCTTGCAGCGCCGCATGAATCGCGCCGCCATCCCCGCCTCGTCCATCCAAAATGCGACAGGAAAACAAATGCAGCAGGCCGCCTTCCTGATAGATAGCCCGCGCTTTGCCTCTGGCTTCAAAGGTTACCCCTTCCAGCTTAATGCGCAGGCATTGACGCAACACCAGCATGCTAGCTTCGCAAACGCCACCTGCTTCTAAGGTAGTCCCTTTCATGGAAAGACTGCCTCCTTGGATGGTCAAGCCAGCTCCTGGACCATCCAGAACAATCGGTACTGCGCCGATGACCAGCTCACCACCGGCTTCCACGCGTACCGGTCCGGTCAGCTTAGTAGGCCGCATAATGCGGCGCACCATTCCAGCCGGCACCACAAAACCACCCATTTCTTCCTGATACGCCAGTTCCGGCCAAAAGTAGCGCAACAGCAAGAAAGCCGGATCCAAGCCATTTTTGTAAGCACTCTCTAAGGCCGTCTGCGCCTGTTTGCCTTGCTTGCGCTGAACTGCCAAGGCAAATTCCTGCACAAACCGAAATACCGTCAGCGGCATGCGCAACATATCGCCCAGTAAATCCAAGCCTTCTTTTTCTTCATTGACCGGATCGCCATCGGCAAACGCCAACAAATGCGCTTCAATCAAAAAAGCTGTACTCAAATCTTCACCATTAAGCAAGCCAAGCAATTTGGCCAAGCCTTCTCCATCCATGGCTTCCGCCGCATCCTGTGCGGCTAGAAGATCTGCGTTTTCCAGCTCCAAGGCTAACGCAGACAACTCTAAAAAAGAGTTTTCTTGCGGTGTCAAAGCTTTATCAACCAAGCCAACCACCGCTAAACCCTGTAAGTACGCTTTGCGAACCTCTTTAGCTTCTGCCGCCAACGGGTGCGCTACATGAAATATCTCTTGCTTAGCCTTTTTTAAGACTGCTAATTTCGACATGCCGCCGCCTCCTTACCTGTTTCGCCTTCAATGCCGTACCAAGCGCAAATGCCGTTTGCGCTCCAACTTCTCTTTTAATCCTTGTCCTGGTGATTCTGGAGGTTCCTCTTCTTCTGCCGCCACCCCTTCGGCAGCCACTACTTGGCGCCCGATATTCAACAGCAAGCCCATCGCTGCTAGATTGACAATCAGCGATGTGCCTCCATAGCTGATAAAAGGCAATGGCACGCCAATAACCGGCAGCACGCCCAGAACCATCAACAAGTTGCCTACCGCCTGACCCACAATCAACAACAGACAGCCCAACGCCAACATCTGACTCAAGGAATCCGGCGCCTTGCGCACAATCTGCCCGCCATACACCAAGAGCAGGACAAATAAAAAGATCAAAAACCAGGCGCCTCCCAAGCCCCATTCCTGAGCAAAGACCGCAAAAGCAAAATCCGTATGCGCTTCCGGCAAATAGAAAAACTTGCCCATTCCCTGCCCCGGCCCGGTACCGGTGATGCCGCCCGACCCAATCGCCAAAAGAGCTTGCACTGCCTGATACCCTTGATCCTGGGCGTACTGCCAGGGGTTAAGCCACGAAGCAATGCGCTCCGCCCGATAGCCTTCCGCCATAACCAACTTAGTAACACCAACGCCGCCAAGGAAAAGCAAAACAAGCCACTGCCAGCCAGCTACGCCGGCAACCAAATGCATCACCAAGGGCAACGCGATGATCAGCGCCGCCGTCCCCATATCCGGCTGAAAATATACCGGCAGCGCCAAAGCCGCCGCCGCCACCAACGCGGGAGAAAAAATAGTGGTCAGCCGCCCTCGTCTGGTTTGGATCCCTAAAGATGCCGCTGCCAAAAAAACAGCCGCAAGCTTAGCCAGCTCTGAAGGCTGCAAAGTAAATGAAGCTAAACGCAGCCAGCGTCGCGATCCGTTGACCGTTACGCCGGAAACATGCACCAAAAACAAGAGGACCATGCAGGCAATCCAAAACAAGGTCGCGCTAAGACGCATTTTCCCCTGATATTTCACTCTCGCCATGAAAAAGAATATAACAATGCCAACCGCCAGCGACATCAAATGCCGTTTAAAAAAGAAATAGCTGTCTTTCATTTCCTGCCCGGCTGTTACAAAGCTGGCGCTAAATACGTTCAGCGTCCCCAAGGTAAGGAGCAGCAGCAAAATTACCAACAGCGCTTCATTATGATTGCGCCAAAGGCGAGCCACGATATTCATGCCCAACCCCCTTCAAAAAAGCCAAAAATTCTCTTTTTATTATAGCAGAGACAATGCTCCGCGTCTTCCGGCCCTAAGGCCTACATTTAT
>CAZKCR010000158.1:0-4492 GCA_964551055.1 uncultured Anaeromusa sp. | reverse complement strand
GCTTTGACGCTGGCGTAGTCTCGCCTTTGGCGGATGCGGAAGAGTTTGTGAAATGTAAGTGTCCTAAGTGCGGCAGCGACGCACGCCGCGAAACCGACACGATGGATACTTTTATTTGCTCTTCTTGGTATTATTTGCGTTATACAGACCCGCGCAATACCCAGGCGCCTTTCGATATGGGAAAAGGCGATTACTGGATGCCGGTGGACCAATATATTGGCGGTATTGAGCATGCTATTCTGCACTTGCTTTATTCCCGTTTCTTCACCAAGGTGTTGAAGGATGCTGGCTTAATTAACGCTAATGAACCCTTTAAAAACTTGCTTACCCAGGGCATGGTGCTCAAAGACGGTTCGAAAATGTCGAAATCCAAAGGCAATGTCGTAGCGCCAGGGGAGATTGTTGAAAAATACGGCGCCGATACCGCCCGGCTATTTATTCTTTTTGCAGCGCCTCCGGAACGAGATTTGGAGTGGAGCGACCAGGGCGTAGAAGGAGCCTTCCGTTTCTTAGGCCGTTTCTGGCGTATCATGCTGCATTATGCACAGTTTATGCCTACTGCGGAAAGCGGTGAGTATGTACCAGAGCAACTGGAAAAAGAAGCGAAAGAATTGCGCCGGGCGCTTCATGCCACCATTAAAAAGGTGACTGAGGACGTCGAGCAGCGCTTTAACTTCAATACAGCCATCAGCTCCATTATGGAATTGGTTAATGCTATGTATGCCTTGAAAGAGGAAAGCAAAGCCCAAGTTCCCGGCTTGGCGCAGGAACTTGTTTCGTCTTCATTGCGTCTGATTGCCCCTTTCGCGCCGCATATGGCAGAGGAACTTTGGCAGCTTACCGGCGGAAACGGCAGCGTGCATAAGCAAAGTTGGCCAGTGTATGATGATGCGGCTTTGCAAGTGGACGAAGTGGAATTGGTTCTGCAGATCAACGGCAAGGTGAGGGACAAGATTGTGGTTCCTGTTGGTTTGAATGCTGCAGAACTGGAAACTCTGGCGTTGGGACAAGAACGGGTACAGCAGGCGATTGGCGATAAAAAAGTTGTAAAAGTTATTTGTGTACCGCAAAAATTGGTGAATATTGTAGTAAAATAGAAACAGAGTAAAGAAGATATTGGCTAGGCCGATGTCTCCCTAAAAAAAGGAGCTGTTACTATGGCAAACTGCAACGAGACGAATTGTATCTGTCCGAAGACCAATTGCGAGCGTCACGGCAAGTGCTGTGAATGCATCAACTTTCACCGCAATAATCAGAACCAAGTGTTTTGTATGCGGGAAGGAAATTATACGGGAAAATAAGAGTCTATGTGCGGGCTGCATTGCTTTTGGCGATGCAGCCCGTTTTTTAGGTTTTATATCAAAGCAGGGATGCTTGTGGTCGCGTCGAAGCACTAATAAATAAAGAAGCTGGAGAAAGGGAGATGGCAGTCATGCCGGCAGTGCGCATATATGTTCTTGCGGCCTTGTTGATTTTAGTAGTGTGCGGTGGCTATGCGGTCCAATTTTGGGGAGAAAAAGAAAGTGTAGTACCGCAGGAAACTGCGTTGAAATTGGAAACGGCGCCGGTTCAGGGCAAAACGTTGGCCAAGGTGTATGTTAGCGGAGCGGTAGCGCTGCCGGGGATTTATCAGGTAGAGCCAGGGCTGCGCGTGGCGGACGTGTTGGCTTTGGCTGGCGGAGCTGATGAAAATGCGGATTTGCAAAAGGTGAATTTGGCGCAAAAGTGCAAAGACGGCATGCAGGTAAAAGTGCCAAGCCGTAAAATTGTATCAGCTAAAAACCAAAGCAGCCGCGCTGTAGCTGGTACGGGCTCTCCGGCCATTTTCTTGAATGCCGCAAGCGAGGCGGAATTGGATCGGTTGCCTGGAATTAGCCCGGTCTTGGCGCGGCGTATTGTGCAATATCGTACAGAACACGGGGAGTTTCACTCGTTACAGGAGCTCTTGCAAATTCCCGGTGTGAACGAAATTCTCTTAGAGCGGCTGCAAGGCAGGCTGGCATTGTGACATTGCCATTTCTTTGGCTGCTGTTGGCCGCAACAGCAGGAGGAATCTATTTTTATGGTACTGGTGAAGCTGATTTACCGTTTTTAGCGCTTCAACTGGTATTTGCAGCTTCTGTGGTGTTTGCCGCGATGCTAGCACAGCGTTTTAAGAAAGCCGCTATGGCATGCCTGTTAGTAGCTGCAGCAATGGCTGGCATGGTGCGGGAAGAACAGGTTCTGGAACAGTGGCGGCAAGGGGTTGTGCACTGGCAAGGCAAAAACGTGTTGGTGGAAGGCGTTTTATTGGAACAGACGTTGCTTGAGGAAGAGCCTGGGTGGGTGCGAGGGCGTCTTGCTTGCTACGCCGTGGGGGATCCAGGAGGGGACTTGATTTCCTGCGGGCAGTCGGTCTGGCTCAAATATCCTGCAGGTCATACAGGTCTAGGAGACGTTTTGAAAGCTGAAGGAAAACTCAGCTCTAATAGTGCTTTTCGTGATGACGGGCAGGCTCAACGTGAAAGAATGCTGGTGGTACAGGGAATAGCAGGAACTTTGAATGCCAAAGCAGGATCTATTAGGGTGCTGCACCGTCCTGGCGCATATGAATGGGGGCAGTGGCGATTTTCGCAATGGCGCGAGGCTTTGACGACGCGAGTTGCCGAGCGGTTATCGCTGGAGACATCAGGCGTTTTAAACGGAATGCTCTTTGGCGGCTATGCGGGCATTGCGCCGGAAACAGCACAGGCTTTTCGTGACACAGGTCTTGTTCATATTTTGTCGGTTTCCGGTTCGCATGTGTCCTTGTTGGGGGCGATGCTTCTCTGGATTGGTTCCTGGTTGAATATGGGAAAGAAAAGCAAGGTGCTTTTTGTTGGAACAGGCATTGTGTTGTATGCTTGTATTGCCGGTTGGTGTGCGCCAGTAGCGCGTTCTGTTTGCATGGGAATGGTGGCTTTGGGCGCTTTGGCTTGGGGGCGGGAAAAAGAAGCTGCTTATTCCTTGGCTCTTTGCGCATGGGGACTGCTGTTGTTTCAGCCCTTGTGGCTCTGGGATATTGGCTTTCAGCTTTCTTTTTTTGCTACGGCAGGGCTGATCTTATTGGCGCCGAAAGCACTGGAGATTCTTAAGGCATGGCGAGTGCCCGCTGTGTTGGGAGCGCCGTTGGCTATTACCTTGGGGGCGCAGATGGCGTCGCTTCCTTTGCTGGCTTTTTATTTTCAACAATTTTCGCTTGTTTCCTTTCTGGCAAATTTGCTAGTGCTTCCATTATTGGAAAGCGCTATGATTTTTGGATTAGGTTCGCTGGCGGCAGGTTTTGTTTTAGGAGATGCGTGGTTGACGCCAATTTGGCTGCTTTGTCAGGGACTTGTATATTTGGGAAGTTTTTTTGCCGCTTTGTGTGCCAAGGCGCCAGGCGCGTTGGCCTACATGCCGCCGCCGGGAATGCTGGCAGCGGTGGCTTATTTTGCGGCATTGACAATCTTCTGGCGACAGCGATTACCAGCAGTGCTTCAAATAGGTCTATGGCTAATGGTGTGCGCGCTTTGGCTGGGCCCGTGGTTGTGGCTTCCTCCAGAGCTGGAAGTGCATATGCTGGATGTTGGCGAGGGAGATGCGCTAGTGGTGCTGACGCCGCATCGTCATGCCTGGGTGGTGGATGCTGGCGGTGTGTGGAGGCAAGGCGATGCCGGCAGTAAGGTAGTTATTCCGCATTTGCGGCGTTTAGGCGTGTCAAATTTGCAAGGCATGGTATTGACCCATGGTCATGCAGACCATATGGGCGGAGCCCAGGCGGTATTATATAGTTTTCCTTGCCGTTATTTAATGGCTCCGACTATGGAAAAACCAGGGCAAAGCGCGTTGCAGCTTGCCTTGCCGGCGGGTATTTCCGTATGCCGTGTTCCGCCAGGGGAAGGTGTTTCGTGGGAAGATGACGGCGTGTCTTTTTACGCTTTGCGATCTCCTGGAGGACTGGTGAAAGGGGAAAATGACGAATCGCTGGTTGTATGGCTGGTTTATGGTGAAAAAAGTTTCCTACTAGCTGGCGATGCAAAGTTAGAGGCATCGTGGCTGCCGCAGAATTTGCACTGTGATGTGCTGAAGATGCCACATCATGGATCCCGGTTTGCCTGGGAGGCGGAAGCGTTAGCTGCGTTAGCGCCGCAAATCGCGCTGATTTCAGTGGGGCGCAACAATTCATTCGGACATCCTCATGCGGAGACGCTGCAAGAATTAGCACAAAATGGAGCTCGCTTATGGCGGACGGATCGAGATGGTACCGTGCGGGTTTTTACCGATGGACATGCTTTGCGTCTTGCCACAACGCCGGGCTTTGGGGTACACTAAATCAGCGGTATATACTCTGAAACGGGAAATGGAGCGGAACTATGACATGTGAAGAAGTACTGCGGGATGCACGCAAGGGAACTGTGCATCCCATTTATGTGCTCCACGGCGAAGATGCGGCGGAGGTGCGCAGGATTGGGAAACAGCTGGCGGAATTGCT